>DASRSC010000279.1:0-14747 GCA_035695525.1 Pseudonocardia sp. | reverse complement strand
ACCCGCCGGGATCGAGCAGCGGCCGTTCCCACTCCCTACCGCCAGGCGGCCGCCCGGCTCCGACCTGCGGCACGGCCGCCCCGACGTCGAACACCCAGGTGCTCCCGGCCTGCGCTTCGTAGCGTCCCGGAGGGAGCACCTGCTGTGGCCCGCCCGCAATGGACACGCGGGTCGGCTCGGTGATCGTGAGCTCGGTGTCCAGCCGGAACTGCACCGGGGTGGCTGCGGGGAACCGCGTGAACTCGACCGGATCGAGAGCGTTGGCGCGGGTGCTCGGGCCCACGAGCAGCACCAGCCAGATCGCCGGGACGATGAACAGGACGAGCTTGAGCGCAAACTGGAACGCCTGGACGTAGGTCGCCGCGCGCATCCCGCCCAGGGCGAGCGTGATGCTGACGGCCGCGCCGGCGATCACGACCCCCACCCAGTAGGGGTTGCCGCCGACGACGGCGAGCACCTGCCCGGCGGCGCTGAACTGCGGCACCAGGTAGAGGAACCCGATCACCAGCACCACCACCGCAGCAAGCCTGCGCAGCACCGGGGAACCCAGCCGCGCCTCGGCGAAGTCCGGCGCGGTGAGCGCACCGGTACGGCGCAGCGGCGCGGCCACGAGCGCGAGCATCGCGATGTATCCCGCCGCGAAGCCGACGGGGTACCAGAACGCGCCGACCCCGTCCTTGACGACGAGGCCCGCGACACCGAGGAACGACGCCGCCGACAGGTACTCCCCCGAGACGGCAGCCGCGTTCACCGTCGGGGAGATCCGGCGCGAGGCCACCAGGAAGTCCGAGGTGGTGCGCATCGCCGCCACTCCGCGCGCCCCGATCAGCAGCGTGATCAGCAGGACCGGGACGATGGCGAAGATCACCCGCGACCTCTCGCCCGGCGCGGCGGCCGTTCCGTTCGCTCGGCCCAGCGCAGCTGGCACCAGGCCAACGCGACGAGCACCGGGTACGGCAGCACGGCCACCGCCAGCCAGGACACCGGGATTCCGGCGAACCGCACCTCGTCCAGCCGCGGGGCGGCGGCGAGCAGGACGGGAAGGCCGAGCAGCAGCGCGGCCAGCAACCCGAGCACGATGAGCGCGTACCGCAGCTGCCGGCGGTGGATCCGCCGGGCCCGCTCGGCGTCGGCGGGAGCGAGATGCGGCGGTGCGGGTGGGACGCCCGTACGGCTACCCGCGAGTGCGAGGCGCGTCTGCGGGCTCGTCACCGCAATCCGGCGCTGTCGTGTCATCGAAGGTGCCCCGTCATCCGGCCGGTCCCCTCACGCAACCTGTCTCGTCATCGGAGCGGCCGGTTCGCGGGATCGAACGCTCCGCGTCTCGCCGCGTCCATCAGCTGCTCACGCAGATCACGGGCGTGGCGGCGGCTGACCGGAACGTCGCCGAGGTCGGTGTGGGCGAGCAGCCCGCCCGAGAGATCGCTGCGGAGCTCGCGGACGGCACGCACAGCGAGCAGATAGCTGCGGTGCACACGGCTGAAGCCGGCGGGCCGCCAGTGCTCCTCGAGGCGGGAGATCGGCATCCGCACGAGGTGCGCCCCCGTCGGGGTGTGCAGCCGGACGTGGTCGCCCTGCGCCTCGACGAAGCGGATGTCATCGCGCCGGACGAAGCAGGTGCGGCCGGCGAGCTCCACCGGAACCGCGGCGAGCGCGTCGACCGGAGCGGGCATCGTGCCGGCGGCCGCAGCCGCAGTGAAGCGCCGCACCCTGGCGAGTGCGGCGGCGAGTCGCTCCGCGCTGACCGGTTTGAGCAGGTAGTCGACAGCGCCGATGCCGTAGGCCGACGCCGCGTGCTCCTCATAGGCGGTGACGAACACGACCACCGGTGGGTCGGTCATGCGGGAGAGCAGCGATGCCAGCTCCATTCCCGTCATCGCGGGCATCGCGATGTCGAGGAACACCGCGTCGAGCGGGCCGGCCTGGATCCGCCGCAGGGCCATGATGGGGTCTGCCGCCACCGCCACGGTGGCCACGTCCGGCGCCTCCACCAGCATCCTGTGCAACTCCTCGAGCGCGGGGGCGACGTCGTCCACCGCGAGCACCCGCAGCCCGGTCATGAAGCCACCACCCCCGGCTGGAAACGCGGCAGGCGCACCAGTACCCGGGTGCCCGCGCCCACCGCCGTCTCGATCACCAGCCCGTAGCCGGCCCCGAAGATCGTCCGCAACCTGCGGTCGACGTTGACCAGCCCCAGGCTCCCGGGCCTGCCGCGCCCCGCCAGGACGGCGGCAGCGTACTCGGGATCCATGCCGGGCCCGTCGTCCTCCACGGCGATCACGCATTCGCTGCCGGCGGCCTCGCCACTGACCTGAACGAGCCCGCTGGCACCCGGCAGCTCCACCCCGTGCCGCACCGCGTTCTCCACCAGCGGCTGGAGCACCAGGTACGGGAGCGCGACAGGGAGGATCTCCGGCGCGATCCGCACCTGCACCCGCAGGCGGTCGCCGAGCACGGCGCGGGCGAGCGCGAGGTAGGCCTCGATCGCGCGGAACTCACCGGCGACCGTGGTGTAGTCGCCGTGGCGGGCGAGGCTGTGCCGCGTGTACTCGGCGAAGTCCAGAATGAGGTCACGGGCCCGCTCGGGGTCGGAACGGACGAACGACGCGATCGTCGTGAGGCTGTTGTAGACGAAATGCGGCGAGATCTCCGCCCGCAGCGCCCGCAGCTCCGCCTGCTGGGCGACGTCGGCGGAGCTCTCCAGGACCGCCCGCTCCAGTGCCTCCCCCACCCACAGGGCCGCCTCGCGCGCCGCGGCCGCAGGCACCCGCCCGACCACGACCAACACCCCGGCCAGCTCGTCCCGCGCGTGGATGGGCAACGCGGCGACACCGCCAGCCGCCGAGCGCGCATCCTTGCGCAGCACGCTGCCGGCGAGTCGCTCAGCGGCGACCCGGTCGGCGGGTCGCCCCGACCACGTCAGCTCGCCCTGCAGCCCGCCGATGCCCACCGCCTCGGCGTCGAGCAGGCTGCGCAGGCCTCGCACGGCGGCGTCCGCGTCGGGTCCGGCGATACCGCCGCGCAGACAACTGGCGATGCGCCTGCCCTCCGCCAGAGTGCCCATCGCGTCGCGCCCCCAGCCGGAACCGCGCCACCGGCGGGGCCGGCCGCTGCCGGGCACCCGCACCGCACCGACCTCCACCATGCAGCCCCTCCGTCACCGAACAGCGCGACGGTAGGTCACGCCGGGCATCAGGGCCAGCCCGTGACGAGGTCAGCCGCTGCTGAACGCCGCGTCGAAGGCAGCCGACGGCGGATCGAACGCGAGCCGGCGCACGAACTCCAGCGCCTCCGGCGCCCCGACGAGCCGGTCCATCCCCGCGTCCTCCCACTCCACCGAGATCGGGCCGGCGTAGCCGATGGTGTTGAGCATCCGGAAGCACGCCTCCCACGGGACGTCGCCGTGCCCTGTGGAGACGAAGTCCCATCCGCGCCGCGGGTCGGCCCATGCCAGGTGCGAGCCCATCCGCCCGTTGCGGCCGTTGCCCACCTGGCGCTTCGCGTCCTTGCAGTCGACGTGGTAGATCCGGTCCTTGAAGTCCCACAGGAACCCGACGGGGTCGAGGTCCTGCCAGACGAAGTGGCTCGGATCCCAGTTCAGCCCGAACGCCGGCCGGCGCCCGACGGCCTCGAGTGCCGCCACGGTCGTCCAGTAGTCGTAGGCGATCTCCGAGGGGTGCACCTCGTGGGCGAACCGGACGCCCACCTCGTCGAACACGTCGAGGATCGGGTTCCACCGGTCGGCGAAGTCGCGATAGCCGTCGTCCACCATCGACTGCGGCACCGGCGGGAACATCGCCACGGTCTTCCAGATCTTCGACCCGGTGAACCCGATGACCGTGTCGACGCCGAGCTTCGCGGCAGCCCGGGCGGTCACCTGCATCGCCTCGGCCGCTCGCCGCCGCACGCCCTCCGGCTCGCCGTCGCCCCACACCCGCGCGGGGAGGATCCCCCGGTGTCGCTCGTCGATCGGGTCGTCACAGACGGCCTGCCCGGTGAGATGGTTGGAGATGGCGTACACGGACAACCCGTGCTTCTCCAGCACGTCGAGGCGGCCCTGCACGTACCCGTCGTCCTCCACGGCGGCCCAGGGATCGAAGTGGTCGCCCCAGCAGGCGATCTCCAGGCCGTCGTAGCCCCACTCCCCCGCCAGCCGGGCGACCTCCTCGAACGGCAGGTCGGCCCACTGGCCGGTGAACAACGTGATCGGTCGCGCCATGGCGCGGTGCCCCTTTCGGCGAGGATGATCAGGATGCGATCGCTTGCCAGCCGCTGCCACTCTGCGCGGACCGGACAACGGCGTCGAGCACGAGCTGCACCTGCAGGCCGTCGGCGAACGACGGCGTCGGATCGGTGCCCGCCGCGAGGTCGCGCAGCAGGTCGACCACCTCGTGCGTGAACGAGTGCTCGTAACCGAGCAGGTGGCCGGGCGGCCACCACGCGCCCGCGTAGGGGTGGGTGGGCTCGGTGACCAGGATCCGCCGGAACCCGGCCGTCTCCGGGTCCTCCGTGCCGTCGTAGAAGGACAGCTCGTTCATCGACTCGAAGTCGAACGCCAGCGAGCCCGCGCTGCCGTTGATCTCCCACCGGATCGCGTTCTTGCGACCCGTGGCGAACCGGGTGGCCTCGAAGCTCGCGATGGCCCCGCCCGCGAAGCGGCCGAGGAAGAGCGCAGCGTCGTCGACGGTCACCGGGCCGCGCTCCGCGGAACCGGACGCCGACAACCCGCTCGACGCCTCCGGCAGTGGCCGCTCGGTGATGAACGTCTCGGTCAGCGCCGAGACGCCGGTGAGCCGGTCGCCGGTGACGAACTGGGTCATGTCGACGATGTGCGCACCGATGTCGCCGAGCGCCCCGGACCCGGCCCGCTCCGCCTGCAGCCGCCAGACCAGCGGGAACTCCGGGTCCACGATCCAGTCCTGCAGATACACCGCCCGCACGTGGCGCACCCGGCCGATCCGCCCCTGCTCCACCAGCCGCCGGGCCAACGCGACGGCGGGCACCCGCCGGTAGTTGAAGCCGACCATGCTGCGCACGCCCCTGGCCTGCGCCCGCTCCGCGGCGGCCACCATCGCCCGCGCCTCGTCGACGGTGTTGGCCAGCGGCTTCTCGCACAGCACGTGCTTGCCGGCCTCCAGCGCGGCGACCGCGATCTCCGCGTGCGTGTCCCCCGGCGTGCAGACGTCGACGAGCTGGACGTCGTCGCGCCGGAGCAGCGCCTTCCAGTCCGTCTCCGTGGTGCGCCAGCCCATCCGCTGCGCCGCCGCCGTGGTCGCCGCGGCGTTGCGGCCGCACAGCACCGCCATGTCCGGTTGCAGTGGCAGGTCGAAGAACCGTCGCGCCGTCCGCCATGCCTGGGAGTGGGCGGCGCCCATGAAGGCGTAGCCCACCATGCCGACCCCGAGCACCCGTTCGCTACCCACGGCGCTCAGGACTCGAACCCGAGCGGGAGGTAGTTGCCGACGTTCTCGCGGGTGATCGTCGCCGAGGCCAGCGTGATGGAGGCGGGCACCTCCTGCTCTGCAAGATCGCCCATGCCCCGACCCTGCGCCACGAGCCGCGCCAGCGCAACCGCGGACGACGCCATCGACGGGCTGTAGGTGACCGTCGCCTTGAGAACCGTCTTGTCGGCCTGGATGTCGCGCATCGCGTTGGCCGACCCCGCTCCGCCCACCATGAAGAACTCGTTGCGCCCGGCCTGGTTGATCGCGGCGAGGACGCCGATGCCCTGGTCGTCGTCGTGGTTCCAGACGGCGTCGAGCCGCGGCGCCGCCTGCAGCAGGTTCGCGGTGACCCGCTGGCCGCCCTGCGCCGTGAAGTCGGCCGCCTGCCGGGGGCCGATCCGGAAGCCATAGGTGCCCAGGGCGTCGGCGAAGCCCTGGCTGCGGGCCTGGGTCAGCGGGAGGTTGTCGATGCCCGCGATCTCGCCGATCACCGGATTGGTCACGCCCGCGGTGCGCAGCCGCTCGCCGACGTAGTTGCCCGCGCTTACACCCATGCCGTAGTTGTCCCCACCGATCCACGTGCGGTAGGCCAGCGGCGAGTCGAAGATCCGGTCGAGGTTGACCACCGGAATGCCGGCCTGCATCGCCGCACGCCCGACCGAGGTGAGCTGGCTGCCGTCGTTGGGCAGGATCACCAGCGCGTCCACGCCCCTGTTGATCAGGGTCTGGACGGCGGCGATCTGCTGGGTGATGTCGTTGGTCGGGTTGACGGCCTCGAACGTCACGTCGGAGTAGGCCTGCGCCTGCGCCTGCGCGTTGTTCGCGATGGCGGCGATCCACCCGTGATCGGCGGCGGGCGCGGAGAAGCCGATGGTCACCGGCCTGCCTGGAGCGGCGTTGCCGCCGCCGGCGGCGGCTGCTGGGGGCGCGTTCGTGGTCGGCGATGGGGCCTCGTTGCTGGTGCAGGCGGTCAGCGCGGCACCGGCCCCGACGCCGAGGGCGCCGGCGAGGAAACCACGGCGCCGCAGGACACCGGGTACGGCCAGGGGGTCGGGCATGGTGGACTCCTTCGTTGGGGTCGGTCGACCTGCGGTTTCAACCGGCAGTTGACGAGCGCTGAGCACGGGCCTGGATCAGCACGGCGACGACGATGATCACGCCCTTGGCGATGTTCTGGACCTCGGTCGCCAGGTTGTTGAGCACGAACAGGTTGGTGATCGTCGTGAAGACGAGCACGCCGAGGATCGAGCCGATCAACGTGCCACGGCCGCCGGTGAGCAGCGTGCCGCCGATGATCACCGCGGCGATCGCGTCGAGCTCGTACAGCGTGCCGTGGGTGCTCGACCCGGTGGTGGTCAGCGACGCGATCATGATCGCGGCGATGCCGGCACACAGCCCGGACACGGCGTACAGCAGAACGGTGTGCCTGCGGACGTCGACCCCGGCCAGCCGGGCCGCCTCTGCGTTGCCGCCGATGGCGAACGTCCGTCGGCCGAACGTGGTGCGGTTGAGCACCACCCAACCGACCGCCACCACCGCCGCGAAGATGTAGACCAGCAGCGGGATCCGGAGCACGCGCGTGTTCGCGATGCCCGCGATCGCGGGGTCGGTGACGATCTGGCTGCGCCGACCGGAGATCCGCTCGGCCAGACCCTGGGCGGAGATCAGCATCGCCAGCGTGACGATGAAGGGGACGATCCGGCCGTAGGCGATCAGCAGGCCGTTGATCAGGCCGGCCCCGACGCCGACGGCGACCGCGCAGAACACCATCACGGCCGGGCCGTACGACTGGGTCGCCACAGTCGTGGCCCACACCGACGCCAGCGCCATCACCTTGCCGACCGACAGGTCGATACCCCCGCCGATGATCACGAACGTGACCCCGACGGTCAGCACCCCGATGATCGAAGCCGACGTCAGGATCGTCAGCAGGTTCGAGGTGGTCAGGAACGTGTCGGCCGTGACGACGCCGACCACGCACAGGAGCGCGAGTACCGCGACGAGCCCGAGGTTGCGACCCGCACCGCTGTCGAGCAGCCGACTGAGGGGCGACCGGGCAGGCTCCGCGACGCGCGCCGCCTGCTCGACCCGGCTCCGCTCGTCGGCGGCCGGTGCCGATACCGGCTCCGCCTGCGCTCCGCCCGGCGCCGATGCGGGCTCCGCCTGCGCTCCGCCCGGTACCGTGCCCGATGCTGTGCCCTGCTCGCTCACTGGCCGGCACCTTCCTTCGCAGATGGTTCGAGCGCTTCCATGACCAGGTCGAGGACCCGACCCTCGTCGAGCTCGGCGCTCGGGGCCTCGTGGACGACCTGGCCCTCGCGGACGACAAGCACCCGGTCGGCGAGGCCGAGCACCTCGGGCACCTCGCTGGACACCAGCACGATCGCCGCGCCCTCGGCCGAGAGCCGCCGGATCAGCGCGTAGATCTCGCTGCGCGCCCCGACGTCCACGCCGCGGGTGGGCTCGTCCAGGAGCAGGACCGAGCATCCCTGCAGCAGCCAGCGGGCCAGCACGACCTTCTGCTGGTTGCCGCCGGAGAGCGTCCGGACCGGGCGGGTGGCGTCGGCCGGGCGGACGTCGAGCCGCGCCGTGACCGCACCGGCGTCGGTGAGGTCGGCGTCCCTGCCCAGGAAGCCGAACCGGGCGAACCGGGCGAGTGCGGGCAGCGAGACGTTGCGGTACACGGGCTCGGCCATCAGCAGGCCCTGGCTTTTACGTTCCTCGGGCGCCAGGCCCATCCCGGCCCGGACCGCGGCGGGCACCGAGCCCGCGCGTAGCACCTTCCCCCGCACGCGCACCGTGCCGGCGGTGGCCTTGCGCGCCCCGTAGACAGTCTCGATGATCTCCGAGCGACCCGACCCGACCAGCCCGGCCAGCCCGACGACCTCACCGGCGCGGACGGTGAAGGAGACCCCGGCGAACTCGCCCGTGCGCGCGAGCCCGTCCACCTCCAACACCACGTCCCCGGGCTGCGTGGCCGGGCGCTCCGGAAAGACGTATTCGATGGTCCGGCCCGTCATCAGCCGGATGACGTCGGCAGTCGGTGTGGTGCGGGCGGGCAGGTTCCGGGCAACGCTGCGCCCGTCCTTGAGGACCGTGACCCGGTCGCCGATCTCGCGGATCTCCTCGAGCCGATGGGAGATGTAGACCACGGCCACGCCGTCGACCGTGAGCTCCCGGATCACCCGGAACAGGTTGCGCACCTCCTCCGGGTCGAGCACCGCCGACGGCTCGTCCATGACGATCAGGCGCGCATCCCTCGCGAGCGCGCGGGCCATGCTCACCACCTGCTGGCCTGCCGCCGAGAGGCGCCCCAGTTCGCGACCGGGCGGGATCTCGGGGTGGCCGAGGCGGCGCAGCAACGCCCTGGTCACCTTCTCGGCGTCGCGCGGCCGGGTGAAACCGAGACGGGCAGGCTCGTGGCCGAGCACCACGTTCTCGGCCACACTGAGCCCGGGCACCAAGTCCAGCTCCTGGTAGATGGTGGCGATCCCCGCTGCGTCGGCGGCCTGGGGGGAGCCGAACGAGACGCGGTCACCTGCCCACACGATCTCGCCGGTGTCCGGCCGGTGCGCCCCGGCCAGCACCTTGATCAGGGTCGACTTGCCGGCCCCGTTCTGACCGAGGAGGCAGTGCACCTCCCCCGCCGCCACGTCGAGGTCCACTCCGTCCAGGGCGCGTACGCCCGGGAACTGCTTGACGATGCCGCGCATCGTCAGCAGCGGTTCCTCCGCCATCCTGGCTGTCATTCCCCCACCTCGACCCCACCTCGACGTGGTTACCGGCGGTGGAACCGTAGGAGCATTGACCAGTGCCTTACAACGACCGAATAATGCTTCTTTGCGCTGTTTTTCCGACGAAATCGGACCGTGATGCTTCTGCCGCACCCGCTACCACTGCTGCCATCGCTGCGCCTGAGCGCGCCCGCGCTCTCCGGCCGCATCGAGGCCGCCGTCACCCTCAGCACAGTGGCCCGGCTGGTCGCCTCGGGCACCGCCATGAGCAAGGCCGACCTGGTCCCCGCGGCGGGCCTCGCCCGCACCACCGTGAGCACCGCCGTGGACGAGCTGCTCGCTCGCGGGGTGCTCCGGCTGGATGGCACGCGGCCCACGGCGGGGCGCGGCCGTCCCGCCGACCGGCTGGCGCTGTCCCCGCGGGGCGGGCACGTCCTGTTGGCCGACATCGGCGCGAGCGGCGCGCACCTGGCCGTCGTCGACCTCAGCCAGCGCGTGCTGGGCCACACGCACGTCGACGTCGACGTGACCGATGGACCGGAGGTCGTGCTGCGCACCGTCGAGTCACACCTCACGGGGCTGCTCGGCCAGGCACCGGATGACGTCCCGGTGCGCGCGGTCGTCATCGGGCTGCCGGGCCCGGTGGACGGCCAGCTCGGCGTCCCGGTACGGCCACCGATCATGCCCGGGTGGCACGCCTATCCCGTCACAGCCCGGCTGCAGCAGACGTATCGGTGTCCCGCGGTCCTGGAGAACGACGTCAACCTGCGCGCGCTCGGAGAGGCCCGCGCACTGCCCGCCGACCAGGTTCCGCTGCTGTTCGTCAAGGTCGGCACGGGCATCGGCGGCGGGTTGATCACGCGGGAAGGGGTGCTGCACCACGGCGCCGACGGCGCCGCGGGCGATATCGGGCATGTGCGGGTGCGCGGGGCGCCCGACGACGCGTGCGTCTGCGGCAACGTCGGCTGCATCGAGGCCGTGGCGTCGGCGGGGGCCATCGCGCGCAGGCTGGCCGTGGCGCACGGCAGCACGGGCCGGGGCGGGGCGGGGGACGTGTCGATCGCCGACGTCCGCGCGCTGGTGGGCCGCGGCGACCCGGTCGCGCTCGGTCTGGTCCGCGAGGCCGCCGGGCTGATCGGTGAGCTCGTGGCCACGCTCGTGCACTTCTACAACCCGGCGCGGGTGACGATCGGCGGGTCCCTCACGGCAGCGAGCGATGAGCTGCTCGCCGGCGTGCGCAGCGTCGTCTACCAACGGGCGCTACCGCTGGCCACCCGCAACCTCGTGCTGACCAACAGTGTGCTGGGCGAGTACGGGGGCCTCGCGGGCGCTGCTGTGCTGGGCATCGAACGCGTGCTGTCGGCCGACTCGATCGGCGTGCTGACCGCCGGACGCTCCTGATCGGGTCAGTCTCCCGTGCCGGCCCGCCCCCGGGCTGAACTCGCGCAACCGCATGCCGGCGGCCTTGACCACGTCCAGAAAGGGCCGTGCCGCCTCGACGTCGGCCGGCTCGCCGCCCACCATGATCGACAACGTGCCCTCGACCGCGCCCGCCTCGCCGCCGCTGACCGGGGAGTCCACCACTCGGATCCGGCGCTCGGCCCCGGCCGCGGCGAGGCGGCGGCCCACGTCGGGGCGGATGGTGGAGCAGTCGATGTGCAGCGTGCCCGGCTCGGCGTTGGCGTAGATCCCGTCCTCACCCAGCGCCAGCGCCTCGACGTCGGGGCTGTCCGGGAGAATCGTGATCACCACGTCGGCCTCGCGGACGGCCTCGGCGGTACTCTCCGCCGCCCGCCTGCCGAGCTCGACCAACCTGTCGACCGCGGGACGCGACCGGTTGAAGCCGATCACGTCCTGACCGGCGGCCAACCAGGTTGGCCGCCATCGGGCCCCCCACGATGCCGAGGCCGATCACGGCGACCGTGGCCCTGTCCGCGCGGCCCGACCCCTCCGCGGCGCTCATCGAGCGAGCCAGTCGAAGGCCCGCTCGCTCGACGTGGACGGCATGTACTCGAGGCCGACCCAGCCGGTGTAGCCGACGCGGGCGAGGGCCTCAAAGTGCTGGTCGAACGGGATCTTGCCGGTGCCAGTCTCGTGGGGCGAGCGCAGGAAGGGCACGTTCATCGGCCCCCCGTCCACCGCCGGTCGAGGTCCGCCCTGCCCTCCGGAGTGAGCCGCCCGTGCATCCTCAACCGGGCCATGCCCCCGTCGGGGAAGATGTCCATGCGGACATGGGTGGCCGGGTGGGCGGCGTCCGCGGCGAGCGCGAACCGGTGACGGGTGTCGGGCTGCAGCGCCGTGCGAGGCACGAGGTCGAACCACTCGCCGTCGCCCCGGCGTCCGCGCAGCGCGGCCCAGCCCGGCGCGTTGTGCAAGAAGTAGCTTGTGTCGACCTCCGCCACCGTGATCACGGACTCGCCGGTAAGGGCCACCTCCACCCAGTCGTTGCCGTCGTCGCGACGCCGGGCCGTTTCCCACCCCTCCCCCATCGAGCGGGGTGGGCCGGGGACCAGGAGGTTGTTCGGCGAGCTGTAGAAGAGGTTGGAGCAGGCGATGACCCTGCCACCGTTCTCGATCGCCGCAAGGTCGACCGTGCCGAGCGCGTCGAGCAGCCGCGGGTCCGGCAGCGCCTCGCCGTGCACCCGGAGCCGGGCCACGCCACCGTCCGGATGGATCCGCAGACGCACGTGCGTGATCCGCCGGTCGCTCGTCACCGCGAACACGTTCTCGGTGTCGCCCTTGATCGCGGTGCGCGGCAGCAGCGGCTCCCAGCCGTTGTCCGCGAGGAGGTCGGCGGCCGTCGGGTGACCGTCGACCGCGAGCCCGTCGACCGCTGCCTCCGGTGGGTAGTTGCCGGTGAACCAGGACGTGTCGACCACGACGCCCGAGACGATCCCCGGGGCGCCCAGGCGGATGATCGCCTCGTCGTGTCCGGGCTCGCGGCGGCGCCGGGTCTCCCAGCCGTCGTACACCTTGCCCTTGTGCCCGAAGGTGCCCCGGTCGAACAGCGCAGGCCCCGGGATGATCAGGTTCTCGCGCGCGGCAAACGCCTCGTCGTTGGCCCACACGACGCCGCCGCCGAGCGTGCGCAGTGCGAGGTCGGGCAGCTGCCGGAAGTCAGTCATCGTGCGTCCTGCCTGTTCAGGAGGCGGCCACGGGGCGGAGCTGCCCCCTCCACCTCGACCGGTTCGCCCCGGAGCCAGGTGCTCCGGATCTCGCCGTGCAGCTCCCGCCCGGCGTACGGGGTGATCGGGTTCTTGTGGTGCAGCCGCCCGACCACGAAGGTCGCTTCGGGGGCGAACACGGTCAGATCGGCATCCTGACCAGCAGCGATGCGGCCCTTCCGGGATAACCCGACCAGCGCCGCCGGGCGCTCGGCCATCCACATGACGACGTCCGCGAGGCCGTGGCCGCGGCGACGTGCCTCGGACCAGACCACGGGCAACCCGAGCTGCAGCGACGCGATCCCGCCCCACGCCTCGCCGAAGTCACCCGCCTCCAGGCGCTTCATGTCGGCCGTGCAGGGCGAGTGGTCGGAGACGACCGTGTCGATCGTCCCGTCGGCGAGGCCCTGCCACAGCGCGTCCCGGTTGCCGGCCTCACGAACCGGTGGGCAGCACTTGAAGCGGGTGTCCCCGTCGGGCACCTCCTCGGCGGTCAGGGCGAGGTAGTGCGGGCACGTCTCCACGGTGACGTGGACGCCCTCGGCGCGCGCGGCGGCGAGCTGCGGCAACGCGTCGGCCGAGGACAGGTGCACCACATGCACCCGGGCACCGGTATCGCGCGCCGCCCGCAGCAGCGTGGCGATCGCGCTGTCCTCCGCGGCCCGCGGGCGTGAGGCCACGAAGTCGGCGTACCGACGGCCAGTCGCAGGACGGATCAGCGTGCCGTCCTCGGCATGGACGATCATCAGGCCGCCGAACGCCGCGACCTCCCGCAGCGCCACGGCCAGTTCCTCCCCGACCAGCGGCGGGAACTCCGGGACGCCGCTGTCGAGCAGGAAGCACTTGACGCCGAACACCCCGGCATCGTGCAGCGCGCGCAGCTCGCCCGCGTTGCCCGGCACCGCGCCGCCCCAGAAGCCGACGTCGATGCGGCACTGCCCGTCCGCCGCCTTGCGCTTGATCTCCAGCGCGGCCACGTCGACGGTCGGTGGCAGCGCGTTCAGCGGCATGTCCACGATCGTCGTGACCCCACCGGCCGCGGCGGCGCGGGTGGCCGAGGCAAAGCCCTCCCACTCGGTGCGACCGGGCTCGTTCACGTGCACGTGGGTGTCGACGAGACCGGGGAGCAGCACCTCGTCGCGGGCGAGCACCACCTCCCGCGCGTCGATCGAGGCGTCGAACGGCAGCACGGCCTCGATGCGCTCGCCGTGCACCAGCACCGCGGCCGACTGCTCGACTCCGTCGACCACGGCGCGCTGCGCCCGGATGAGGATCACGCCTGCTCCTGGTAGGTGCGCCAGCTCGCCTGCTGCGAGATGTCGGTCAGCGGCGGGAGCTGCGCGTACTCCCGGCGCAGCAGCATCGCCAGCGACCCGCTGCCGTCGGCCAGCTCGATCACGCCGAGCTCCAGGCCGTCGGGCTCCCCGGGCAGCAGCACCTCCCGCAGCTGCTCGTAGGACAGGTCGTAGACCTCGCCCTGCACCGCCGCTCCCCCGTCCCCGACGTCCTCCAGGGCGGGGTAGCGCCCGTTCACGGCGTGGAAGCGGTAGCGCGGTGCGGTGGTGGTGCGGGTGACCAGCGGCGCCCCGCCGACCAGGTGGTGGTCTGCGCCGTCAGACATTGCGGTGCCGTTCAGGAACATCAGTGGCATCCCTTTGCACTCCTTCGTCGTGCTCGTGCGCGGATACGAGTGCTCCGGCACCCGTATCCGCGCACGGGCGCCGTCAGGCGCCGGTGATGTGCTCGGGCCGGACGGGAACGCGAAGCAGCGCCTTACCGGTGGCTGCCCGGACAGCGGCCGCGACGGCGGGACCGCTGGAGATCGTCGGAGGCTCACCGACACCACGGACACCGTAAGGGGCGTGCGGGTCGGCGTACTCCAGCACCTTGATCCGCATCGGCGGCATGTCGAGGATCGTCGGGATGAGGTAGTCGGTGAACGACGGGTTCAGCACCTTGCCGTCCGTCACGACAACCTCCTCCATCAGCGCCAACCCCATGCCCTGCGCGCTGCCGCCCTGGATCTGGCCGATCACGGCGTCCGGGTTGATGGCCCTGCCGACGTCCTGCGCGGTGTCCAGCGCGACCACCTTCACCAGCCCCAGCTCGACGTCCACGTCGACGACGGCCCGGTGCGCCGCGAAAGCGAACTGCACGTGCGCGTTCCCCTGTCCCGTCTCGGGGTCCAGGGTCGTGGTCGGGCGGTGCCGCCACACCACCGTCCGCTCGAGCGCCTCCTCGCCGACCAGGTCGGCGATCGCGGCGACCCGTTCGCCGGCGGACCTCCGGCTGGACGGCGACAAGGTCGTCGACACGAGCGGCGAGGTGCGCGTCGCGCTGGCCGAGGTGCTCGGCGGCGACGTCGTGGAGGAGACCGTCGAGTTCCGGCACCGCCCGACGGAGCC
>DASRSC010000278.1:0-9951 GCA_035695525.1 Pseudonocardia sp. | reverse complement strand
AGCAACCGGCCGAGGTTGGTGTCGTCGAGCGCGGCCTCGACCTCGTCGAGGATGTAGAACGGCGACGGCCGGGCCTTGAACAGCGCGACCAGGAACGCCACCGCGACCAGCGAGCGCTCTCCACCGGAAAGCAGCGACAGTCGCTTGACCTTCTTGCCTGCCGGTCGCGCCTCGACGTCGATGCCCGTGGTGAGCATGTCGTCGGGATCGGTGAGGATCAGCCGCCCTTCGCCGCCGGGGAACAGCGTGGCGAAAACGATCTCGAACTCCCGTGCCACGTCGGCGTACGCGATGGCGAACACCTCGAGGATCTTGTCGTCGACCTCCCGGACGACGGTGAGCAGGTCGCGACGGGTGTTCTTCAGGTCCTCCAGCTGCGTGGACAGGAACCGGTAGCGCTCCTCGAGCGCCGCGAACTCCTCCAACGCGAGCGGGTTGACCTTGCCCAGCAGTCCGAGGTCCTTCTCCGCCCGCTGCGCCCGCCGCTGCTGGGCAGCGCGGTCGTAGGGCATCGGTGGGGGTGGCACGACGTCCTCGCCGCGCTCCTTCGCCGCCTCGTACTCGGCCATCTCCGCGGCCGATGCCGGCACCGGCGCGTCGGGGCCGTACTCGGCGACGAGGTCGTCGATGCCGAGGCCGTGGTCGGCGAGCACCTTCTCGGTGAGCTGCTCCAACCGCAGCCGGGACTGCGCGCGCAGCACCTCGTCGCGGTGCACGGCGTCGGTGAGCTTCTCCATGAGCGAGGTCAGGCGCGTCGAAGTGGCCCTGGCCTCGCCGAGCGCGCGCTCGCGGGAGTCGCGGGCCGCCGCAGCGGCGTCGCGCTCGGCGGCGGCCGCGGCCAGCGACACGGCGATCCGCTCGCACGCCGTCTCGCCTGCGCGGGCGACGAGCGCTGCGATCGACGCGCCCCGCTCCCTCGCCTCACGAGCGGCAGCCGCCCTGGCCCTGGCCTGCCGCTCCGACGACGCCTGCCGACGCAGGGAGTCGGCGCGCCCGGCGATGGCCCGGGCCCGCTCCTCGACCGTGCGTAGAGTGAGCCGCGCCTCCACCTCCTCGGCGCGCGCGGCGGCGAGCGACTCGGCGGCGGCGTCCCGGATCTCGGTGTCGGGCTCGTCGTCTACCGGTTCGTCCTCGGCCACCGCGAGCTGCTGCTCGGCGGCCTCCAGCGCCAGGAGGGCGTCGGAGCGGCGGGCCTCCACGTCGTCGCGTCGCTGCCGCAGCCGCTGGGCCTCCGCGGTGGCCGACCGCACGGCCTGCTCGTAGCGCCCCAGCTGCGCCGACGCCGCGGAGCGCCGCTGCTCGGCGGCCGCCTGCACCCGTTGCGCGGCCTCGACGTCCGCCAGCCGGGCGGCCTCCTCCGCGCGGGCGCCGTCGAGCGCTGGACGCAGCCGCACCAGCTCCTGCTCGACGGCCTCACGCTGCTCGACGGCCTCGTTGACCGCAGCCTGCACGTCCAGGGCGCTGGTGGCCGCACCGGAGCCGCCTGAGGCGCGATGTGCACCCAGGACGTCGCCGTCGACGGTGACGGCGATCAGCCCGGGGTCGGACTCGAGCACCGCCCGGGCCGCGGCCAGATCGTCGACGACGACGACGCCGGCCAGCAGGCGGTGCACCGCGCCGGCGAGCGCGCCGCCGGCGGCGACACCCTCCACCGCCCAGCGCCCGACGGGCGCCGGCCCGGGGTCGGGACGGTCGCTCTCCTGCTCTGCGGAGCCGACCACCAGCGCCGCCCGGCCGGCATCGCGGGCGCGGAGCAGGCGCAGCGCGTCCACGGCAGCGTCGGGCGAGGCCACCGCCACCGCGTCGGCGAGCTCACCCAGCGCGGCCGCGACGGCCACGCGGGCCCATGTCTCGACGGTGAGCAGGCCGGACACCGCGCCGAGCACACCATCGGTGCCCAGCAGAGCGCCGGAACCGTCGCGCCGGGCCAGCCCGACCGACAGCGCGTCGACCCTGGCCCGCCAGTGCGCACGCTGCTGCTCGAGCTCGCGCTCGCGCGCCACCAGCTCGGCGACTCGCTTGCGGGCGCTCTCGTGCGCGTCGACGGCCTCGGCGCAGCGCTGTTCGAGCCCCGTGTCGCCGTCGTCGAGGGCGCCGAGCTCGTCGCCGGCCCTGGCCAGCTCGGCCTCCGCGGTCTCGGTGCGCTCCTGTGCTTCGGCGAGCGCCTCGGACAGCCGTTCGATCTCGTCGGCGGTGGCGGCGGCACCGCTGCGCAGGGCCTCGGCGCGCCCGGCGAGCGTGGCGAGCCCGGCCCGGCGGTCGGCCAGCGCGCGGACGGCGGCCATGTGGGCACGCTCGGCGGCGGCCAGTATCTTCTCGTGCTCGGCGCGTTCCTCCAGCACGTCCGACAGCCGCCTGCGCGCCTCGGAGACGGCCGCGACCAGTTCGTCCTCCTGTTCGGAGACGGCGTCGGCCTCCGCGTCCAGCTCGTCGGGGTCCCGCCCCGGGGTGCGCTCCTGCGGGTCGGCGAGGTGGCGGGTGCGCTCCTGCGCAAGCCGGACGGTTCCGGAGAGGCGCTCGGCCAACGCGGAGAGGCGGTACCAGGTGTCCTGCGCGGCGGCCAGCCGCGGGGCGTCCTGTGCCAAAGCGAGCTCCAGCCGTTCCTGCTCGACGCGCGCGACAGACAGCTGCTCCTCCACCTCGGCCCGGCGGGCGCGGGCCGTCGACTCGTCGGCCTCCTCGCGGGCCAGCGCGTCACGCAGAGTGACCAGATCATCGGCGGCGAGCCGGAGCCGGGAGTCCCGCAGCTCGGACTGGACGGCCTGCGCGCGGCGGGCGATCTCCGCCTGCCGCCCCAGCGGTTTGAGCTGGCGGCGCAGCTCCGCGGTGAGGTCGGTGAGTCGGGTGAGGTTGGCCTGCATCGCGTCGAGCTTGCGGAGTGCCTTCTCCTTGCGCTTGCGATGCTTGAGGACGCCCGCGGCCTCCTCGATGTAGGCCCTGCGGTCCTCTGGCTTGGACTGCAGCACCGAGTCGAGCTGGCCCTGCCCGACGATCACGTGCATCTCGCGGCCGATGCCGGAGTCCGACAGCAGCTCCTGGATGTCGAGCAACCGGCAGTGCGACCCGTTGATCTCGTACTCGCCCGCGCCGTCGCGGAACATCCGGCGGGTGATCGACACCTCGGAGTAGTCGATCGGCAACGCCCCATCGGAGTTGTCGATCGTCAGCGTCACCTCGGCGCGGCCCAACGGAGCGCGTCCCGACGTGCCGGCGAAGATGACGTCCTCCATCTTCCCGCCACGGAGAGCCTTCGCTCCCTGCTCGCCGAGGACCCAGCTGATCGCGTCGACGACGTTGGACTTGCCCGAGCCGTTCGGGCCGACCACGCAGGTGATCCCCGGCTCCAGGCGCAGTGTCGTGGCCGAGGCGAAGGACTTGAAGCCCTTCAGCGTCAGGCTCTTGAGATGCACGAGTGGGTTCTCCAGGGGGGCGGCGGTCGACGCAGATTACCGTCAGGCTGCGACGAATCCCTGTAGGCCGCCGCCGGCGTCGCAGCACCGCTCGCCCGGGAGTGCCTCCCGCCGCCGCTGGAACGCCTGCCGATCCCGGGCCCTACCGACAGGTCGGGCTCGCGCGGACTACACAAAGCTATGTTCGGAGAGCCATGGGCTGAACTTGACCTGAAATACCCGACATTCAGCCGAACGGCGGAACCGGTACGTCCCAATGGTCCTGCTACGTTACGGCCGTGTACAGGCCCAGGCATCGTGGCGGGATCCTGCTCCTCGGCATCACGACCGGGGTGCTCTTGATCGGTAGCGTGGCTCTCACGGCTCCCCCCGGGATCGTGCCGACAGACTGGCATGCCGCGCTCGGAGTGGCAGCGGTCGCGGCGGCCCCGGCGGTCGTCCCGATGCCCCGGCGTGCAGCCGCGCCACTCGAGGTGGCGATCGCGCCGCCGCCCCTCCCCGTCGTCGCCCCGCAGGCGACGCCCGCCCCCGTCGCCCTACCGACCACCAGCTCGTCCGCGCCGGCAAGAGCCGTCTCGGCTCCGATGACCAAGCGCGAGGTCCTCCGGGCCGCCAGCCCCGTCTACGACGTCGTCACCGCCACCAACGCCAGGCGGAGCTCGGCGGGCTGCCCCGCGCTGAAGCTCGACCCCAGGCTCACCGCCGCCGCCCAGCAGCACGCCTCGGACATGGCCGCCGGTGGCTACTTTTCCCACACCAGCCAGGACGGCACGACGTTCGACGCCAGGATCCGCGCGGAGGGCTACGGTTCCCCCGGCGGGGAGAACATCGCGCGGGGCCAGCAGAGCGAGGCCGAGGTCGTGGACGACTGGATGGCCTCCCCCGGTCACAGGCGCAACATCGTGGACTGCTCGTTCACCGCGATCGGCGTGGGCTACGCCGGCAAGGGCGACTACTGGGTGCAGGATTTCGGCCGCTGACCACCGCTCCACACCCTGCTGATCACCCTTCGAAGCGGTAGCCCATTCCCGGCTCCGTGATCAGGTGCTTGGGCCGGGAGGGCTCCGGTTCCAGCTTGCGGCGCAGCTGCGCCATGTACACCCGCAGGTAGTTGGTCTCGGTGCCGTAGGTCGGGCCCCACACCGCCCGGAGCAGCTCGCGCTGCCCGACGAGCTTGCCGCGGTGACGTACCAGGAGTTCCAGCACGCCCCACTCCGTGGGGGTGAGGTGCAGCTCGTTGCCGTCGGCGCGCACCACCTTCTTGGCCGCGAGGTCGACGCTGAAGTCCCCGGCGTCGACGATCGGCTCGCCGTCCACGGCGGAGACCGCGGCACGACGGACCGCGGCCCGCAGTCGCGCCAGCAGCTCGGCCATCCCGAAGGGTTTGGTGACGTAGTCGTCGGCGCCGGCGTCGAGGGCGCGGACGGTCTCGGGTCCGCCGGTCCGGGCCGACAGCACGATGATCGGGACGGTGCTCCAGCCGCGCAGCCCCTCGATGACCTCGATGCCGTCCATGTCGGGCAGCCCGAGGTCGAGGACGACGACGTCGGGGTGCCCGTCGGCGGCGGCGCGCAGCGCGGCGCCGCCGTCGGGGGCCAGCAGGACGTGGTAGCCGTGCGCGGTGAGGTTGATCCGCAGCGCTCTCAGGATCTGCAGGTCGTCGTCGACCACCAGCACGCGGTGCTCGGTCATCGGCCTGCCCCGTTCGACCACGCGGGCATTGAGATGACCACGGTCAGGCCGCCGCCGGGCGTGTCCTCCGCGGTGAGGGAGCCGTCCATGGCCTCGGTGAGCCCGCGCGCGACCGACAACCCGAGCCCCACGCCCGTCGCGCCGTCGCGGTCACTGGGCACCGCGGCGCCGAGCCGTTGGAACGGGGCGAACAGCGCGTCCCGCCCGTGCTTGGGCACCCCCGGGCCGGAGTCGACGATCCGCAGCTCGACGCGGTCGGCGTAGGCACTCGCCCGCAGCACGATCGAGGCCCCGGCCGCATAGCGCAGAGCGTTCTCGACGACGTTCGCGACGACGCGCTCCAGCAGGCCGGCGTCCGCGACCACGTCCGGAAGCGACTCGTCGATGTCCACCGTGACCTTGTCGGCGTTCGGCAAGCCGACGAGCGCCCTGACGGCGACCTCGTCGTACCCGATCGGCGCCAGCAGCGGCGTGACGGTGCCGGAGGCG
This sequence comes from Pseudonocardia sp., assembly GCA_035695525.1. Classification (GTDB taxonomy): domain Bacteria; phylum Actinomycetota; class Actinomycetes; order Mycobacteriales; family Pseudonocardiaceae; genus Pseudonocardia. Next base: position 4,360 of record DASRSC010000278.1, on the reverse strand, counting down.
AGGCGGGCGGAGTCGAGCAGGTTGTCCACGAGCCCCGTGAGCCGGTCGGCCGACTCCTCGATGGTCGCCATCAGCTCCTGGCGGTCCGCCGGCGGCAGCTGGAGGTTCGGGTCCCGCAGGCTGCCGGCCGCAGCCTTGATCGAGGTCAGCGGGCTGCGCAGGTCATGGCCGACGGTCGACAGCAACGCGCTGCGGGTTTCGGTGGCGTGGGCCCGGCGCCGCGAGTCGTCGGCCTCCGCCGCGGCCCGCTGGCTGCGCAGCGCGAGCAACGCCTGCCCGCCCACAACCTCCAGCAGGCGCCGGTCCGAGGCGGGCAAGGAACGGCCACTGCCGATGAGGTGCAGGTCGTCCTCGATCTCGACGTCGACGTCGGCCTCCTCCGGCGACATGCAGTACACCGTCCCCGACGAGGAGACGCAGGACCAGTGATCCGATGCCGTGCCACCCGTCCGCTCCAGCAACGCGACAGAATGCAGGCCGAACGCCTCGCGCACCTTCTCCAGCAGACGGGGCAGCGGATCGCGCCGGGTGAGCACCGTGCGGGCGAACGACGCCAGCAGCGCCCCTTCGGCCCGAGACCGTGCAGCCTGCTGGGCGCGCCGCGCCGCGCGGTCGACGACGATGGCGACGAGCACTGCCACGATCACCATCGCTGCAATCGCCAGCAGGTTCTCCGCCGTGCCGATGGTCAACGAGTAGAGCGGTGGGGTCAGGAAGAAGTTCAGCAGTGCGCCGCCGACCACGGCGGCCACCACCGCGGGACCGAGGCCGCCCACCATCGCGACGATGACCGTGGCGAGGAAGAACAGCACCACATCGGTGGACATGCCGACGAGGCCGCGCAGCACGATGCCCACACCGGTGGCTGCGAGCGGCATCGCCGCCGCGAGCACCCAGCCCAGCACCCTGCGGGTGCCCGACAGCCCGCTGTGCAGCGCCGGGAGCCGCAATCCACGACCGGCCTCGTCGTGGGTGACCATGTGCACGTCGATCGACCCGGAGTCCTGCACCACACGGGCCCCGATCCCCTCGACGAACACCCGCGCCAGCCGGGACCGGCGGGACGTGCCGATCACGAGCTGCGTGGCGTTGGCCCCGCGGGCGAAGTCGAGCAGGGCGGCAGGCACGTCCTCCCCGCCGACCACCGTGTGGAAGCTCGCGCCGACGTCCTCCGCCAGCGAGCGCAGTCGGGCCACGGCTCCGACCGGCGGCCCCGCGAGCCCGTCGCCGCGCAGCACGTGCACGGCCAGCAGGTCGGCGGCGCCGGCGCGCTTGGCGATCCGGGCGGCCCGGCGCAGCACCGTCTCGCTCTCCCGGTCCCCGGTCAGGGCGACGACCACCCGCTCGCGGGTCTCCCAGACCTCGCTGATCTCCTTCTCGGTGCGGTAACGCTGCAGCGCCACGTCCACCTCGTCCGCCACCCAGAGCAGGGCCAGCTCGCGCAGCGCAATGAGGTTGCCCGGCCTGAAGTAGTTCGCCAGCGCCGCATCGACCTTCTCCGCGGCGTAGACGTTGCCGTGGGCCATGCGTCGGCGCAGGGCTTCCGGCGTGATGTCGATCAGTTCGATCTGCTCGGCCCGGCGCACCACCTCGTCGGGCACGGTCTCCTGCTGGCGAACGCCGGTGATCCGCTGGACGACGTCGTTGAGCGACTCGAGGTGCTGGACGTTCACCGTGGTCAGCACGTCGCTGCCGGCCTCGAGCAGCTCCTCGACGTCCTGCCAGCGCTTGCGGTTGCGCGAGCCGGGTGCGTTGGTGTGGGCGAGCTCGTCGATCAACACGACCTCGGGCTTGCGCGCGAGGACGGCGTCGAGGTCGAGCTCGTCAAGGCCTGGGTAGCCGTCGACGCCACGCCGGGAGACGACTTCGAGGCCCTCCAGCAGGTCGGCGGTCTTCGACCGGCCGTGCGTCTCGACGATCCCGACGACGACATCGGTGCCCCGCTCCGCCCGGCGTCGGGCCTCACCGAGCATGGCGTAGGTCTTCCCGACCCCAGGCGCCGCCCCGAGGTGGATCCGCAGCTCTCCGCGCCTGCTCACGTCACTGATTCTGCTCCGGCTGCCGCTTGCAGGAGCCGGGGCGGAGTGAGCAGCCGTGCGCGCCGGGGATCGCCGTGACGACGATCCCCGGCGCACCGGCTGGCGGAGCGGTCAGTGCTGGGCCTCCTGCAGCTCCTGGTTCAGCGTGGTGACGTTGACCGTCGGCTCGCCGAGGAAGCCCAGGATGCGCCCGGACGTCGCGTGGGCGACGAGGGTGCGAACCGTGTCCTCGGGGAGCCCGGTCACGCGCGCGACACGGGGCACCTGCAGCCCGGCGTACGCCGGGCTGATGTCCGGGTCGAGCCCGGAGCCGGATGCGGTCACCGCGTCGGGCGGCACCAGCGCCGGGTTGACGCCCTCCCGCTGGGCGATGAGCTCACGCCGCTGGTTGACGAGGTCGAGCAGGTGCTGGTTGAACCCGCTCAAGTTGGAGCCACCCGAGGTGCTGGTGTCGGCCGGGCCCAGCGGGCCGGACGACGAGGCTGATGGCCGGGTGTGGAAGTAGGGGTCGGCGGCGGGGTTGGCCGCGACCGGGTCGACCCCGATCAACGACGACCCGGTGGGCGTGCCGTTGGCGGCGTAGACGATCGAGCCCGCCGACTTGGCCGCCAGCCCGGGGATCTGCCCCACCCCGTACACGACCAGCGGGTAGACGATCCCGCAGAGGATGGTGAACGCGATCAGCACGCGCAGACCGGTGGCGGTCTGCCGCCACAGCATGGTGAGCATGTCTCAGATCCCCGGAATCAGACGGACGAGCAGGTCGATGACGAAGATCCCGACGAACGGCACGATCACGCCACCCAGCCCGTAGATCAACAAGTTGCGGCGCAACAGGTTCGCCGCGCTCGTGGGCCGGTACTGCACACCGCGCAAAGCCAGCGGGATCAGCGCCACGATGATCAACGCGTTGAAGATGACCGCCGACAGGATTGCCGACTGCGGTGTCGCCAGATGCATGATGTTCAGCGCACCCAATGCCGGGTAGATCGCCACGAACATCGCCGGCAGGATCGCGAAGTACTTCGCCAGGTCGTTGGCGATGCTGAACGTGGTCAGCGCGCCGCGGGTGATCAGCAACTGCTTGCCGATCTCGACGATCTCGATCAGCTTGGTCGGGTCCGAGTCGAGGTCGACCATGTTGCCGGCCTCCTTGGCCGCCGCGGTCCCCGTGTTCATCGCGACCCCGACGTCGGCCTGCGCCAGCGCAGGCGCGTCGTTGGTGCCGTCGCCGGTCATCGCGACCAGCCGACCGCCCTCCTGCTCCTTCTTGATCAACGCCATCTTGTCCTCGGGCGTCGCCTCCGCGAGGTGGTCATCCACCCCCGCCTCGGCGGCGATCGCCCGCGCGGTGCGCGGGTTGTCGCCGGTGATCATCACCGTGCGGATGCCCATCGCCCGCAACTCGGCGAAGCGTGCGGCCATACCGGGCTTCACCACGTCCGACAGCCGGATCACGCCCAGCACACGGGCACCGGTGCCGTCCGGGGAGCCCCCTTCGGCGACGACGAGCGGTGTACCGCCCCCATCGGAGATCTCGTCGACCACCGCATCGACCTGGTGGTCACTCTTCGCCGTCCACTTCGCAACCGCCGACGCTGCACCCTTGCGCACCGACCGGCCGCCGATGTCGACACCCGACATACGGGTCTGCGCGGTGAACGCCACGAACTCGGCGACGGCCTCGGCCGTCGTGGCCTCGCCCGGCAACCCGTGCTCCCGAGCGCAGAGCGTGATGATGCTCCGGCCTTCCGGGGTCTGGTCGGCCAGGCTCGAGAGCCGGGCCGCCACGGCAAGGTCCCGCACGCTGACCCCGGAGACCGGGATCAGCTCCGTCGCCTGCCGGTTGCCGAAGGTGATCGTGCCGGTCTTGTCCAGCAGCAACGTGTCGATGTCACCGGCGGCCTCGACCGCGCGACCCGACGTGGCCAGCACGTTGCGCTGCACCAGCCGGTCCATCCCCGCGATACCGATCGCCGACAGCAGCGCACCGATCGTCGTCGGGATCAGGCAGACGAGCAGGGCGGTCAGGACGATCAGCGACTGGTTCACCCCCGCGTAGGTGCTCATCGGCGCCACCGCCACCACGGCCAGCAGGAAGATGATCGTCAGCACCGCCAGCAGGATCGTCAATGCGATCTCGTTGGGCGTCTTTTGCCGCGAGGCACCCTCGACCAGCGCGATCATCCGGTCGACGAACGACTCGCCCGGCTTCGTCATGATCTTCACGACGACCCGGTCCGACAACACCGTGGTGCCGCCGGTGACCGAGCTGCGGTCACCACCGGACTCGCGGATCACCGGGGCCGACTCGCCGGTGA
>DASRSC010000277.1:0-11348 GCA_035695525.1 Pseudonocardia sp. | reverse complement strand
AACCTCCTCGCCGAGGACCAGCACGGGCCTGAGGAGACGGCACACCGACTTCGGGCGAAGCAGGCCTCTCCAGCCACTCACCTCGACGGCGATGGCCGGGACACAGGCCGAAGAACAGTCAGCCCCGGATGGGCGACAGGTGTGAACCGAGCGACCCGACCACCGCCTCGGCGATCATGGCTGCAGACCCGATCTCCTGCCCGCATTGAACAAGTCGGTGTGAACTCGCGAAACCGACCAGCTCATCGATCACGGGGTGCCCGGTGGTGGCCCTCGCCCCCGCGATGAACGCGCCACCGAACACCGAATGCGTCGCCCCTACTACCCCGCCAGCACCAGCGGACACCGCCACCTCCCCCGCCGGCGCGACCGATCCACCCCCACCATGGCTAGGCCGGAACCCATCCAGCGACCCGGCGCCTCCCCCGACCGCACTGCCGCACCCATTACCCGGCCGCGTCACCCACCGCCCCACCCCGACCACCGTGCCCCACGCTGGCGGCCGCACCGTCGTGGCCGGCCACCGCGCCACGCTCGCGGCCGTCCGAGCGGTCGGGCCCGTGGTCGTGGTCGTGGTCGGTGCAGCCGCTGCCCGGATCAGGTGATCCACCGCCCCGACGGATACGGCGGTGATCCGGAGCATAAATGCCACCGTACCAAGATGTTATCTAATGCATAGGTGCGTGACGAAATTGTCGAGAGGGCAGACTTTGGTGTTGCTATTCGTTGCTTGTCATTGTTCTCGTGGACCATCCGGTGAAGCGAACCAGCGGCGTGAGGACTTGCGCGGACTTCATAGTGGAGGTAGCAGCCCGCACCGTCCTCGCCGCGCTCCTGCGCCGGCAACCAAGGGTTCGGGCGGCGGGCAGCACCACTGCGGGTGGCAGCGCACCCCGGTCGACTACACCGTCAACCCGTTCCGCAGCCAACGTCGGGGAAGATCGCGGTCGACAGCACGATCCCCGAAGGGGATCATGACCAACTGCGTCGCCTCGGCGACGCACGGCGGCCCGACCTGCCCGCCGGGCAACCACGGCCTGGAGGACAGCGCGACCGACGACGCCGCCGCGCCCTTCTCACCAGCATCAACGCCCTCGCCACCACGCACCCCGGCCAGGTCAGCGCGGCCTTCCAGACCTACGGGCCGGGGACGGGCAACGACTGCACCGCCATCGCGATCGTGGTGACCCACCACTGCGGCAGCGTCGAGCTCTGGCCGGCTGCGCCGCACTCTCACTGTCCACGCTCGTTTCGTGGAACACCACGCTCCGCACCAGCACACCACCGATCTGCGAGTAGGCGCTCGCGTCGATCAGCGACGGTCAGCGGCGCAGATCCTGCTCGATACGCGCGGCGATCCAGGCGTGCCCGGCCGGGGAGGGATGCAGGTCGTCACCGATGCGGGGAAAGACCCACCGCTCAGCGAGCGGATCGAACACGACCACTGCGGGATCGGCTTTCCGAGCGGCGGCGATGATGGTGCGATCCAGAGCGACCGCGGTGCGCGTCGGACCTGCGCCAACGCTGAAGACCGACACCAGGCCCAGTCGAGCATGAGGCGCCGATCGACGGATGGAGCCGAACAGCGCCGCCACCTGGCTGGCGACGGCGGCCGGTGAACGGCCGACGTCGTTGTAGCCACCCTGGACGATCACCATCGAGGGGTTCAGCCGGGCCAGATCGAGACGGCCGACGAGTCGGGCGAGCGGCCCGAGGCGATGTGCTCCGGGATTGAGGAACCCGGCACCCGGGTCCGCGCTGACGATCACTCGCCATCCCTCGAGCCGTGCCAGCAGATACGGCCACCCCATGTGCGGCCCGGCCGCACCCACGCCCGCAGCGAACGATGCGCCGACCACCGCCAGCACCGGTGCGGCCCCACCGATGCGCGCCGGATCGACCAGACCTGCCGGCTCGGACGACCAACCCACTGCAGGACCCGGAACGTCCCGGACCGACGCCGTGACGGCCGCACCGGCCGGTTTCACCACGGCCAGCGCCCCGCAGGTCAGGACCAGGACCACGGCGGCGAACAGGAGACCGCGAGCCGATGGCGGCCGCCACCACGATCGCCAGGACCAGCGGTGGGGCTCCATGATCGTGCTCCTCGTGGAGAGCCGAGCGGGGTCGCGGCGGCGCATCGGGACAGCTGACGAGATGTCTACTCGTGATGGGGTGTGCGGCCCGACCCGAGATCGATGCGCGTCATCACCGCGACAGTGGCCACGAGGACGACGACAATGCCTGCGACGCCGATCCGGCCCCCGGCCGAAGCCAGGCCCGTAACGACGACGGGGAGCGCGACCACCAACGCGACGAATGCGGCGACCCATCCTCGGTGAAGAAAGTCCGCTGCACAGGCATCACGCACCCATGCTAACGCAGATCGCCGCGCCGGCGGGCCGACGCGGGCCACATGGATCGGAACATTCAGCAGCGATTTCGGCCACATTGAGGAACGGCCGACCAAGCCCGCGCAGCACTCCGACGACATCGCGCACCACCGGCCACCCACCAAAACCCGCCGAACACCCGCGCCGACCACCTGGATCCTTACTTTCCTTTTCCTGTCGATGAACGTGTCCACCGCAGTCACAGCAGGTTAGAACACGCCCACTGTTCGGTTAGGTGATGACTAATGGTTCGCATTCACGGCATCAGCCTCGATACCAGGCCGTGAGAGCAAGGCTCCGATGAACACCCATCTGACCTTTCCGGCACAGGAAGCCCATCAGTGACCGCCCTACCGGAACGGGACGAGCCGGTCGGCACCTCGCCCGTGATTCTCGATCGACGCCGCTCAGGACGCCGACGGGCCGCACTGGCCCTAGTCGTAGCCGCACTGCTCGCTGCAGGCCCCGCCTCCGCTCCGTGGTCTGCCAGCCAGCGGCATCCCCACCGCCGACAGTGCCCTCAGCCAGGCGGCGACGAGGCCGCGTGGACACCGAGTGGGAGTCACCGCGACGCGCGAACCGAGCCGTGGCCCGGCGGCGCGGAGGCCCTCGAGCACGCCCCGGTAGAGGGCCAGCACGTCCCAGTGGAGGGTCCCGCCCAGGCGGACGGGACCGATCGGGAACCGCGCGAGCTCGGTGAGCGCCGGTCGGTCGGGGCCAACCTCGACGACCGCCACCCGCCCGCTGGACGCACCCAGGTCGACCGCGGCCACCCGCGCCGTCAGGGAACGCGCACCTTGACGAACTCCAGCCCCACGAGCTCCGCGACGGCCGCGAGCTCCGCCACCCGGTGTCCGGTGCCGAGGGCCCAGTGGTGGTCGACACCCGAGGCGCTCCAGGCGTCGGTCCACTCCCCCGGGTCGCAGCCGAAGTCGACCCGCGAGGTGGTGTTGCCGATCTGCAGCAGTGGCCCGGGCACGACGGCGCCCTCCGAGGCGACCATGACGTAGCGCCCGTCGCGGCGCTGCCCGAGCCCGCACAGCGTGACCGGGCCGGGTTGGACGTCGAACTCGACGGAGACGCCCCAGCCACGCTTGCCGTGGTACACGCCGAGCCCCCGCAGCAGCGGCCTGCGCGCGCTGATCGCCAGGTGCGCCGGGCCGTCGTGGCCCATCTCCACCACGTCGTCGGCGAAGTTCAGCGCCTGCAGCTCGGTGAACGAGCCTCCCGCGCCGAGCCGGTCCATGACGAGCATGGCGATCGAGTTGCGCAACTCGTACTCCCCCGCGACCGGCACGCCGCGGGCGGTGAGCAACGAGGCGCCGAGGATCAGGCCCGCTCCGAGTCGCTCGTGCTGCTCGCCATCGAGGCCGCGGTGGTAGTAGGCCAGCGAGTCGAGTGCGAAGTCGTCCACGAGCCGGTCGAGGCCGACGGAGACGCGTGCGCCCCAGGCGAGGTCCTCGGGGTTGACCGAGGCGTCGACGTCGAAGACCTCACGGGTCAGCTCGACCCGTTCCCGCGCCTGGGGTCGGTCACGTCCTCCACGCGCACCCGCAGGTCGTCGAGTTCCAGCACCTCGACGTGTCCACCGAGTTGCGCCGACACAGAGGTGAGATCGGTGGAGACGTCGAGCATGCCCGGGTAGAGCTGCCCCATCAGTCCGTGCCGGCCGTGACGCAGCGCCCCGCGTATGCCGGCCGCCCTCACCCAGCGGGCGATCCGCGCCCACGCGCGCTCGTCCTCCAGATAGCCCGACACCGACCGGAACTCCACCCCGGCACGGTCGAACGCGTTGGCCATCTCCGGCAGCGGGCAGGCCCCGCAGTAGGCGAGCCAAGCCCCGGTGTCGACGGTGGCGTGGTCCATCTTCTCCGTGGGCTGCAGGTTGATCAGCAGCACCGGGGCGCCGCTGCGCTGCGCGACGGGGACCAGCATCGACGCCGTCATGTAGGTGGCCAGGAAGCCGACGATGAGATCGCACCCGGCGACCCGCAGCTTCTCCGCGGCCACCGCGCCGTCCTGCGCGTCGGAGATGAAGCCGACCGAGGTGCGGCGCGGGGTGACCCGGTCGAGTACTGCGGCCAAGCGATCTCCTCCTTCGTCGGTCGTGCGCGGATACGAGTGCTCCGGCACTCGTATCCGCGCACGGGCGCGTCAGCGCAGGAAAGCCGCGGCGACGCCCGCGTCGACGGGAACGTGCAGGCCGGTGGTGTGAGAGAGGTCTCCGCCGACGAGCACAAAGACGGCGGCGGCGACGTGCTCGGGCAGCACCTCGCGCTTGAGCAGGGTCCGTTGCGCGTAGAACTCGCCGAGCTTCTCCTCCGGAACGCCGTACACCGCCGCGCGCTGCGCGCCCCAGCCACCGGCGAATATCCCCGAGCCGCGGACGACGCCGTCCGGGTTCACCCCGTTGACCTTGATCCCGTGCTCGCCGAGCTCGGCGGCGAGCAGCCGCACCTGGTGCGCCTGGTCGGCCTTGGCGGCGCCGTAGGCGACGTTGTTCGGGCCGGCGAACACCCCGTTCTTGCTCGCGATGTAGACGATGTCGCCGCCCATGCGCTGCACGATCATCGCCCGCACGGCAGCCCTGGCCACGAGGAAGGATCCCTTGGCCATCACATCGTGCTGGAGGTCCCAGTCGTCGTCGGTCGTCTCCAGCAGCGGCTTGGAGATCGACAGCCCGGCGTTGTTGACCACGAGGTCGACCCCGCCGAAGGCCAGCGCGGCCGCGTCGACCGCGGCGGCCACCTCCTCGGTGGAGGTGACGTCGACCGTCACCGGTACCGCGACGTCGCTGTTCCCCAGCTCGGCGGCCACGGTCGCCGCGGCATCGCCGTCGCGGTCGGCGACCACCACGCACGCGCCCTCGCCCGCGAGCCGCTGGGCGACGGCACGACCGATCCCGGAACCCGCTCCTGTCACGAACGCGACCCGGCCGGCGAGCGGCTTCGGCTTCGGCATCCGCGCGAGCTTGGCCTCCTCGAGGGACCAGTACTCGATGCGGAACTTCTCCGACTCGGGGATCGGGGCGTAGGTCGACACGGCCTCGGCGCCGCGCATCACGTTGATCGCGTTGACGTAGAACTCCCCCGCAACGCGGGCGGTCTGCTTGTTGGCGCCGAAGCTGAACATGCCGACACCGGGGACGAGCACGATTGCGGGGTCGGTCCCGCGCATCGCTGGGCTGTCGCGAGTGGCGTGCCGCTCGTAGTAGGCGCGGTAGTCCTCGCGGTAGGCGGCGTGCAGCTCCCGCAGGCGGGCGATCGCCTCGTGGAGCGGGGTCGTCGCCGGCAGGTCCAGCACGAGCGGCCGGACCTTCGTGCGCAGGAAATGGTCGGGGCAGGAGGTGCCCAGTGCCGCCAGTGCCGGGAGCTTCTCCCGCGCGAGAAACTCCAGCACCGCGTCGCTGTCGGTGAAGTGGCCCACCTGCCGGCGGTCGGTGGAGGCGAGCCCGCGTACCACCGGGGCGAGCGCGGCCGCCCGCGCGCGCCGCTCGGCCTCCGGCAGCGGCTCGTACCCGGCCCGGACGGCGCCGAAGGGCTCGGCGGACCCGCGCTCGGTGAGGTAGCGGGCGGCCGTGGAGATGATGTCGAGGGAGTTGGCCTCGCACTCCTCGCTCGTGGCACCCCAGGCCGTGATGCCGTGCCCGCCGAGTATCACGCCGACGGCCTGCGGGTTCGCCCGCTTCACCGCGGCGATGTCGAGACCGAGCTGGAAGCCGGGGCGCCGCCACGGCACCCACACGACCCGGTCGCCGAAGATCTCCTTCGTGAGCGCCTCGCCGTCGGCAGCGGTGGCGATCGCGATCCCGGAGTCGGGGTGCAGGTGGTCGACGTGGTCGGCCTCGACGAGCCCGTGCATCGCGGTGTCGATCGACGGTGCGGCCCCGCCCCTGCCGTGGGCGCAGAAGTCGAAGGCGGCAACCATCTCGTCCTCGCGCTCGACACCGGGATAGACATCGACGAGTGCGCGCAGCCGGTCGAGCCGGAGCACCGCGAGCCCCGGCTCGGTGAGGGTGCCGAGGTCTCCCCCGGATCCCTTCACCCACATCAGGTCGACGGGCCGGGCGGTGACCGGGTCCTCGGCCGTGTCCTTGGCAGAGGTGTTGCCACCCGCGTAGTTGGTGTTGCGCGGGTCGGCGCCTAGGCGGTTGCTCCTGGCGAGGAGCGCCTGGACTGCCGGGTGGGTCATCGTCTGTTCTCCAGCGGGGTGGGAGGGGTGCTGGGCGGAGAGTGTGCGGATGGCGGTCAGGCGCCCCAGCCGGCCTGTCGGCCGCCGACCCGCTCGCGCTCGATCTGCTGCTGGTAGCCGGAGCGGTGGTAGGCGGCGATCGGGTCGGGCTCCAGGCCGGAGTTCTCGCGCAGCCGGGCGAGCAGCGGCCGCACGTCGGTGTTGTAGGCGTCCATCAGCACGGCGTTGGCTCCGAGCACGTCACCGGAGCGCTGCGCCGACTCCAGCGCCGCCACGTCGACGAGCAGCGCCTTGGCCGTGGCCTCCTGCACGTTCATCACCGAGCGGATGATCGCGGGGATCTTCGTCTCGATGTTGTGGCACTGGTCGAGCATGAAGGCGATCCCCATCGCGGGGTCGAGCGCTCCGCCCTGCACGATCTCGTGCAGGATCCGGAACAGCTGGAACGGGTCCGCCGCGCCCACCATCAGGTCGTCGTCGGCGTAGAAGCGCGAGTTGAAGTCGAACGCCCCGAGCTTCCCGGCCCGCAGCAGGAACGCCACGATGAACTCGATGTTGGTGCCAGGGGCGTGGTGGCCGGTGTCGATGCAGACCTGTGCGCGCGGGCCGAGCTCGAGGCAATGTGCGTACGAGGTGCCCCAGTCCGGGACGTCGGTGGTGTAGAAGGCAGGCTCGAAGAGCTTGTACTCCAAGATGAGCCGCTGGTCCTCGCCGAGCCGGTCATAGGTCTCGCGCAGCGCCTCCGCGAGCCGATCCTGCCGGGCCCGGATGTTGTCCTGGCCGGGGTAGTTCATGCCGTCGGAGAACCACAGCTTGAGGTCCCGTGACCCGGTGGCGTCCATGATGTCGACGCACTCCAGCAGGTGGTCGATCGCCTTGCGGCGCACCCGCGGGTCCGGGTTGGTGACGCTGCCCAGCTTGTAGTCGTCGTCCTGGAAGACGTTGGCGTTGATCGTGCCGAGCGCCACCCCCAGGTCCGTAGCGTACGCGGCCAGCGTGCCGTAGTCGTCCACCCGGTCCCACGGGATGTGCAGTGCCACGCTGGGTGCGGCGCCGGTGAGGCGGTGCACCACGGCGGCGTCAGCGATCTTCTCCTGAGGCGAGCGGGGCACGCCCGGCTGCGTGAAGACCTTGAACCGCGTGCCGGAGTTCGCGTAGGCCCAGGACGGGGTCTCGATGCGCTGCTCGCGCAGCGCGGCGTGGACGGCGGCCGGTTCGTTCATATGTGTCGTCTCCTCACCCGGCGCGAGAGCTCACGACCAGGACGGGGCGCGGCACAGCTCCCGCCCCGAGCTGCGTCGCGCTCTCCGCGGCCTCGACCGCGGATGGCAAGGAAACGACGCGCAGGAGCGACTAGTCCTGCGACGACAGCACCCACCGCCGGGAGGAGAAAGGCGCCCGGCCGCAGCGGGAGGACACCGAGCACGACGGTCGCGTGGACGAGCACGGCTCCGGAAGCGCCTGCGGAACAGCCCCGCCGGCTGTCAGGCGAGCGCCGTGCGCTCAGGCGGTGGGCGTAGGACGTCCAGCCCGGCGCCAGCTCCTCGTCGCCGACCCGCTGCCCGTTGATCGACGTGACGTGCAGGCCCAGCGCGGTGACATGAAGCCGGGCTCGGACGATCTCACCTCCGAGGTGAACGGTCCCGCGCAGGACCGGTGCCGGGTCGCCGATCCGGCCGATGGTGCGCGGGGAGATGAAGCCGGCGGTCCAGTCGGCGGGGCCGAGCAGCGTCGTCTCCAGCGGCGCCGGCGCGCTCCACGGCGTCACGTCGTCGCCCGCGGCCACCCGAACCCGAACCGCGACGCGGGCACGAGATGCGAGCGGGGCGAACGGCCACGGGACGAGGACCTGCTCGGCCGAGGCGACCCGCCGGGTGGTGACACTGCCGGTGTCGGCGTTGGTGAGCTCGAGCTCGCAGCCGGTGGCCGCGAACCCGGGGGGCGCCACCGGGAGCCGCCAGGACAGACGGGGGGTCGGCGTGCCGATCCCGAAGCCGGACGCGGCGTGCTCGAAGCGGACGGGGGTGGGGGCTGGCAGGGTCACGCGGCCTCCAGGAAGCGCGGGACGGGACGGCGGGACGCCTTCCGAAACACCAAGTTCGGAGACACCCATAAAACGTTTCAATCGCGGCCGCGACTGTAGGTAACCGTCGATCGACAGGTCAAGGCCTGCGTCTTACGGGCTCAGCTGCCCGTACGATGTCCAGCACGGTCCGGCGCCATGGCTCCCGACCCTCTTAACCACGTTTCAACAAGGAAGGCGACCTTGGTGGCGGCACAGGGCGCACCGAGCATGAAGAATGTCGCGGCGCACGCGGGCGTCTCCCTCGGCACTGTCTCCAACGTCCTCAACCGGCCCGAGATGGTCAGCGAGCGCACCAGGCGCCGCGTGCAGTCCTCGATCGACGCGCTGGGTTTCGTGCGCAACGACTCGGCCCGTCAGCTCCGTGGCGGCACCAGCCGGACGCTGGCGTACGTCGTGCTCGACGCCTCGAACCCGTTCTTCACCGACGTAGCCATGGGCGTGCAGGAGGGCGCCGACGCCGCAGGCCTCGCGGTGTACCTGTGCAACAGCGGTGAGAACTCCGACCGCCAGGCCGCCTACCTCGACCTGTTGGAGCAGCAGCGGGTGGAGGGCGTGCTGATCACGCCGGTGCACGCGGAGGATCCGCGGATCGCCGCGCTCGCCGCGCGTGGCACCCCGGTCGTGCTCGTGGACCGGGCCTCCGGGCCCGGGCTCTGCTCGGTCACGGTGGACGACGTGCTCGGCGGCGACCTCGCGGTCACCCACCTGCTGGACACCGGCCACCGCAGGATCGCGTTCGTCGGAGGCCCCCGTGCCATCGGGCAGGTTGCCGACCGCATCGCGGGCGCCGAGCAGGCGATCAGCCGTGCCGGCGCCGGCACCCTGACCATTCTGGACACCGCCGCGCTCAACGTCGCCGAGGGCCGCCGCGCCGGCGAGCGGCTCGCCGGACTGCCCAGCGCGCACCGTCCCACCGCCCCCTTCTGCGCCAACGATTTGCTCGCACTGGGGCTCCTGCAGCAGATGGTGCGCCTCGGCCTGCGGGTGCCCGACGATCTGGCCATCGTCGGCTACGACGACATCGAGTTCGCTGAGGCCGCTGCCGTGCCGCTGACCTCGGTCAGCCAGCCGCGGCACCTGCTCGGACGCACTGCCGCCGAGCTGTTGCTGTCCGAGGCGCGCGGCGATGGCGCGCACGATCACCAGCAGCTCGTGTTCGCTCCGGAGCTGGTCGTCCGCGCGTCGACCCGGTTGATCCCGGTGAGCAGACCGGTCTGATCGCCGACGCACAGTTGACGGGGGTGCCCGGTTCAGGCCACCGGTGCACCGACGGCCGGCACACGTCCCTTCGCACCACGGCGGTGTGATCGCGGCCGAGGTAGTGCCGGTGCTACGACGGCGGTCCGGTGGAGTGCTGGCCGGGTCCGGTCAGGTGCCGATAGTTCGACGGACGCAGCCGCATCGCATGCAGCACGATGATCGGCTCGCCCGGCACCACGACCACCTCGATCAGGTCGCGGTTCGCCGTGAGTCCGATGTGCAGCTCGACCTTGCCCTGCACGACGCTGCGCACCGGCGCGTCGAGCACGCGGCGGACGTCGTCGGCCGCGATCCCGTGTTTACGGGCGCTACGGGTGATTCGCACGGCCGGCATATTACGAGCGACTCCGCGTCATCGATCGCCCACCCCGTGTGACAGTTCCGGCAGTTCTCCGAATCATGACGGCTCAGCGCCCCGAGAGCTACGTGATATCTCTCCCGACAACTGACGGGGCAATCTTTCGTGCAGTAATTTGCTCAGCAACCGTCGGGGGTGAACGCGATGGCGTGGTGGACACGGAACGAGGGCGAGGACGGCGGACCCGACCCCCTCGCCCAGCCCGGCGACCTCCACGAGCTCGCCGCGCGCAACGCCGACGGCGCAGGCCTCTACGACGCCGGGCGACCCGAGGATGCGGTGCCTCTCTTCGAACTGGCCCTGGCGGGATACCGGGCCACTCTCGGAGACGACGACCCGGCCACACTCACCGTGGCGGGCAACCTCGGCTCCGCGTGCGTGGCGGCCGGCCGGTGGCGGAAGGGGATCACCCTGATCACCGCGAACCTCGCGGACCGCGTCCGCGTCCTCGGCAACGTCGATCCGCGCACTCTCACGGCCAGGGACGCCCTCGCCACGGCCTACCGGCTGATCGGCAACGTCGACGACGCGCTCGCGCTGAGCAGGCTGGTCACCGCGGACCGGATGCGCATCCTCGGGCCCGCCCACCCCGACACGCTCACGTCCCGCCTGGGAATGGCGCTGGTGACGGCCGCGGTGGGCGACGTCGAGTCGGCGCTCACCCAGCTCACGGCAGCGCTGGACGAACGTGCATGATTCGGCTTATTTCGCGATCCGCACAGGAGTATCGGTCTGATCTTGCCGGACCGGCTTTGTGCGACATTCATCGGGAACGGTCGCGCAATACGCCGAGCAACTCCTCCTCGAGGGCGGCGAAGCGCGGAGTCGTGATCATTCCGAGCTCGCGGGGCCGCGGCAGATCCACGATCACCTCGCGGCCGACGCGCGCGGGCCGCGGCCCGAGCACCACCACTCGGTCGGAGAGGAACACGGCCTCTCGGATGTCGTGGGTGATCAGCAGCACCGTCCAGTCGAAGTGGGCGCGTACGCCGTCGAGCCAGGTCTGCATGTCCGTGCGGGTGAGCGAGTCCAGTGCCCCGAACGGCTCGTCGAGCAGCAG
>DASRSC010000276.1:0-10508 GCA_035695525.1 Pseudonocardia sp. | reverse complement strand
CAGTCGTCCCACGGGAATGCCGGCAATGATCTTCTCGAGTACGTTCTCGGGCACCGCGGCCACCATCTCGGTCTCGACGTAGCCGGGTGCCACGCAGTTCACCGTGATCCCCTTGCGGGCCACCTCCCGCGCCAGGCTCTGGCTCATCCCGAACAGCCCGGACTTCGAGGCCGCGTAGTTGACCTGGCCGACGTTGCCCGTCTGCCCGATCACGGAGCTGATGTTGACGATGCGCCCGGACCCGCGTTCCAGCATGTGCTCGAGCACCGCTTTGGACATGTAGAAGGCACCGGACAGGTTGGTACGGAGCACCGCGTGCCAGTCGTCCACCGTCATCTTCCGCATGGTCTTGTCGACGGTGACGCCCGCGTTGTTGACCAGATGGTCGACGCGGCCCCGATCGGCCAGCACCTCCTCGACCACCCGCTGGCAGTCCTCTGGCACGCCGACGTTGCCCTGGTGCACCGACACGGAGCAGCCCTCCGCCGAGAGCTTCCCGGCCAGCTCCTCGGCCGCGCGGCTGTTGCTGCTGTAACCCGCCGCGACGTGTACGCCGGAGCGGGCCAAAGAATCGGTGATCGCGGCGCCGATCCCGCGCGCGCCCCCGGTCACGATGGCCACCTTCTGGTCGGTCATGTCGAGTCCTTCCTCGTCGACGTCCACCTGCCCGCGGCCTCTCGGCTCGGAGCCGTCCACCTACCGTGTTCCCCGAGCAACACCCGGTTATGACGCCCCGTCGGTTCAATCGCCGAACGCGATGCGGACGTCGTCGCTCGTGGTCGCGATCGGCGTGAGCAGCCCGGCGATCCCCGGCGCCGTGTTCGGCTCGGCCTCAGGGGCGATGATCGCCGGGTCGATCGTGAGCACGGCGTACCCACCGACGGCGCCGGCGCCGAAACCGGGCGCGAACACCCGCGTCGGACGTTTGATCACACCGTCGCCGACCGCGTCGTGCAGTGCGATCGGGATGCTCGCGGCGGACACGTTGCCCATCGTGGCGATGTTGAAATACAGCTGTTCCTCCGCCAGCCCCGCCTTGCGGGCGAGGTCGACGATCATCGTCTTGTTCGCCTGGTGCGGGACGATCAGCTCGATGCTCTCCAGCAACGAGCGGCCGGGGCTGTCCGGGTCGCCCTGCTCGTCGAGCTCGGAGATCATCTGGGCCAGGTAGCGCCGGACGAGTGACTTCACCTCGGGCCCGTAGACGGTGATGTCGTTGTCGAACTCCGGGTTGGGCCAGATGATCGAGTTCACCTCGCTGGCCGGACCGCTGGCGTAGGTCTGCAGCACCTGCACGTCGCCCACTTCGCCCGGCTCCGCAGGCGCCACCACCATCGCCGAGGCGCCGTCGCCGAAGATCATCCGTGACGTTCGCACGCTCCCGATCTTGTCGGAGAACTTCTCGGCGCAGACCAGCAGAACGGGACGGTGCACCTCCTGCAGTTGCCGCACCGCCTCCGCGAGCCCGTAGGGCAGGCCCGCGCACGCTGCGACGATGTCGGCCGACGCGTGCGTCTGGAGCATCCCCAGCTCGCCCGAGAGCCAGCACGCGATCGACGGGATCAGGCGGTTGCTCGTGCAGGTGGCGACGAGCACCGCACCGAACTCCTCCGGGGCCCGCCCGGAGTGCGCGATCGCGGCACGCGCCGCGTCGAACGCGAGCTGTTCGAGCGGACGAGCGGAGTAGCAGCGCTGATCGATGCCCGTCTTCGCGCTGATCTCGGCCGCGCTCATCGGTGACCAGGAGAAGCTGGAGTTGCGGATGACGTCGGCGTTGGTGCAGATGTGCTCGCCCCGCACGACGGACAGCGCCTCCAGCTTCGGTGCCACGCCGAACGCTTCCCGCACCCGTACGGGCGGGTAGGGCCGGACGGGCTGCCGGGCATCCACCCGCGGCGAGACCGTCGGCGGGGCCGCAGCCCGCTGCCCGTCGGTCTCCGCAGCCCTGACCCGGTCGATGAACGCGACCACCTCCCGGTCGCGCGGGTGGTAGGCGATCACGAACTCGTCGTCACCGATCGTGCTCACCGGGCGCAGCGCCCCGTCAGCGCGCTGCCAGGGGTACTGGTTGTGCAGCACCTTCGCCCAGCGCAGCAGGGCCTCGAGCTCCGGCACCTCCTCGTCCGCGTCGAGGATCTCCTCAAAGGTGAACACCCGGTAGTCCGGGTCGTGGCGGGGCAGGACCAGGGTCAGGGCCTCGGGCCGGGCGAGCATCTCGCCCACCGTCGGCGGGATCGCCGGCAGCTCGGTCGCGTGGTGGCGCTTGTGCCGGAAAACGTCGAAGAGCAGCGCGAAGATGCGGTCCTCCGCGGGGGCGTCCCACGTCGCGGGCAGTTCTCCGTAGCCGCGCTCGACGGCGGCGATCTTCCGGTCGGCGTCCTCCCATGGCGTGAGCAGGGGCAGGAAGACGTCCGTGCGGTGGCGCGGCAGGTCGCGCCAGCGGGTGGGGCGCTTGTCGAACATCGGCAGCACGTAGCGGTTGACCCAGTACAAGTTCTGGCCCAGGTCGCGCAGCAACGTGAAGCGATCCGGGTACGCGCCGGACTCCACGCGGGCGAGGATGTCGGCACCGGTCGGGGCCTTCGCCTCGAAGTCGCGGCCGATCACGCTCGTGAACTGGTCGAGAGTGTCGAGCACGGAGAAGTCGAGCGCCCCGAGGACATTCGCTGGGAACACCATCTTGCCGTGCTGGTTCATGACGAACGGCTTCATCGCCGACCCCCGTTGCTCGGAACGGGTCACACTCAACCCTCCGGGCCGACCGGCGCACAACCGACGAGCGGGGGAATCCGGCAACGGCGTGCGGAGATCCGGCCGCCGGGTTCGCCGGTCGAGCCGACTGGGCGCTACACGGGCTCGGGCGGCAGCCGCCGCCTGCGCAGTGCCTCCTGGACGTCGTACTCGTGGATCCACCCGACGTCCTGCGGCACCTGGGCGGTCCTGAGGTCGCGTTCCGCGGCAGCAGGGCCCTCGGAAGGTGGAGCAGGGCGCTGGTCGCCCAGGAGCTGAGCTGGATCTGTCGGGTCCGGGCCCGCCGAAGTGCCTGGTAGGAGGCGAGCACAGCGGGCAGCCCGGCCGCCGTGGCATCCGCGAGGAGCGCGGCCAGAGCGAAGGCGTCCTCCACGGTGGTGTTCGCGCCCTGCCCCTGGTGCGGGAGCATGGCGTGGGCGGCGTCGCCGAGCAGGACGGCCCGACCCCAGTACCACCGCAGGAGCGGGCGCACCGCGAACAGCCCCCACCGGACGCGGTGCCGAACCGCCCCGATCATCTCGATGATCCTCGGATGCCAGCCCTCGAACGCCCTGACGGGTGCGTCCTCGTGCACCTCGTCCACCCAGCCGTCCGAAGGCTTCCACGACTGCGGTCCTTCGACGACCGCGAGGAAGTTCACGATGTCGCCGGAACCGCCGATCGGGTAGTGGACCACGTGTGCGTCGGGGCCCATCCAGAACTGGATGGCGTGCGGGTCGGGGAGGGTCGGTATCCGGTCGACGGGTATGAGGCCGTGGAAGGCGCTGGTGCCGGAGTAGATCCGGTCGGATCCAATCTCGTCGCTGTCGCCGGTGACGAAGTGCCGCACGGTCGAGCGCACACCGTCGGCGCCGACCACGAGGTCCGCGTGCTCGACGCGCCCGTCCGCGAATTCGAGGACGATTCCGTCGGGTCGCTCGACGAGATCGACGAGATCGACGAGCCGGCGTCCCAGATGCACGGTTTTCGTCGCCGAGAGCGTCGCCCAGGATCCTCTGCAGATGCGCGCGATGAATCCCGTAGGTGCGAGACCGAGGCTCAGGCCCCCGATACCGCCGCCGATGATCGCCACCGTGTGTATCGCAGCCATACACAAAGAGTAGAAGTATCGGCCGCGATGTACGTTCGATTATGCATCTGCGGTGTCCACCGCGATCCCTGATCATTCCGGACGAGGACTGCCGACTGGCCTGAAATGCGCCATCCTGCTCGGCATGCGCGCGACACCACTGCTCATCGCCGCCCTGCTGTGCGTCCCGATCGCCGCGTGTGGAGGTGGCGGTGGCGCATCCGACAGAGCCGCCCCGCCGGCGGCGTCCCCGGGCAGCGTCGAGGCGAGCGGGACATTCGCCGCCCCGCCGGGGGGCGTGGTGACCTACGACGAGGCGCTCGTCCCGGTCGGCGCGACCGCCGCCGTGGACCAGACCGCGGCAGGTGGCAGCACGACGGTCACGCTGGACGTCGCGGGGCTCATGCCGAACCGGCAGTACGGCGCGCACGCGCACGCCAACCCGTGTGGAGCCGAGGCGAAGGACGCCGGCCCGCATTACCAGCTCACGCCCGATCCCGTGACACCGAGCGTCGATCCGGCCTACGCCAACCCCCACAACGAGATCTGGCTCGACTTCACCACCGACGAACAGGGGGCGGGTCGAGCGACCTCGACCGTGGCGTGGGAGTTCCCGGCGGATCGCCGCGCGAAGTCGGTCGTCATCCACACGATGCCGACCGCCACCGAGCCGGGTAAAGCCGGGACCGCCGGTGATCGTGCGGCCTGCATCACCGTGGGCTTCTGAAATCGCGGGTGGGGCGCTGAGCGATCGAGGTCGACGTGGGAGTGGTGGTCGGCTCCGACGCGGGCGCACTCTTCAGTCGGTTTCGGCGAGGTCAGGAGTGGGCGCGGACCGGCTCCTCGGCACTCAGCCCGCGACCCCTGGTCTCGGTCATCAGATACGAGCAGGACAACGAAATCAGGAATGAGCCGGAGGCCAGCGCGATCTCCTTCGGATAGGCCCGCAGCGCGTCGAGTACGGGCATCCGCGCCGCGGATTTAGCACCGAGGGCCTTCCGGAAGACCGGGCTCTCGCTGACGGTCAGCCGGATCCACATAGAGACGGAGAGAGGGGGCCGCCGTGCGAGGAGTCGGGCGGTGGTGTCCCGGGTTCTCGGGCGCTGCCATGGAACGGTCCTCGCAGGACTGACCCGGCCGCTGGGCACGGCTCGGGGCTCCTGGAATCCCCGTTCCCGGCGGACATCAACCGCGCGCCGGTGCTGGACGCCCCGAACATCACCGACGAGGCTCGGGTCAGTGAGTGTTGACCCGCCAGGAGGCAACGGATGAGTACGACCTTCGAGCCGGGACCCGTCGCCAGCACGCGCCGCTGGCAAGCCGGGCTCGTCGACCAACTGCTCGGCAGGCTGATGCGGCTGCCCGCCGGGTCGGGCTACACCGTGCGCCGGGATCTGCGGGTCCCGATGCGCGACGGCGTCCAGCTCCTCGCGGACCACTACGAGCCCGCGACGTCGCCTGCACTCGGGACGGTGCTGGTCCGCGGCCCGTACGGCCGGGCCGCGCTCTACGCGCTGCTGTACGCGCGCCTGTACGCCGCTCGGGGCTACCACGTGCTGCTGCAGAGCTGCCGCGGCACCTTCGGGTCGGGCGACTCCTTCCAGCCGATGCTCCGCGAGATCGACGACGGCCACGACACGGTGGCGTGGCTGCGGGACCAGCCGTGGTTCGACGGGCGCCTCGCGACGATGGGGCCGT
The DNA here is from genome assembly GCA_035695525.1 of Pseudonocardia sp. Taxonomy (GTDB): domain Bacteria; phylum Actinomycetota; class Actinomycetes; order Mycobacteriales; family Pseudonocardiaceae; genus Pseudonocardia. Next base: position 4,990 of record DASRSC010000276.1, on the reverse strand, counting down.
CCTACCTCGGGTTCACGCAGTGGGCGCTGCTCATGGACCCACCGCCGGAGCTCCGGACCGCCGTGGTCAGCATGGCACCGCACGACTTCAGCCGCTCGACCCACGGCACGGGTGCCTTCACCCTCGGCGACTTCCTCGGCTGGAGCGACCTGGTCGCCCACCAGGAGGAGACGGGGTTCGTCCGAGGTCTCGTCCGCTCCGCCACCGCGGGACGGCGCCTGAAGCCAGGCCTCGATGGCCTGCCGCTCGGGGGCGCGGGGGAGGAGGTGCTCGCCGGCCGCGCGTCCTGGTACCGGGACTGGGTGTCGCGCCCGGATCCGGGCGACCCGTACTGGAAGCCGATGCAGCTCGTCGAGGCGCTCGACCGGGTGCAGGTGCCGGTGCTGCTGATCGGCGGCTGGCAGGACCTGTTCCTCGACCAGACCCTCGACCAGTACGCCCACCTGCACCGGCGCGGCGTGGACGTGGCCCTCACCGTTGGCCCCTGGACCCACATAGACCTCGTGACGAAGGCGGCGCCCACGACCGCGAGGGAGACGCTCGACTGGCTCGGCGAGCACCTCGCGGGCAGCCCCGGGCGCCGCAGACCCGCACCGGTGCGCATCTACCTGACGGGGGCCGACGGCGGGTGGCGCGGACTGCCCGAGTGGCCACCCACCGCCGACGAGGAGGTGCTGTACCTCCAGTCCGACGGTGGGCTGGGGCCCGACGATCCGCCCACTGGCGCGGCGCCGTCACGGTTCACCTACGACCCCGCCCGCCCTACCCCGACCGTCGGGGGCCGGGTGCTCGCGGGCGCCAGCGGCATCCGCGACAACCGGGCGCTTGAGGCCCGCCCGGACGTCCTGACGTTCACCGGAGCGGTGCTGGCAGCGGATCTCGAGGTCGTCGGTGCCCCGGTCGTCGAGCTGGCCCACCACAGTGACAACCCGCACGCCGACGTGTTCGTCCGGATCTGCGAGGTCGACGCCAATGGCCGCTCGCGCAATGTGAGCGACGGCTTCGTCCGGCTCGACGCGGCGGACCCCACCGAGGTCGTGCGGGTGGAGCTGGACGCGGTGGCCCACCGCTTCGGCGCGGGCCACCGGATCCGGCTGCAGATCAGCGGCGGCGCCCACCCGCGCTTCGCCCGCAACCTAGGCACGGAGGAGCCAGCCGCGGCAGCGACCCGGATGGTCCCGTCACACCGCACGATCACCCTCGGCGGGTCCCGGGTGGTGCTGCCCGTGGCTGCCCGCTGATCGCTCGCGGGCCGGCGTCCTCCTGCTACGCGCCGATGACAGCCGGTGGCGCCGGCACCGCGTCGAACGCGTTCCACACCGCGAGGCTGTCCTCGTAGACGTGGTGGCGGCTGATCAATCCGTTCTCCACGGTCAGGTGCAGTGCGAAGGCGGCGACATACGATCGCCCGGTCGGCTTCGCCGTGTTGCGCAGCTCCCCGAGTACCACCGCGTCGGGGCCGTCGACCAGCAGCTTCTCGATCTCGGCCGAGCTCTGCCCGGTGACGTGGTGCTCGGCGATGAGCCGGAAGTGCTCGGCCACTCCGGCGCGCGTGGACCGGTCCTGGATCCAGGGGACCGATCGCGACGGGTCGCCGGGCGGCCAGTCCAGCTTCCAGTCCACCCGCTCGGCGTAGAGCTCCGCGATCTTCTCGGGATCGCCCAGCGCGATCCGCTCCAGCAACTCCGTGGCCGTCTGCCTCGTATCCACCGCACCACTCTGGTCGACTGGACGACCCCCGTCGATGACCTCGGAGGTCATGCGGCCCGCCGCCGGTCGCTGCTCCGGTCAGTAGTGGATGGTGCCGCGGCTGCCGCCGCCCACGGGGATGGCGTCGCCGGTGATCGCGACGCTGCGCGGCGAGGCGAGGAACGTCACGACGTCCGCCACCTCCTCTGCGGTGATCAGCCGCCCGATGCTCGTGGCGGCGGCGAAACGCGCGGCGACGTCCTGCTCGGTGACGCCGTCCCGCTCGGCCAGGCGGGCGAAGAGCTCCGGCACGCGCTCGGTGACGGTCATCCCCGGATGCACGGCCGTGACCGTGATCCCGCACGGACCGAGCTCGTCGGCGAGGTTCTTCGTCATCGCGGCCACCGCGACGTTGCGGATGGACCCCACGATCGAGCCGGTCTGGCGGGCGGCGAGCCCGCTGATGTTGATGATGCGGCCCCAGCCCTGAGCGCTCATGTGGGGTGCCACGGCGCGGGCGCACCGGAGGTAGCCGAGAACCTTCGTCTCGACCTCGGCCCGGAGCGCATCGTCGGGCAGTTCGGCGAGCGGTGGCACCGGGCCACCAGCAGGCTGTGCCGCGGCGTTCACCAGGATATCGACGCCACCCAGCGTGGCAACGACGTCATCGACCATCGCCCGCACCGCCGCGTCGTCCCGTGTGTCGGCGGGGTGGACGAGCACGGTGGCCCGGTGCCGTCCGATCCGCGCCGCGGCCTCCTCGAGCGCCACCGGGTCTCGCGCGACAAGCGCGATGTCCGCTCCTTCTGCGGCGAGCCGGTCGGCGACGGCGAAGCCGATGCCGCGGCTACCGCCGGACACCACGGCGCGCTTGCCGGTGAGTTCGAGATCCACCTGATCCTCCCTACAGCGGACGGTCGGCCCAGCGCGCGACGCCCCTCGTCCACGATCGCATTCCAGCCATGGAGCTGGCGGCCGGGACGTGGGCGGCGCTGCTCGGAAGGAGGACCGCGACCACACAGCGCGCGGGAGCTCGTCGGACTGCTGCGCTGCCCAGCACGCCCGTCGACGGCGGACAACCCGAGCGCCTCGGCCTGCTTGAACGAGCGGCAGTCGGTGCCCGATCGTGGGCGCGGCTAACGCCTCGGCAGGTCGGGCGGGCGCTACGAAAGAAGCACCGTCCGCGTCGTCCACCCAGCGCTGACCTCGATCGGCGGGACGTCGGCGTGCGCGGCCACGTGGTAGCCGGCCAGGTCGTGGTTGACGACGTGGCCGAACACCGGCGCGCGGTCAGGCCGTCGGGCGGCACGGTCGCCCCGCCGTCGAGCTCGGTGCGCAACGCCCCGCGGGCCTCGGTGATCGCGAAGCCCCACGACCCGGTGCCGAGCGAGCCCCCGGCGAGCTGGGCCTGGCCGAAGTCGGCGCACCCGGGCCCGGGCCCGGGGTCGCGTCCGAACTCCCTCATGGCCGTGCCCCCGCCGCGTCCGCGACCGCCGCGACGATCGACACGTGGGCTCCGCACCGGCACAGGTTCCCGCTCATCCGCTCCCGGATCTCCGGCTCGTCCAGCACGATCTCCTCGGCGCCGACATCGCCGGTGACGGCGCTGGGCCAACCCGCCGCGTGCTCGTCGAGGACCGCGACCGCTGAGCAGATCTGACCGGGCGTGCAGTAGCCGCACCGGTAGCCGTCATGATCGAGCAAGGCCTGCTCTACCGGGTGCAGGGCGTCTCCGGTCGCAGCACCGCCGATGCCCTCGATGGTCGTGGCCGCCTTGCCCGCGACGGCCACGGCGAGCAGCAGGCACGAGTTGGCCCGGCGGCCCTCGATCAGGACCGTGCACGCGCCGCACTGCCCGTGGTCGCACCCCTACTTGGTTCCGGCCAGGTCGAGCCGCTCGCGCAGCGCGTCGAGCAAGGTCGTGCGGTGGTCGATGTCGAGAGAGTGATCCACGTCGTTGACGGTCAGGGTGATCGTGCCGGCCGTAGCGCGTTCTATCCGGAGCACCTCCGGGTGTCAGGTCCTGGCGTGTGTCCTGTCAGCAGTGGGGTCCACTACTACACCCGCTACGCGCTCCTGAACTCGCCCCCCGACCACTCGGAGGATCGCTCTTGCCCCGCCCACACCAGTCAGGTGATGATCTCTCTGCACCGTAAGGAGCACTCCGATCACGGAGCGTGAGAATCGGTGAGCCGCAAGGGGGACGTTGATGTCGAGCGATCACGAGTACTCGGGTGACTACGGCTACGACCTACTGCACGAGGTCAGGGCCACCGTTTTCATTCCCGCTGCACGCACGCCCCTGCCGGTTCACGGGGCTCGCCTCCCCGGTCGAGAGCTCGACCCGGACGGGGACCTCGGCTACGACGAGGCCCACGAGCTGTAGTTCCACACCCTCTCCACGGCGAACACCGGATCGGGAATGCGTGGCCCGGGAAATGCCGGGACACGTCGACGGGGGGCTGCGGGCGGTTGATCCCGGGTCACCGCGCCCGTTCTGCACGTCCAGAGCAGCCACAGCGGCGCCGGATAGGTGGCGACACGTTCCATCCCGATGGCGCTGAGGCCCCGGTCGGTCCGGCGCATCACCAGGCTGAGCAGGAGTACGGCCATGCTGCCGAGCGGGACGTTCAGCGCGCCCATCAGATGCAGGCCGACGTCCGTGTTCTCGGGGGCGAACCCCAAAAGGATCTTGCCGAGCCCCATGATGACCAGGACGACCAGGGCCGTGTCGTTGAGCCAGGACGACGGCCGGATCCGCCACAGCAGGAGCGCCCCGACCGTCACCAGCACGCCGGTGAGCACGAACGACCCGTTCTACGCGGCCGCGAACAGGACGTATCGGGAACGGGTTCCCACGAGGGGCCGCCTGATCGTCGAGAGGTTGCAGGTGGTGCTGGGGAAGCCCCGCGCGTTGGAAGAAGTTCTCGGCGCCCGACCAGAGCCTCGGCCACGCCCCGCGCCGAGGACCGGCAGTGGTCACGCCGTTCCCCTTGCAGCGGCCCCCCGGACCGACCTGTCTCATGCTGCGTCGGCCGTCCGCATTGCAGCGGGCAAGCACGTGCGAGGGTCAGGCGCCGGGATGGGGCGGGGTCGCTACGCGGCGAGACCGAGCTTGCGTTTCCGGTTGTGGAACCGCGCGATCAGCAGCGGGCGCAGCGCGCGCGCGGGGAACGGGATACTGCTCAGCATCGACGTGTAGCCGACAGTGGGGGTCGGCTCGGACATGAGCCCGAGTACCAGGTCAGGACGCGTGGAGGGGGCGCATCTCGCAGCCGCCGTTCGCAGGGTGCGGATGACC
>DASRSC010000275.1:0-6241 GCA_035695525.1 Pseudonocardia sp. | reverse complement strand
CTCCGTGTCGTCGACGTCCTGCAGCACCCCGACGATCGTCGAGCCGGGTCCGGGTGCGGCGCGGAAATAGAGCGTGCGCCCACTGACGGGGGTGGCGGGCACCCTGCCGCTCCACGTCCGCCCCGCCCGGAGCTCGTCGAGAATGCGGGCGGCGGTCGGCGCGTCGAACGTGCGGCGGGTGGGGTCGGGGCCCATCACGCGCTGTCCGATCACGTCACTGCCGGACCAGCCCGTGAGCCGTTCGGCCGCAGCGTTCCACAGCAGGACACAGCCGTCGCCGTCGACGGCGAAGATACCGACGGGAAGCATTCCGACGAGCTCGGCGAGGAGGTCGTCGGGCCGGTCCACGGTGCAGAGCGTAGGTCCGAGCGGCGTTCTGCTGCCATGCTGGGCTGGTGGAGGCACCCGTCGGCGAGTACGTCCGGGGGCGGCCGCACCCGGCGCTCGCCGAGCATGTCCTGGGGTACTCGGGCTACCGCGAGCGCAGCGCCGCGCCCGTGCGCCGCAGGCAGGCACCCACCGGCTCGTGCACGCTCATCCTCAGCCTCGGCCCGCCCATCCGGCTCCACGGGCCCGCGGGTCCGACCGTCCCGGTCTCCTTCCTGGCCGGGATGCACGATGCCGCCGTGATCACCGAGTTCACCGGCGTGCAGCACGGGGTGCAGGTCGACCTCACCCCGCTCGGGGTGTTCACCCTGCTCGGGCGGCCGATGCCGGAGCTCACCAACCGCGTGCCCCACGTCGACGAACTCGAGGTGCCCGAGCTGACCGCCCTGCCCGCCCGGCTCGCCGAGGAGCCGGGGTGGCCGGAGCGCTTCGATCGCGTCGACGACGCATTGCTACGCCGCCTGGACGCCTCGCGCGCCCGGCCCGACCCCGAAGTCGCCTGGGCGTGGGACCGACTGGTGCGCACCGCGGGCGCGATCGGCATCCAGCAGCTCGCCGACGGTACGGGCTGGAGCCGGCGTCATCTGTTGAACCGGTTCCGTATGCAGGTGGGCCTCGCACCCAAGCCCGCGGCGCGGGTGCTGCGGTTCCAGCGGGCGGCCGAGCTGCTGCTGCCGCCCGGCCCGGACGGCGGCTCGCGCGCCCGGGCGGCCCGCTCGGTCGCCGATGTTGCCGCCACCTGCGGGTACGCCGACCACGCTCATCTCGTACGCGAGTTCCGGACGCTGGCCGGCTGCACCCCCACGGAGTACCTCGCCGAACGGAGCTGACGGTTCCCATTCGTTCAAGCCCAGGCAGACTGACCCGGCCTAACGTCGCGCCATGAGCATCCACCCCACCCTTCTTTACAACGATTCGAAGGCCGCGATCGCGTTCCTGACCGGCGCACTCGGCCTCGTCGAGGAGCAGGTCCACACCGCCGACGACGGCACTGTCGGGCACGCCGAGCTGAGCTTCGGCGACGGCGTGGTCATGCTCGGCACCAGGAGCGACCCGCCCGGCCCGTTCGACACCGGCCGGGCGGTGATCTACCTGGTCCTCGACGGAGCCGACGCCGTGGACGCCCACCACGACCGGGCCGTCGCCGCCGGGGCCGAGGTCGTGCAGGGCCTCGTCGACCAGCCCTATGGCTCACGGGAGTACGCGGTGCTCGATCCCGAGGGCAACGTCTGGTCGGTCGGCAGCTACCGGCCCCAGGTGAAAGGGGTCGGAGACGCGTGACCGATCTGCTCGCCCGCCTGCGCGCCCTGTGCCTGGCTCTGCCGGAGGTCACCGAGAAGGTGAGCCACGGGGAGCCGACCTGGTTCGTGCGCAAGATGTTCGTGACGTACGCCGATCAGCACCACGACGACCGGGTGGCGTTCTGGTGCGCCGCGCAACCCGGCACCCAGGAGGAGCTCGTGGCCGCGGCTCCCACGCGCTTCTTCCGGCCGCCGTACGTGGGTGGGCGGGGCTGGGTGGGGGTGTGCCTCGATCTCGACGACGTGGACTGGGACGAGATCGCCGAGCTCGTCACCGACGCCTACCGGGTGATCGCGCCGAAGAAGCTCCTCGCGCGGCTCAACCGCTGACCACCACCTCCCCCTTCCCCTCCGATGAGGGTCGGGCACGCCCTAGGCTCTTGGCGTGGCCGAGCGCCGTTGTGTCGAGGTGCCCGGTGGGCGCATTGAGTACGAGGACGTGCCGGGTGACCCCACCGTCGCGCCGCTGCTGTTCCTGCACGAGGGCCTCGGCTCGCTGGGCCTCTGGCGCACGTTCCACCATCGGATCGCCGCCGCAACCGGGCGCCGTGCGGTGGCCTACTCCCGGCTCGGGCACGGGTTCTCGGACCTGCCGACGCAGAAGCGGACGCCCCGCTTCATGCACGACGAGGCCGCCACGGTGGTGCCGGCGCTGTGCGCGGCCCTCGGGCTGGACCGCCCCGTGTTGGTCGGGCACAGCGACGGCGCCTCGATCGCGCTGCTGTACGCCGCACGGAGCTCGGACGTCACCGGGCTCGTGGTGCTGGCCCCGCATGAGTTCGTGGAGGAGATCGGCCTCGGCGGCATCGAGCAGGCCCGCCGCGCCTACACCGAGGGCGACCTGCGGGCGAGGATGGCCCGCCACCATCGCGACCCGGACGTGACGTTCTGGAACTGGAACGACGTCTGGCTCGACGACGCGTTCCGCGACTGGGACATCCGCTTCGAGCTTCCCGCGATCACCTGCCCGGTGCTGGCGGTGCAGGGCACGGCCGACGAGTACGGCACGCTCGCGCACGTCGAGGCGGTGCGGGACGCCGCGACCGGGCCCGTCGAGCTGCTGGTGCTCGACTGCGGCCACTCTCCGCACCTGCAGCGGCCCGAAGACACGGAGGAGGCCGTGACGGCCTTCGTCAGCAAGCTGCCGTAGGGGTCCGTGCCGGCCCCGACGATCAACGCAGCTCCCGCGTCGCGGCACGCCATTGCGCAGACGTCCACAACCGTCCGGCGCTCGCTGTCGTCCAGGGTCGCGGGCTCTCCCGTAGTGCTGAGCGCGATCCGCTCGGGGGCGGCGTGGCACTCGTACCACAACTGGCAGCCGCCGAGTCCGTACCGGACGTGGTGCTTACGCCGCTCCCCATGCGGCGCAGCACGCCGGCGGCCTGCCGACGCGGATCCAGCTCGCACCCGGCGATCGCAGCGTTCGTGCGGGCTGTGTGCGCACCGACAGGCTGACCTGGGTCAGCACTCCCGGTACGCCGGCGCCCGGCTCGGGCGCGGTCGGCCCGTGCCGCGCAGCAGCGGCAGGTACCGGGACGCCACCACCTCCGACAGGACGACGACACTGGTCGAGCGCAGCACGGCCGGTGAGCGGTCGATCTGCAGCAACGTGGCGTGCAGGTCCTCGTGGGAAGCGGCGGCAAGGCGGCAGAGCACGTCCGCGGTACCGGTGGTGGCGTGCGCGGAGAGCACCGCCGGAATGGCGAGGAGCTCGGCGCGGACGTCGGCGATGGCCCCCTGGGCGATTTCCAGCGACACGAACGCCTGCACCGGGAAGCCGGCGGCACGCAGGTCGACGTCGGGTCCGTAACCCGTGATCACCCCGGCCCGTTCCAGGCGCTCCAGCCGCGCGGTGACGGTGGCCCTGGCCACGCGGGCGAGCCGCGAGAGCTCCAGCGCGCCCGCCCGGGGGTGCTCGGAGAGCAGCCCGATGAGCTCGACGTCGAGCGCATCCGGCGAGCTGGCCGGTGTGGTCATCTCCTGCTCCCGTCGCCCATGTCATCCATGCGGAGCGCATAGCTCAGCTACAGGAGCTTGTCACAGCGCACAGCAGAACTTCTACTGGCCGGCATGACCACTGGCGGCATCACCGACGCGCTGATCGACCCGCTCATCGGCGAGGTCGCTCACGACGACTCCACCGACGCGTTCCCGGTGCTGGGACTGGACCACGTCCGCTTCGCCGTCGGCAACGCCCGGCAGGCCGCGCACTGGTACTCGTCGGCGTTCGGGATGCGCGTGGTCGCCTACCGTGGGCCGGAGACGGGCCATCGGGATCTCGCCGAGTACGTGCTGACCTCGGGGTCGGCCAGGTTCGTGCTCGCGGGTGAGGTGCACGCGGGCACCTGGGTCGGTGCGCGGGTGGCCGAGCGCGGGGACGGGGTGGCCGACCTCGCGATCACCGTCCCCGACGTCGACGCCGCGGTCGCGCACGCCCGCGCCGCCGGCGCGATGGTGCTGACCGAGCCGCACACCGTGTCCGACGAGCACGGCGAGCTGCGCAGGGCGGCGATCGCCACCTACGGCGACGTCCGGCACACCCTGGTCGACCGGTCGCGGTACCACGGTCCGTTCGCTCCGGGTTTCGTCGCGCGCGAGCCCCTGTTCCCGGCGGCCGGGAAGCGGTGCTTCCAGGCCGTGGACCATGCGGTGGGCAACGTCGAGCTGGGCCGCATGGACCACTGGGTGAGCTTCTACAACCGGGTCATGGGCTTCACCAACATGGCCGAGTTCGTCGGCGAGGACATCGCCACCGAGTACTCGGCCCTCATGAGCAAGGTCGTGGCCAGCGGCAACCACAAGGTCAAGTTCCCGCTGAACGAGCCGGCCGCCGGGCGGAGGCGCTCCCAGATCGACGAGTTCCTCGAGTTCCACGGCGGGCCGGGCGTGCAGCACATCGCGCTGGCCACCGGCGACATCGTCGCGTCCGTGCGGGCGATGCGCGCGATGGGCGTCGAGTTCCTGGCGACGCCGGACTCCTACTACGACACCCTCACCGACTGGGTCGGCGACACCCGCGTGCCTGTCGAGACCCTGCGCGAGCTGGGTATCCTCGCCGACCGCGACGAGGACGGCTACCTGCTGCAGATCTTCACCAGGCCGGTGCAGGACCGGCCCACCGTGTTCTTCGAGCTCATCGAGCGGCACGGCTCACTCGGCTTCGGCAAGGGCAACTTCAAGGCCCTCTTCGAGGCGATCGAGCGGGAGCAGGAGAAGCGGGGCAACCTCTGAGTCAGCGGGCCACCCCGGCACGAACGCGAAGGCACACGGTGGTGATCTCCGCCGTTCGCTCCCGGGGCAGGGCGACGGTGACCGGCCGGGCGATCCGGATTGCGGCCGGTCCGGAGTCGACGAGGCCGTGGATCCACGGGATGTCCCCGATGGGGTCGCGGGGTCGGAGCCCGGGGAGCGCCACCGCGAGTGCGCGGAGGGCGACCCCGATCTCGAGTCGGGCCAGTGCGGCACCGAGGCAGTGGTGCTGCCCGTGACCGAAGGCGAGATGGGGGTTGGGCCGCCGGGCGGGGTCGAAGCGTCGGGGTCGGGAAGCGGGTCGGGGTCGCGGTTGGCGGCTTCGACGGGCCGTGTCGGCCCATCGGCGGAGCTGCCGGCGCTCGTCCAGGGGGATGCCGAGCAGCTCGCCGATCGCGGTGATCGACAGCGACCGCAATCTCCTCGTCCATCGCGGTGCAGATCGAGGCCGTGGTCCTGGTGCCCTCTTGACTCACGCCGCGGTCCAGCCGCTCCAGCGCGACGGCGTGATCACCAGCAGCGCACCCGCGGGCGGCGCGGCGGCGTAGGGCGGGTACTTGGCCCGCAACTCGGCGAGTGCCCGCTCCCGCAGCGGTCCGGCCTCGTGGATCTCGGCCGTGCCGTCCACCCGCACCCACCACAGGGCCGACCAGTCGTCCTCGTAGTGGTCGACGACGAGGGCGACCCGCGGGTCCCGCCGCACGTCGTCGAGCCGGGCGAGCCGGGGGCTGCGCTTGGGCTTCACCTCGTCCACGACGGAGCAGACGAGCCCCTCCACCAGCGCGAATGTGATCGGCACGAGTCGCGGGGTGCCGTCGGCCCGCACGGTGGCCAGCCTCGCAACCGAGGCCGCCGCCAACCGTGCGCGCTGCTCCGCGGGAGCGAGGGCAGGCACTCAGCCGGCCGGGAGCTCGGCAGTCATGCACTCATTGTGGCGGGGACGCTGCCCGCCGGCGACCGCGCAGCCGCCCGGAGACAGCGAGCAACGGACGCAACACTCTTCGTGTTTCGGCTAGGTCAAGACTGCGTCGCCGCCATGGTTTTCTCGTGTGTATACACACTACGTTCACCCGACCGAATGAACGGCCGGAGGTAGAACGATGAGGCTCAGCACGGCAGCACCAAAGATTTGGGCGCGCGGGGCGGTGACGCTGGGGATCGCACTGGCCGCGGCCCTCACAGTGGCCTGCGCGCCGGTGCAGCAGGCCGCCGGACCCGGCGCGGCACCCGCCACCGACGTCTTCGGCACTCCCGCCGACCCCGCCGCCGTGCAGCGGGGCGGCACGCTCACCATGGCGCTGTCG
>DASRSC010000274.1:0-4939 GCA_035695525.1 Pseudonocardia sp. | reverse complement strand
CCACCGTCGGGCTCCTCACGCCGCTGGGCCGGGATGAACACGTGGTGCCCGCTGACGTGGACGGTCGACTCCGGGCGCAGTGTCCCGGAGAACACCCGCACCAGCGAGACGCGCCCCACGTAGGCGTCGGCCGAGGTGCGCACCACCTCGGCGGCGAGCGGGCCGTCCGGGTCGGCGGTGAGCGACGGGTGCGCGGTGCCGTCCACTCCGGTGACCGGCGGCAGCGGCCGCTCCAGCGGGGACGGGAACCCGCCGACGAGCACCTCGAGCAGCCCGTCGAGCCCGATCCGGCTGCTCGCGCACACCGGGATCACCGGGTGGAACGTGCCGCGGGCGACGGCCGTCTCCAGGTCGTCGATGAGGGTGGTGACGTCGAGCTCCTCGCCGCCGAGGTAGCGGTCCATGAGCGACTCGTCCTCGGACTGCTCGATGATGCCCTCGATCAGCTCACCGCGACCGTCCTCGGCGCCGGGCGGGGCCTGTCCGGCAGGTGTCTGCGTGAGCAGGCCGTACAGCCCGGTGAGCCGCTCGCCCTCCCGGATGGGCAGGTAGAGCGGCGCGACACCGCTGCCGAAGGCGTCCTGGCAGGCGGCGATGGTGGCCTCGAGGTCGGCACGGGCGTGGTCGCAGCGGGCGACCACCACGGCGCGCGGCATACCGACGGCGGCGCACTCCTCCCACTGCGCGACGGTGGCGGGATCGATCGCGCCCTCGCGTCCTTCGTTGGCCGGGACGACGAACAGTGCGGCGTCGGCGGCGCGCAGTCCCGCACGCAGCTCGCCGACGAAGTCCCCGTAGCCGGGGGTGTCGATCATGTTGATCTTCGTGTCCTCGTGCAGCAGCGGGGCTACGGACAGCGCGACCGAACGCTGCTGCCGGACGGCCGCCGGGTCGTGGTCGCACACCGTGGTGCCCTCCACCACCGCGCCGGCGCGCGGGATCGCCGCGGCGTGCGCGAGCAGCGCCTCCACCAGCGTCGTCTTCCCCGACCCCGACGGCCCGACGAGGACCACGTTCCGCACCCGGGTCGGATCGCTGACGGTCGGAACCGATGATCGGCTCCCCGCACGCTGCCCGGCATCTGCTCTGACGGCCATGGGTGACCACCTCCGCACCACTGCGTCGACGTCCGAACGTCACATGTGCGTCATCTCACACCCGAGGTCCGGTGGTCACAACCCCTCCGGCCGGCCGGAGGCATATCACATGCCGTGGAGGCCCGGCGCAACGCGGCGGCGCGAGCGCCGAAGGTAGTGTCTTGGCGTGCCTGTACCCGGTCCCGGATATGCCATTACCGCGCGGGTCGAGGTGCCTGCATCCGCCAGCGCGGCGGGCGACCTGACGATGGCCGTCGGCCACGTCGGCGGCGTCGTCACCGCGTTCGACGTGGTGGAGGCGCAGACCGACACGCTCGTCGTCGACATCAGCTGCAACGCACTCAACGAGGCGCACGCGGAGGAGATCACCGCGGCGCTGGAGGCGCTGCCCGGCGTGCGGGTGCGCAAGGTATCCGATCGGACGTTCCTGCTGCACCTCGGCGGGAAGCTGACGGTCGAGTCCAAGGTCAGCCTGCGCAATCGCGACGACCTCTCCCGTGCCTACACGCCCGGTGTCGCGCGGGTCTGCCAGGCCATCGCGGCCAACCCCGCCGACGCGCGCCGGCTCACGATCAAACGCAACACCGTCGCTGTCGTCACCGACGGCTCCGCCGTGCTCGGCCTGGGCAACCTGGGCGCCGCCGCCGCGATGCCGGTGATGGAGGGCAAGGCGGCGCTGTTCAAGCGGTTCGCCGGGGTGGACGCCTGGCCGGTCTGCCTGGACACCCAGGACACCGAGGAGATCATCCGGACCGTCCAGATCCTGGCGCCGGCCTACGGCGGCATCAACCTCGAGGACATTGCGGCGCCGCGCTGTTTCGAGATCGAGGCCCGGCTGCGTGAGCTGCTCGACATCCCGGTCTTCCACGACGACCAGCACGGCACGGCGGTGGTGGTGCTTGGGGCGCTGCGCAACGCGCTGCGCGTGGTCGGCAAGAAATTGTCGGATTGCAAGGTCGTGGTGTGCGGGGTCGGTGCGGCTGGCTCCGCGATCATCCGGCTGCTGCGCTCCGGCGCGCCAGGTGCCGTCCTGGCGGTCGACATCGATGGGATCGTCCACCCCGGCCGCACCGGACTCGACGACAACCTGACCTGGATCGCCGCCCACACGAACGAGTCTGGGGTGTCCGGCTCGCTCGCCGACGCGCTCGTCGACGCCGACGTGTTCATCGGGGTGTCGGCGCCCAACCTGTTCGGTGCCGAGGAGCTGGCCACGATGGCTCCCGACGCCATCGTCTTCGCCCTGGCCAATCCCGACCCCGAGATCGACCCGGCCATCGCGACTGCCCACGCGGCGGTGGTGGCCACCGGCCGCTCGGACTACCCGAACCAGATCAACAACGTGCTCGCGTTCCCCGGGGTGTTCCGCGGCCTGCTGGACGCCCAGGCCCGCGACATCACCGACGCGATGCTGCTCGCCGCATCGGCCGCGATCGCCGACGTGGTCACCGAGCCGAACCCGTCGTTCATCGTGCCGAGCGTCTTCGATGCCGCGGTCGCCCCCGCGGTGGCCGAGGCGGTCCGTACTGCCACCGCGCAACGGGACGTGGCCCCCGTCTGACGGCTGCGGCGCCGACTACATTGGTCGCGTGGTTCCCGTGATCGGTGTGCTGGCCCTGCAGGGCGACGTCCGCGAGCACCTGGCCGCCGTGACGGCCTGCGGCGACGTGCGTGGCGTTGCGGTGCGCCGCCCGTCCGAGCTCGACGCGGTCGACGCGGTCGTGATCCCCGGCGGCGAGTCGACCACGATGAGCAGGCTCCTGCAGGTCTTCGAGCTGCTCGAACCGCTGCGCGAGCGTATCGCCGCCGGGATGCCGACCTACGGGTCGTGCGCCGGAATGATCCTGCTCGCCCGCGAGGTGCTCGACGGTCGCCCCGACCAGCAGCAGCTCGGCGGGCTCGACGTTGTGGTGCGGCGCAATGCGTTCGGTCGGCAGGTCGACTCGTTCGAGACCGACCTGCGGTTCGGCGGACTGCTGGGCGGCCCGGTCCGTGCGGTGTTCATCAGGGCGCCCTGGGTGGAGTCCGCCGGTCCTGGCGTGGAGGTGCTCGCCACCGTCCCGCGGCTGACGCTCACCGGCGCTGACGCGGGCGCCGCTGCAGGCCGGCCGGTCGCAGTGCGGCAGGGATCGGTGATCGCCACCGCGTTCCACCCGGAGCTCACCGGTGATCTCCGGGTGCACGGGCTGTTCTGTGACCTGGTGAAGGAGGCCGCCCGCGCGGCCTGAGCCGCGGCCGGGCGCCGCCCCGCGGCTGACGCGTCCGCGCACGGGGCCGTCAGGCCGAAGCCCCTTCCCGGCCGCCCGTCGTCCGAGCGGGTCGGTAGAATCGTCCCGATCAGGCAGAGGTCGGTGTCATCCGGTCCGCGCGGCAGGTGGCCGGAGGCGGACGTCCGGGATCCCGGCGGGTTCTGCAGGAGCTGGGAAAGGACGGCGAAACTCGATGAGCGGCCACTCCAAGTGGGCGACGACCAAGCACAAGAAGGCCGTCATCGACGCCCGCCGCGGCAAGATGTTCGCCAAGCTGATCAAGAACATCGAGGTGGCCGCGCGTACGGGCGGCGGTGACCCCGACGGCAACCCGACGCTCTACGACGCCATCCAGAAGGCCAAGAAGAGTTCGGTGCCCAACGACAACATCGACCGCGCGGTCAAGCGCGGTTCGGGTGCCGACGCCGGCGGCGCCGACTACCAGACGATCACCTACGAGGGCTACGGCCCCAACGGGGTCGCCGTGCTCATCGAGTGCCTCACCGACAACCGCAACCGCGCCGCCACCGAGGTCCGCACTGCCATGACCCGCAATGGCGGGGCCATGGCCGACCCCGGCTCGGTGGCCTACCTCTTCACGCGGAAGGGTGTGGTGATCGTCCCGAAGTCCGGCGACCTCATGGAGGACGACGTGCTGCTCGCCGTGCTCGACGCCGGTGCCGAGGAGGTCAACGACCTCGGCGAGAGCTTCGAGGTCGTCTCGGAGGCCACCGACCTCATCCCGGTGCGCACGGCGCTGCAGGATGCGGGCATCGAGTACGACTCGGCCGACCCCACCTTCCTGCCGTCCATGTCGGTGCCGCTCGACGCCGAGGCCGCCAAGAAGGTCTTCCGGCTGATCGACGCGCTCGAGGACAGCGACGAGGTGCAGAATGTCTACGCGAACTTCGACGTGTCCGACGAGGTGCTCGAAGAGGTCAACGCGTAGAAGTTGGCGTACGCCACTGTCGCATTCCACGTCAGCGCCGAGGTGATGGCGGAGGTCGGCTGACCCCCGCTGCGCACCCCGACTGCGTGAGCGCTGCCCCGGCGTGACGTGTTCGGCGATCATCCCACCCTCCCTAGCTTCTTGGGCACTATGGATGTCTGCCCAAACCGGGCGCGCTCCCGGGGGTAGATCATCGGAGGGCGACGCCGGTGGGGCGGGCGCCGGCGCGTCGTGGTGCAGGAACAGGGGATGTGCACGTTCGAATTTTCGGCTGGTCCTACGTCGTGACGGTGCTCTCGCTCGTCGCGGCTTTTCTGTAAGTCGCGCTGAATGACTTTCCCGCACGCGGAGTGCGTGAGCTTGTCGGTCCGCGCCCACGGAACGAGTCCATCCGCTCGATAGTGGTGATCTGAAGCGGCGCGGTACCGTCCCGGAGAAAGGGCGAGTGGACCGCTCAGCCGGTTTCCCGCATACTGCGGTCTCGGTGGATCACATTTTTAAGGGTGCTGGTCTGCTCCGACAGGTCGATACGGTAACCGGTCAGCCGAAGCCACGTACACACTGGCGAAGATCTGCGGAAGAATCTCCGGCACGAGGCAGGAAAGATCATCCAGCGTGGCACCCGGTCAGGCCGGAGTGTTTAC
>DASRSC010000273.1:0-22786 GCA_035695525.1 Pseudonocardia sp. | reverse complement strand
GGGAACAGCGCTCCCGGCGGTGCGGGAGCTGGGCGGGCCGGTGGTGTCGCACCCGGAGGCGGTACGAACAAACCTGGCCGCGGTGGCGGTGGCACGGTGCCGACGACGGCCGCAGTAGTCGATCCGGCGCTGGGCGAAACGCCCGTCGACCCGCCGCCCGTGACGACTCCGACGCCGCCGAGGTCGGACGTCACCAGCACAAGTCCCGGACCTGCCGGCGACCCGACCGGAGCCGATACGGGGACCCCGGGACCTTCCACGGGCGGCACCGCCTCCGGTGGAGTCCTGGGCGGTGACACGCCGTCGGGTGGTGGCACGCCGTCAGTGGGCCCCCCGTCCGCTGGTGGCCCCCCGTCCGCTGGTGGCATCCCGTCGGCCGGCGGCACGCCGTCAGCGGGCACGCCGCCAGGCGGTGTCACCTCGCCAGGTGGCATGACCGGTAGCTGGTCTCCCGTGGCCGAGCAGCCCGTGCCCGCAGCAGAGGGGTCGGCGTCCCCGGCCGTATGAGCCGTGCCCACCGCCCGCCGTCCGCCCGGCGAGGGTGTCGTCCGTAGAAATTCATCCAGTCGGGATTGCTCGCGACCGTCACTTTCTGTTTCTTCAGTGTCGCTCTGTGTCATACCTGTCACGCGGGAGCAGGCTGCGGCGATAGGTCGTCGTAGGGCGCCAGTAGCGGCGCCGGGTTGAGGGGGAAAGTCGTCGTGGTTCGGTTGGGCGGGGCGGTCATCGCCATGGAGATCGCTGCGTTGGGTGTTGCGTACGTCGCTTTCGGCTGGCTGGTGCTCCTGGTGGGAGCACCGCTGGTGCTCGGGACGGTGCTGGTGCTGGCGTTCGTGCGGGCGTCGGAGGGGCCGCGCCGCAAACTGCACGAACACCGCGCGGAGCGGTGGGATGCTCGTTCCGCCGTTGCCGGCGGCCTGATGAGCGGGTTCTTCACCCCGGTCGCCAGCGGCGAGGATCGCGGAGGTCGCTGACCGATCGCGCCCGGGGCAGACTGGTCTCATGCTCATCCGGCCGGCCCGTCCTGACGAGGCCGCTTTCCTGGCGGCGCTCGCCGTCCGTTCCAAGGGGCACTGGCCCTATCCGGCAGCGTTCCTCGCCCGTTTCGCGCGCACGCTCGCCCTCACGCCCGACGTGGTGGCGGCGAACGACGTGAACGTCGGGGAGCGCGCAGGTGAGGTCCGCGGTTTCTACACGCTGCTGCACCGTGGCGCGCTGGCCGTTCTCGACGACCTGTGGCTCGAGCCGGCCGAGATCGGACGGGGGTCGGGTCGGCTGCTGTTCGAGCACGCCGTGGCCCGAGCGACGGCAGCGGGCAGCACCGTCCTCGAGTGGGAGGCGGAGCCGTATGCCACAGGGTTCTACGAGCGGATGGGCGGCGTCACGGCCGGCTGGACGGACTCGCCGCTCGGCCGGAGGATGCCGGTGATGCGGCTCCCGTTATCCCGGGGACCAGCTTTCTCGGCCGTGTGAACCGGCTGCTCCCGGCGGGCCGGGCGAGCGTCGGCGGTCACGGAACGGCATGCTGACAACGTGCTGGTCGGGATCCTGCTCGCGACGGTCGCGATGGTCCTGAACACCTTCGGGGCTCTCCTGCAGGCCGAAGGTGCCCGCCGGGCCACGCGGACGCGGCCCGCCGCGATCCAGCCCCGGTACATCGCCGGCGTCGCGGTTGACTTCCTCGCGTGGGGGTGCGCCGTGCTGGCACTGCGGGTACTGCCTGTCTTCGCCGTGCAGGCCATCATCGGGGGCACGATCGCGCTCACCGCAGTCTTCAACGCCCGGATGCTCGGAGTGCGGCTCCCCGTCAGGACCCGGGTGGCCGTCGGGGTGTGCCTGACCGGTCTCGTCATGGTGGCTGCCAGCGCGGGGAGCCACCACCCACCGGTCCGCACCCGTGGCGTCGACGTCATCCTGCTGGTCTCGCTGCTTCTACTGGGCGTCGCCGTGCTGGTGCTGCGGCAGGGCAAACACTCCTGGCCGCTCGCCCTGGTGGCCGGACTGGGGTTCGGTGGCACTGCGCTGTCGGTGCGCGCCGCGCACGTCCAGACCGGGGAACGATTCGACCTGGTGCCGCTGCTCGGCCAACCGGCCACGTACTTGGTGGTCGGGTTCTGGCTGGTCGGGATGGTCGGCTACACCGCTGCGCTGTCGCGCGGCGACGTCGGTCCGGTCACCGCGGTCTTCACGGTGACCGAGGTGCTCGTACCGGGCATGGTCGGCATCCAACTGCTGGACGACCCGGTACGCCCCGGCTGGGCGTGGGTGCTCGCAGTGGGCCTGGCGGCAGCACTCGCCGGCACCGTGGTGCTCGCCAAGGCCCCACCGCTTCGACCTCCCCGGGTGCGCTGACCTCCGATTCGTCCACGACGTCGGGCACCGTGCAGGCCAGGATGTCCGCATGCCGACCTGGGACGACGTCGTGGCGATTGCGGTTGCGCTGCCCGAGGTCGAGCAGTCGACCTCCTACCGGACCCCTTCCCTCACGGTGCAGGGCAAGAGCTTCGCGCGGCTGCGCACCGAGGCCGAAGGCGGGCTCGTCCTGATGTGTCAGATCGACGAGAAGGAGGCGCTGCTGGCTTCCGGCGACCCGGCCTTCTACACGACCCCCCACTACGACGGGTACGGCGCGATCCTCGTCGACCTGGAGAAGGTGTCGCACCAGCAGCTGACCGAGCTGATTGAGGACGCCTGGCGCGACCGGGCCCCCGTCCGCGTGCGCAAGGCGTTCGACGCGGAACGCTCGTGATCACAGGCGTTCTCGCCGCTCCGCGCGGGTAGCGACGGTCCGGCCGGCTCCCGTCCGAATGCACCGCGCGAGCTCGCGCACACGCCCTGTCTCGCCTGCGCGCCGCCACACGAGGGCCCACTCGACGTGCGGCGCGTCCCGGAACGGCACGAACGCGATCTTCGGGTGCGCGAAGTACTGCGTGGCGTGTGCGGCGAGGGGACAGATGCCCTCGCCACCCGCGATCACCGCGAGCAGCTCCTGAAACGTCGTGAGCGGGCGTCCGCGCTGCACCGGGTGCCCGCCCGGGGTCGCCCACGGCTGTGGTGGTTCGACCCAGTAGGGCGGCGCGGGCCGAGCGGCGCGGAACACGGTGTCGCGCGCGAGGTCGTCGAGCGTCACGGAGTCGAGCCGGGCGAACGGGTGCCGTACCGGCACGGCCAGCACCACCGGTTCGGTGAGGACGACCGGTCCCGTGGTCAGGTCCGGTTCGGCGACGGGCAGCAGTGTGACCAGCGCGTCCACCTCACCCCCGCGGAGCAGACCGAAGGGGTCGCGGAAATCGGCCTCCCGGACCTGCACGTCGCTGTCGGGCGAGCAGAAGCGATAGGCGTCGAGCACCTCGGCGATGAGATCGGCGACCCCCGGTGCCTCGAACGCGAGACGCAGCGAGCCGCCCTGTCCGCGGCCGGCGTCGGTCGCCCTGGTCACGCCGTCGATGATCCGCCGGTGGGCGGGCGCGAGGTCGTCGCGCAGCCTGGCGCCGATCGGGGTGAGTGCGACGCGGCGGCTGGTCCGGTCGAAGAGCGGGGCGCCGACCTGCCGCTCCAGCTTCTTGATCGTCTGGCTGACACGGGCCTGGGACACGCGCAGCCGCTCGGCGGCGCGCCCGAAGTGGAGTTCGTCGGCGAGCGCGAGGAAGATCTCGATCTCCCGCATCTCCATAACGCACAGGTTATCGGTCGTGGCCGTTTTCGTCGTTGTTCGCGGCTCCGCCCGTGGCCATCGTGGACGACATGAACACGACCACGACACCACTGCTCGTCCGGGCGTCCGACGCCGAGACCCTCACCGGTGACCCCGGCGGCACGATCGCCCTGCTCGCCGACTCCGTCAGCACGGGTGGAGCGATCACCTGCAACAGGTCGACCTTCAGGGCCGGCGCCGACGGCGCTCCGCCGCACTTCCACACCCGCGCGTCCGAGCTGTTCGTCGTACTCGGCGGCAGCCTGCAGGTGCTCGCCGGGGACCGGTTGCACATCCTGGACCAGGGCGACGTCCTGCTCGTCCCGCCGCACGTGCCGCACGCCTTCGGTGCAGCAGCCGGCGTCGACGCGGACGTGCTCGTCGTCTTCACCCCCGGCATGGACCGGTTCGACTACTATCGCCTGCTCGACCGGGTCCATCGCGGTGATGCCGAGCCCCGGGAGATCGGGGAGTCGCAGGAGCGCTTCGACAACCACTACGTGGACATCTCCCTCTGGCGCGAGGCCCGCACGACGGCACGATGAGGTCATGACCCACGGCGTGACGATCCGAGTGGCGGGCCCTCGGGTCTCCTTCCTCGCCGAGGCCGGGGGGCGGCTGGTCGGGATGATGCACCTGGTGGTCTTCGAGCGGATGCCGAGCCCGGAGCGTGCCCCGACGCGGTGGGGATATCTCGCCAACGCGTTCGTCCTCGAGCGCCACCGCAACCGGGGCATCGGCTCGGCGCTGCTCGACCAGCTCGTGGGTCACGCGCGGGAGATCGGTTGCGTCAGGCTCGTGCTGTCGCCGAGTGAGCGCTCCGTGCCGTTCTACGCTCGTGCGGGGTTCGGCCCCGCGACCATGTTGATGGCTCAGGTGCTGGAGTCCTGACCGATCGCGTCCGTCCTGCGACCCTTCGGCATCCTCACGGTCGTGGAATCCACCGCCCGCGCAGCGTCCACGATGCTCGCGTCCACCGCCCAACGATGCGAACATATGTTCGTGTCGCGCGAGGGGACGATCCTGCACGCCGATCTGGACGCGTTCTACGCGTCGGTCGAGCAGCGCGACGACCCCCGGCTCCGTGGGCGTCCCGTGATCGTCGGCGGGGGCGTCGTCCTCGCCGCCAGCTACGAGGCGAAGGCGTATGGGGTCGCCACCGCCATGGGCGGCACACAGGCTCGGTCGCTGTGCCCGCACGCGATCGTCGTGCCGCCCCGGATGTCGGCCTACTCCGCTGCGAGCAAGGCCGTGTTCGAGGTGTTCCGGAACACCACGCCTCTGGTGGAAGGGATGTCGATCGACGAGGCGTTCCTCGACGTCGGGGGCCTCGGGCGGATCGCCGGCCCGCCGAGTGGGATCGCGGCGCGCCTGCGGGCCGACGTGCTCGAGCGGGTCGGTCTGCCCATCACCGTCGGGGTGGCGAGGACGAAGTTCCTTGCCAAGGTGGCGAGCGGTGTGGCCAAGCCCGACGGCCTGCTCGTGGTGCCGCCCGAGGACGAGCTCGGCTTCCTCCATCCGCTCGCGGTCGAGCGGCTCTGGGGGGTCGGCAAGGTGACGGCGGCCAAGCTGCGCGAGCACGGGATCTCGACGGTCGGCGAGGTCGCCGAGCTCCCGGAGAACATCCTGGTCTCGATTCTGGGCCGGGCGCTCGGCCGGCACCTGCACGCGCTCGCCCACAACCTCGACCCCCGACCCGTGCAGGTGGGCCGGAGGCGGCGCTCGATCGGCGCGCAACGCGCCCTGGGGCGTCGCGCGCCCACCACCCCGGCAGCCATCGACGCCGTGGCCGTCGCGCTCGTCGACCGCATCGCCCGGCGGCTGCGGACCGCAGGACGGGTCGGCCGTACGGTCGTGCTCCGCTTGCGCCTCGCCGACTACTCGCGCCTCACCCGTTCCCATACGTTGCCCCAGCCGACCTGCGCCACCGAAGCGATCCTCACCACCGTCCGGGTGCTCGTGGCGAGGGCCATGCCGTTGATCGAGGAACGGGGCCTCACCCTTGTCGGGGTGGCGGTCGGCAACCTCGACGACGATGACGCCGTCCAGCTCGTGCTGCCCTTCGATGAGGATGCGGGCGCCGCCCTCGACGCCGTGCTCGACACCCTGCATGACCGTTTCGGATCCGCAGCCATCACACGTGCCGTCCTTCTCGGCCGCGACCCGGGAGTCACGGTTCCGCTACTTCCTGAGTGAGCGACGCAATCCACTCATTGTTCCTGGTGGAGCGGATGACACGTGGCACGCGGACACACTCCGAAGCGATCGTTGATCCAGGCAGTCGAAGGGCACAATCCGTCGCGAATTCAGCCATTCACAGGAGTCCGACGTAGCCGGCCCCTCTTGGGACCGCTGTCGCGACTCACGAGCCTGAATCGCAGCAGCCTGAGCCCTTGTGCCACCTGGGCGCGCAAGAACCTGTTGTCGGCTAGCTTGGGTGCGTCCTGCGAGAGGATCGGACGAGGGCGTCAGAGCCAGCGCAGCGCTGCCTCGACGGTGTCGGCAGGGCTCGTGTTGAACAAGATCGCAGCCTGCGGTGCATGCTGCCGGATCAGGTTCACGAGCTTCTCGAAGAGTGTCAGCACCGGCTCCGGCTTGCGGATCCCGCCTCCGACGACGACGACATCCCACGGTTGCGCGGCCGACGCTGCGACCACGGTGGTCTCCGCCGTCCGGTCGGGCGCGATCAGCGTCACGGACGCATCGATGTCGTGCTCGCCGAAGCGAGCCAGCTCGCGGTCGAGGACCGCGAGTACGCCGTCTCCGTCGGCACCGGGCACGAGCTGAGGACCGAAGCCGAGAACGAGGACCGAAGGCATGCAGCTGAGGCTAGGCCGCGCCCGGTACGTCGGTTGCCGCGGCGATCACGGCGGCTCCCGATGCGCTCGTGTTCACCGGTCCGAAGGGCGTGCCTTGCGTCGGGCGCACTTCATCAACCTCACCAAGCGGGTGGAGACGGTGAAGAAGCTCGGCCGCCCGGCCTCCGCTGCCACGAGCTGCGGCACACGGGAACCTCTGGCCGCGCAGACCGGCGCGAGCACCAAGGACCTGATGTCGCGAATGGGGCACGACAACATGCGGGCGTTGATCGATCAGCACGCGACCAGTCAGGCCGACCGGCTGATCGCGGACCGGCAAAGCGGACTCCTGGACGAGCACCGTCGCACGCGTCGGAAGAGCCCCGAGGGCGAGGAAGACGGTCCAGCCGGCCACCTGGTCCCGGTGAGCTGACCGTGCGTGGATCGCACGAAGGCCGTCGATCCTCGATACGACGAAGGCCCAGGATCGGAGGAGATTCCTCGTACCTGGGCCTCGCGGTGCGAGCGGATGACGGGAATCGAACCCGCGTATTCAGCTTGGGAAGCTGATGTTCTACCATTGAACTACATCCGCAGTGTGTAACGCACACTCTAGCAGCTCACCCTGCGTAACCATCAAGGCCAGTTCCGTACTCCACTTGGGTGGTTCCCACTCTAATGACCCGCTTTGTGAGATAGGGGCTCGACGGCCGGTAGACCACCAGTTCACACTGCTGGAGCCCCGTAAGGCCAGCTCCCCCGGCCGCGAAGGACCCGAGCATGACTGAGCTCGACCAGCCCATGGGTTCGCTCCCCGATCAGGACCACGACCACGACGTGCTCCTCATCGCCGGCAGCCGCCCCGAAGTCGCCCGCCTGGCGCCCGTTGCCACCGCGTTCGCCAACGCCGACCGCATCCGTGCTCTCACCGTGGCCACCGGACCCGATCCGATGACCGTCCACGAGGCCTTCGAGTCGCTCGGGGTGCCTGCCGACGTCACGCAGCTGCTGCGGGAGCCACCCGGCCCGCAGCCGGCCGCGATCGCGTCCCTGCTGATGACGCGGCTCGACGAGCTGCTCGTCGACCTCGACCCGTCCGCTGTCATGGTTTACGGCGGCGGGATGACAGCCGTGGTGGCCGCCCAGGTCGCCTTCTGGCGGCAGGTTCCGGTCGTGCACCTGCAGGCCGGCGTGGCGACGGACGACCTGCTCTGCCCGTTCCCCCAGGAGGCCAACCGGCGCGTGATCGGTCAGCTCGCGTCGCTGTTCCTCACCACCACCGGGGACGCGACGCTGGGCAGTCGGGTCGGGCCGAACGCCATCTCGGTGGGCGACACCATGGCCGCCAACCCCCAGCCTGCCGACCTCCGGTTCGCGCGGCTCATCCGCCGGGTGCGAGCCGGCGGCCCACAGGTGGTGCTCGTCGGGCTGGACCGCCCCGACTCGCTCGGTGTCCTCGCCGGTCTCCCCGACCTGCTCGACCGCGAACCCGACATCGAGATCGTCGTCTACGGCGAGCTCGCGAGCCACGGCGCCGCCTACCCGCTTCTCCAGCACCCTCGGGCCATCGTCGTACGCAACCTGCCGCTCGCGGAGCTGGTCTGGCTCATCGCGGCGAGCGCCGTGCTGGTCTCGGACGACCCGGAGCTGGTCATCGACGCTCCCGGCCTCGGCACACCGGCCGTACTCGTCGACGGTCCGCACATCCCGGAGCCCGGCGACTCGATCCGCAGCATCCTCAGCCCGGCCGTCATGACCACGGTCCGGCAGGTCCTCGTGGCCACACCGAAGCTGGCGCCCGCACCGTCCGACGGCCTCGAGGCCGTGCGGGTCGAGCAGGCCGTCGCCTGGATGTTCGGGTTGTGCCCATCACCGCTGCTCACCCCGAACCTCCCGTTCTCCGCGAACGACTCGGCCACCAATACGGAGGTCTGACGGCGCGCCGATACGCTGGGCCGGTGCTGCTGTCGGACGGTGACCTGCGTAAGGAGCTCGAAGCCGGGCGTCTCGTCCTCGAACCGTGGGACCCTGCGATGCTCCAGCCGTCGAGCATCGACGTGCGGCTGGACCGTTTCTTCCGCGTGTTCCAGAACTCCCGCTACACCCACATCGACCCTGCGCAGCAGCAGGACGAGCTGACCTCGGCCGTCGAGCCCGACGGCGACGACCCGTTCGTGCTGCACCCCGGCGAGTTCGTGCTCGGCTCCACGTTCGAGTCGGTGTCGTTGCCCGACGATCTGGCCGGGCGGCTCGAAGGCAAGTCGAGCCTGGGCCGGCTGGGCCTGCTCACGCACTCCACGGCCGGCTTCATCGACCCCGGTTTCACCGGCCACATCACGCTCGAGCTGTCGAACGTCGCGAACCTGCCGATCACGCTGTGGCCGGGCATGAAGATCGGCCAGCTGTGCCTGTTCCGACTGTCGAGCCCCGCCGAGCGGCCCTACGGCAGCCACGGCGTCGGCTCCCGCTACCAGGGGCAGCGGGGGCCGACGCCGTCGCGGGCCCACCTGAACTTCCACCGGGCCGACACCCGGCGCTGAGCTCGCCCGTCCGGGGTGGTCAATGCCGCGGGTCCCAGCGGAATCCGCGCGCGGCGAGTACCCAGAACACGACCGGCCAGACCTCGAGCGCCACGAGCGGCGGCAGGATCGCGGGCAGCCCCGCTGTCACCGCCGACCAGCTGCCGCCCGTCATGGCGAGCTGGGCCAGGTCGCCGACCGCTGCTCCCGGCACGACCATCAGGACGGACCACCAGCCCTGGCCGGGCGCGATCGCTCCCACGACGCCGACGCCGAGCATCACGAACATCAGCGGCAACGTGGTGATCTGTGCACGTTCCGGCGAGGGCGTGACGACGCTCGTCGCCAGCGTGGCGGTCACGACGAGGGCCAGCCCGCCCAGCACCGCGAGCACAAGCGGCAGGAGATTGCTCGGCAGCGGTGCCCCAGACGCGACGGTGCGGAGGTCGCCCAATGGGTCGCCGCGAACGAGCCTGCCACGCGGTGCGCGTCGCTCACGCGGTGGCGCGGTAGAACGTGACGTCGAGCCGGCCCCGGCCGAGCTCGCCGACGTCGGTGAGACCCGCCTCGCGCATCCGGGCGGGGATCCGGTCCCCGGCGTTGTCCTGCAGCCGCGGGTTGCGGCGCGTGAGCCGGGCCAGGAGGCCGCGGTGGTTGCCCCCGAAGTCGACGAGGTGCAGCCGGCCGCCCGGTCTCAGCACGCGCTTGATCTCGCTCAGCGCCCGGTGCTTCTCGGCCTCGTCGAGGTGGTGGAACATCAGCGCGGACAGAACCCGGTCGACGCTCGCGTCCGGGTAGGGCAGGTCTCCCGCGGTTCCGAGGTCCCACTGCACGGGGAGGCCATCGCGCGTGGCCTTGCGCCGGGCGCGGGCGAGGGCGAGTGGGTCGGGGTCGAGGCCCACCACGGTCGCTCCGCGGTACCGGTGGGCGACGAGCAGCGCGAGGTTGCCGGTACCGCACCCGATCTCGAGCACCCGATGACCGGGAGCGATGTCTGCCTGGTCGGCCAGCGTGCGGTGCAGGGAGCGCACGCCGAGCAGCCGGGTGAACGGATCGTAGAAGCGCAGCAGCCGATCGTGCCCCATCGCGGGGAGGTAGCCGTGCCCGTGCCCCGTGTGCTGCGGAACCTGCTCGGTCATGGTGGCACTCCTCTGAGCAATGCGACGATAGTCCGGTGTCCTCCTTGAGTCTCGATCGCACGTCGGCTGGTGCCAATGATGGATTCGTGGGAGCAGTAGGACGATCCTCGGTTCTTCCCACCGTCGGCACGCTCGATCGCGGCGGCCGGGCGATTCCCGTCCGCACCTACGACCGGCTCCCCGGCGTGCCGCCGGTCCGTGTCCTGTGGTCGGGCGGAGGGCGTCACGCCGACGGGTTTGGATCTCTGCATCCGCACGCACACGACTTCCTCGTACTCCTTTACGTGGAGCGCGGCGGCAGCTCCATGCGGGTGGACGACCGGGAGTGGGCGCTCGGCACCGGGGACGTGTTCGTCGTGGCACCCGGAGAAGTCGTGACACCCGACGGGGTGGTCGGCGCGGAAGCGCCCGAGGCGTGGGCGGTCGCCTTCCCGCCGGACATCATCGAGCCGAGCCTTCCGGGATCGTTCCTGTCGTGGCGCGCGCACCCGTTGCTCTTCCCGTTCGTGCGCGGAGTGGCGGGTGGCGCTCAGCGGCTCCACGTCCCGGTCGATGACCGGGCCGGCATCTCCGAGCGATTCGCCGCGCTGGAACGCGAGCTGCACGAGCGGCGGGACGGCTACAACGAGGCCGTACTGGCGCACCTCACGCTCCTGCTCGTCGCCGTCTCCCGGCTGGCCTCGGACGTGGCGAGCGACCTCACCCTGCGGGACGAGCCGATGCTCGCCGCCGTTTTCGACGTCATCGAGGCGAGCTACCACCGCCCCATCTCGCTGAAGGACGTCGCGAGTGCCGTGGGCCTCACCCCAGGCCACCTCACGACCATCGTCGGACGCAAGACCGGACGCACCGTCCAGCAATGGATCACCGAGCGGCGCATGACGGAGGCGCGGCGGCTCCTGGCCGAGACGGACGTCACGGTCGAGGCGATCGGCGCCAGGGTCGGTTATCGCGACACCAGCTACTTCATCAAGCGATTCCGGCGCAGCAACGGCTCGGCACCGCAGGAGTGGCGCCGGGCCGGCCGCAGGGGCTGACTCACAGCTACTACTGGGACACGGACCGTCCGAGCAGTAGATTCGGACGGCGATGGAACCGCCACGACCCACCCCGCCCCCGTGGCTGCCCGCTGCGCGGCCGCAGGTTCCCCCACCAGCCGTCCCCGACCCGCTGCCGACGCCGCCACCCGCGCCGCCGGCCCGCCCCCGGTTCGACTGGCGCCGGCTCACCCGCTCCCCACGAGGCGCTGTGGGGCTCGCGATCACAGCGGCCGCGCTCCTGCTGTGGCCGTTCTCCGGCTTGTCGTGGATCCCGTGGCTGGTCGGCCTCGGAGCGCTCGTCGTCCTGCGGATCCTGCGGCTCGACGGGTTGCTGCGGGGTTGGGACCTGCACATCGCGGGCCTGGTGGTCGTCGTCGGGTTGATGATGAGCACGAGTCCATGGGCATGGGCACTGGCGGCGAGCATCGGTGTCCTGCTCGCAGGCCTCGCCCAGCTGCCGTGGTGGCGGCTCGCGGCCGTGGGCGCGGTGCTGTGCCTGGTCTCGGGTCTGGCATTCGCCTGGGCGAACGTGCGCGACGCGCGGGAGGCAGCGGCGTCGTACGGGATGTTGCAGCAGGAGAGCAAAGCAGATCAGGGTGCACCACGTCCGCAGAGCGTGCTGCCGCTGCTGCTCAACCGGATCGCCCTGGGTAGTCCCGGTGCCATATGCGACAACCTGTTGGCCGAGCCCGCCAGGACTCAGTTCGCGGCGTCCGTGGGGCAGCCGGACTGCACAGCGGCCGTCATGGCGCTCGCGGCGCGCGTCTCCGATCCCGTCCGATACGCCCAGGCCGACGTCACGACGACGCCCACCGCCACCGGGCTGGAGGTCGACGCGTGCAGCATGGACTGGGGTTCGCGTGCGCCTGCCGGCCCGCAGGTCGGCCACCTCACGATCGGCGCCGTCGCGCCGTCCCGCTACGTCGTGACCGGCTTCCGTCCCTGCTGAGCGAGTAGGAAACCGCCCGGAGCCGGATCAGTTCCCGCCCGCGGGCTCGTCCCTCGAGGTGGCGCCCTTCGGTTCGGCGCCGCCAGTGCCGGCCCTACCCACCGACACGTCTCCGGCAGGGTCGGCGTTGACCGCTGACTCGTCGCCGGGTCCGTTGACCTGGGTTCCGCTGGTGGGAGTGGTGTCGGCGGTGTGCGGCGAGCCCGCGCCGAGGGCGTCGACCTTGCCGTTGGCGTCCCCGTCGCGCGCGGCGTCACCACGTTGCACGGCGGCGAGCAGCATCTGGGAGACGTCGAGGATCTCGACGCCGGTGCCCTTGTCCTCGCTCTGCCGCTGGGTCAGGCCGTCGGAGAACATCACGCGGCAGAACGGGCAGCCGGTGGCGATCTTCTCCGCGCCGGTGCCGAGCGCCTCGTCCACACGTTCGAGGTTGACCCGCTTGCCGATCTTCTCCTCCATCCACATGCGGGCACCACCCGCCCCGCAGCAGAAGGACCGGTCCGCGTGCCGGGGCATCTCGGTGAGCTTCACACCCGCGGCGCCGACGAGCTCGCGCGGCTCCTCGTAGATCTCGTTGTGCCGCCCGAGGTAGCACGGGTCGTGGTAGGTGACGTCGGCCATCGCGCCGTCGGGTGCGGCGACCGGAACGAGCTTGCCCTCACGCACCAGCTTGTTGAGCAGCTGGGTGTGGTGCACCACCTCGTAGTGGCCCCCGATCCCGTCCTGGCTGAGCTGCGGGTACTCCCGACCGAGGGTGTTGAGGCAGTGCGGGCAGGTCGTCACGATCTTCCGGGTGCCCGGTTCGCGGCCCTCGAAGACCGCGTTGAGCATCTCGACGTTCTGCTGGGCGAGCATCTGGAACAGGAACTCGTTGCCCGAGCGGCGCGCCGGGTCACCGGTGCAGCTCTCCTCCGGGCCCAGCACGACGTAGCCGACGCCCGCCCGGTGCAGCAGCTCCGCGGTGGCCCGCACCGTCCTCTTGGCGTTGTCGTCGAACGCGCCCGCGCAGCCGATCCAGAACAGGTACTCCGTGTCGGCGGACAGCTCGCCCGACCCGTCAGCACCGAAGACCGGCACCTCGAAGTCGAGGTTCTTGGTCCAGTCGAGGCGGTCCTTGGCGTTCTGTCCCCAGGGGTTGCCCTTGTTCTCCAGGTTGCGGAACAGCACCCCGAGCTCGGACGGGAACTCCGACTCGATCAGCACCTGGTGCCGACGCATGTCGACGATGTGGTCGACGTGCTCGATGTCCACCGGGCACTGCTCGACGCACGCCCCGCAGGTGGTGCAGGACCACAGCACGTCGGGGTCGATCACGCCGCCCTGCTCCAGCGTGCCGACCAGCGGGCGCATTGCCTGCTCCGGGCCGGAGCCCGGCACCCGCCCGAAGCCCGACTCCGGGACGTGGTGGCCGTGGCCGCCTGCCTGGTCCGCACCGCCCGACACGGAGACCGCGCCCTCCTCGGGCATGTCTTTCCCGCCGATGATGTACGGCGCCTTCGCCAGCAGGTGGTCCCGCAGGTCCATGATCACGAGCTTCGGCGACAGCGGCTTGCCCGTGTTCCACGCCGGGCACTGGCTCTGGCAGCGGCCGCACTCGGTGCAGGTCGCGAAGTCCAGCATGCCCTTCCACGTGAAGTCCTCGACCTTGCCGCGGCCGAACACGTCGTCCTCGCCAGGGTCCTCGAAGTCGATCGGCTTGCCGTTCGACTCCATCACCGGAAGCGGACCCAGCGCCTTCGGGAACCGCTTGGCCGAGACATTGATCGGCGCGGTGAAGATGTGCAGGTGCTTGCTGTAGGCGATGATCACCGTGAAGACCAGCATCACGCCGATGTGCAGCAACAGCCCGACGCTCTCCAGCACCTGCAGCGTGCCCTCGGACACGCCGTCGAACAGATGGCCGACACCGATCGAGACAAACGCCCCCGACCGGTACGGGAAGACCCCCAGGGCCGAGGACGCGCCACGGAAGAAGAACATCGTCCACAGCACGTTGAAGATCATGAACAGGATCAGCCACGCCCCGCCGGTGTGGGAGCCGTAGAACCGCGACGCCCGCGCACGGCGCTGCGGGGCGTTGCGCAGCCGGATCACCGAGAAGACCCCGAGGGAGATCAGCGCCGCAGCAGCGATGAAGTCCTGCAGGAACCCGAGCACCGGCCAGCGTCCGATAAGCGGGATGTGGAAGTTGTGGTCGAACAGCGCGCCGTACGCCTCGAGGTACACCGTGATCAAGATCACGAACGCCCAGAACGTGAAGAAGTGGGCCAGCCCGGGTACCGACCACTTGAGTAGCTTGCGCTGGCCGAAGACCTCCACGAACTGGGCCCGGATGCGCTGGTTCAGCCCGTCGGTGCGGTCGTGAGCCGGCTGCCCCGACTTGATCAACGTGTAGAGCCACAACGCGCGGCGGCCGGTTACCGCCACGGCGATCAACGTCATCGCCAGTCCGATGACCAGTCTGACAACCACGGGCTTCCTCCCAGAGCTGGCGCGCGAGCGGTGAACCGCGGGCCGTTTCGGAGCAGGGTAGACCGCCGCTCCCGCTCGCTACCGGAAACATGCGGGCCGTTCAGGGGCCTAACCTACCCGTCGGTAACAACCGGCGCGCCCCGGGACCCGGAGTCGGCCCGCACCGATCACCGAACGGTCACTCCGGTGGTCTTCACTGGATCAGTGGAGACAGTGGGACGCCCAACGTTCCCCAGGTCAGTCACCCCGTCGGCGGTGTCCATGGCACTTCGTGCGACCTCGTGCCCGCCGTGAGGGCGACCCTCTATGCTCCCGCTGGTCAGCATGGTCTACTCAACGCTGGATAGCCGAGTCGACACGTTCGGGTATCAACCAGCCCGGGGGGTCGGTACGGGCAGCCTCGGGTGGGTAGCGCCGCAAGGAGGAGCCGTATGACCGGACCAGAGGTGCTTGCGCTGTATGCGCAGGGCCTGAGCACCAACGGTCTCCAGGGGTGGATCCAGAACAACGTCGTCCCTCTTGTCCTGCTCGGTATCGCGATCATCCTGCTGTGGATCGGTGGTCGCGGTGACAACGCGGGCGTGGCCCGCCGCAGCGTGGGTCTGCTCATCGGACTTGTCGCGCTCGGCATCGCCGTCTCGGGAAACGGTCCGGAGATCGGCAACTTCCTGGCCGGCCTCCTCGTCGGGTGATCAGTTGCTCGTCCGCACCGACGACGAGATCTACCGCGTCGACTCCGTCTGGTTGGGTCCACCGCGCGCCACGTTCCCGTGGCGCGCGCGGTACGTCAGCTATGGCGTCGGCCTGCTCGTCATGATCGGCATCATGTTCCTGCAGCGGCGCGTCGGGATCGGGCTCGACTTCTTCTCCGTCGCCTGGGCACTCGTCATCACGGTCGTGATCACCCGCTTCCTCGGCCAGCGCATCAACTACGAACGACCCCTCGGGCAGGTTGTGGAGCTCTTCCGTCACGAGATCACCGGGCCGAGGGCGCGTACGGCAGTCGGCGGCGGGGAGGTCCGTTCCGGCCACGTGCGGGTCGGCCCCGTCGTCCGGGTTCGCAAGGCGTCAGCCGACAGTGCCTCTTGGCAGCGCAGCCAGACGGAGAGCCGGGCAGTAGCCGGGCGCCGGAAGGGACGTTCACGTGGCAAGGCGTGACGCCGCTCGCGACAGAAGCTCCGTCGAGGGGCAGCGCGGCAGGCGTCGCGGCCGTGCGCTCGCAGGCGAGGCCGGGTTGCCCAAGTACGTCCCCGAGATCGCACTGCGGTCGATCGATGGACATCTGACCCGCACCGGCACCCAGGTGATGGCCTGGTACCGCCTCGCCGCGCAGGCCTGGAGCTTCCGCAGCGACTCACAGCGCGAGGTGCTGATCCGCCAGATCGCCGCGCAACTCGGAGAGCTGCAGGGCCGGTGGCTGCATCTTCGCGTCACCACCCGGCCCTATCCCGTCCACATGTGGGCCGAGTCGTTCGACCACAACGCGCTCGGCCGGATGCCGGATGTCGCCGGGGCCCTGGGTTGGGACGGGTTCCTGGAGGGTGAGCAACGCCACCTGATGGGCCTGTCGATGTCGGACAAGGAGGTGTTCCTCGGCGTCGAGGTCTCCGGGCGGAGCGTGCTCGACCGCTGGGTCGAGCGGGCGGCTCCGGTGCTGGGCAGGGTGGCGCCGGCCGCCGTGCGCGCCGAGCTCGCCGCGCTGTCCAGCGAGGTCGGGCACCTCGACGCGCTCGTCGCCGGTAGCGGGCTGGACGCAGTGCCTGCTTCGGCCGACGACATCGCCTGGTTGATGCACCGGTCGTGCGCACTAGGACTGCCCGCCCCGCGGACGCTCTCGGTGGTGCCCAGCGGCGTCAACAGGTGGGAGACGGAGGACCTCGCGGCCTTCACCGACGGCGTCGACATGCACCAGGAGCCCTACGCTCCCACCGTTCGCGTGATCGGGCGGCTGCGCACGCAGACAGTCTCGCGCAACGTCGCCGTGCTGTCCCTCGGTCTCATGGAGGGCCTGCGCATCCCCGAGGTCGACGACCCGTGGATGCAGCATTCCGACCGGCTCCCGTTCCCGGTCGAGTGGTCGGCGCGGATCTATGTGCGGCGTCCCGAGGACGTGGCCGGTGAGCTGCAACGCCAGATGGGCAAGGTGCGCAGCCAGATCCGGCACTACACCCACGACCACGACCTCGACCCCCCGATGTCCCTGGCCCGGCAGGCCGACCGCGTGCTGGAGGTCGAGGACGAGCTGACCAGCGGGCTCACCCAGCTCAACACCCGGCTCTACGGGTGGTGGCGGGTCGCCGTGTCCGGCAAGGATGAGGCGGAGGCGGTCGGCAGGGCGCAGCAGGTGCTCGACGTGTACCGGCCGAAGGTGCAGATTGAGCACCCGGAGGCGCAGTACCGCTACGCCCGGGAGTTCATCCCCGGCGAGCCTCTCGCGTCCACCGCCTACCGGCGCCGCGGGTCCGTCACCTGGGCCGCAGCCGCAGTGCCCGCCGCCACCGCGTCCGTCGGCGATCGGCGCGGCATCATGATCGGCGAGACGTGCACGGCCACCCGGCGCCCGGTGGCCTGGGATCCCTGGCTCGCGCAGGAGATCCGAAGGGCGTCCGGCCTCACCGCTGTCGTCGGTGGGCTCGGGTCGGGCAAGTCCTTCCTGACCGGAGTGATCGTCTACAAGACGTTGCGGGCCGGGGCCCAGTGGACCGTGCTCGACCCGTCGGGCCCGCTCGCCGAGCTCACGCGGCTGCCCGAGCTCGCCCCGTTCTCACGCCACATCAACCTGCTCAGGGCCGACCCCGGCATCCTCAACCCGTACCGGGTGGTCGCCGAGCCGCGGCCGGAGCATTTCCTCGACGAGGAGGACCCCGAGCGGGCGTGGCGCCGTGAGCGCTCCCTCGCGGCAGCCACGAGACGACGCCTCGTCCTCGACGTGCTCACCGGGCTGCTCCCCTACGACGTCGCTCGGCTGCCGCACACCCGCATCGTGCTGCTCCGCGCGGTTCGGGAGGTCGGAGGGGCCACCGACCGGCATCCCGGCCAGGTGATCGACGCCTTGCGCCGGCACGCGCGTGACGGCCAGGAGCACGCCGGCGTCGTCGCCGACTTCCTGGAGGAGCGCAGGGAGCTGCCACAGGCGGCGCTGCTGTTCCCCGACACGTCCCGCCACGACCCCTGGCAGGCCGACCGGGAGTACCGCCTCACCGTTCTCACGATGCAGGGGATGACGCTGCCCCGGCCCGGTAGCCCGCGCGAGGAGTGGACCGACGGTGAGTCGCTCGCCGTCGAGTTGCTGAACCTGGCGTCCTGGCTCACCCAGCGCACGATCTACGACGCCGACCGCAACCTCCGGAAGGGTGTCGCGCTCGACGAGACCCACTTCCTCTCGCAGGTGCCCACCGGCAAGGTGCTCATCGACCGGCTCGCCCGCGACTCGCGCAAGTTCAACGTCCGTGCGCTGTTCGCGTCGCAGCTCGCCGGTGACCTGCTGCGGGTCTCCGGGTTCGCGTCGCTCGTCAACGCCGTGTTCGTCGGCCGCACCGACGACGACGAGGCACAGGCCGATGCGCTGCGGCTGCTGAAGGTGCCCACGGGCGTCGGCTACGAGCAGATGCTCGGCACGCTGTCGCCGCGGCCTCGGCACGACGACCGGCCCGACGACACTCCGCGGCAGTTCATCTTCGCCGACGGGCACGGCGGCGTGGAGAAGATCCGTATCGACCTGGAGGCGCCGCACCTGGAGCACGTCCGCGACGCCCTCGATACCAACCCGGACGCCAGCCGGGTCCTTGCCCGCGGCGTTCCGGCGGCTACCGCTCACACGGCGGTTCGGGCTCCCGACGAACCCGCCCCACCCGGACCCGTGGCACTGGACCACATACTGGGCGGCGGCAACCGGCTCCGCCGCGAGTACGAGCTCGTCGGCGACGACCTCGACGAGGAGTTCGCCGACCTCGACGATCCTGATGGGCTGTTGGCGGTCGACGCCGGGGAACAACAACCTGGTGGCTCGACCAGCAGCGCGACGAACGAACTGAACGAACTTCTCGATGACGAGGAGCTCGATCTCCTCGGCGACGTCGACAGCGACGGCGACCCGCTCGACCAGCACACGATCGACGACGACGACGACGGCGACGACGACAACGACAACGGCGGCCCTGTCCACCGTGGCAGCGAACGAGTGCGCACGGTCGGGGAGGCCCGTCGGTGATGCCCGAGGGGCTGCCGCCGGTCATGGGATGGCTGCCGGTGGCGCTGGTGCTGGCCGCCGCGGTGCTGGTGGACGCGCGTCGTCGGCGCCGGGCGCGCACCGACGCCAGGCCCCGACGCCGGGTGGCGCTGATGATCGTGGTCGGGCTCGTCGGGGGCTCGGTGCTGATCGGACAGCCCGCCTTCGCGCAGTCGCTCGACTGCAAGGAGTCGCCGGAGCCAGACCGGCCGGGCACGGGTCTGGTCGGTTCGCTCGACCCGCCGACCTATGGAGTGGGTGAGCCAGGCAGCGTCTACGACGAGGTGGGTTACGCGGGCCTCGTCTGGTACAACTACGACCTCGGCTGCGCCGGAGCGGCCGTCTTCAACCCGGCCACGACCACCGACACCTGGCTGGGCAACCAGACGTTCAACGGCGCGAAGTTCGTGGTCGCCGGCGTCAACTGGTCGCACTACCTCATTGCGGACGGCGGTGAGCTGCTCTCCCCGCTCGACCAGCTGATCGGCGACGGCACCCGGGCGATGTACACGGCGGTGTTCACCACGTGGATCGGCCCTGCGCTACTCGTTCTGGCCGTGCTGCTCCTGATCCTCGCGCTGCGTGGGGACCTTGCTCGGCAGACTCAGCGTGCCGCGTTCGCGGTGATCGCCCTCGTGGTCGGCTCAGCGGCGTACCTGGCTCCGGTCGACTGGGCGAAAGCGGCCGACCCGCTGCTGCTCAACGGCGTCAACGACATGCAGCAGGGCTTCCTCAGCCAGGTGGGGCTCGGTGACCGGGACACCCTCCCGACCGTGCTCGTCGACCAGGTGATCTACCGGAACTGGCTGCGCGGCGAGTTCGGTTCCCCCGACGTGCCGCAGGCGCAGGAGCTGGGTCGTGACCTGCTGCGTGCGCAGACCTTCACGAAGCCGGAGGTCGCCGAGGGCCGCGACACGCTGCAGCTCGGCGAGCAGAAGAAGGCCGACTTCGCCACGATCGCCGGCCGGATGGGCGACCGCTACTCCTACTTCCAGGGCAAGTCGGGCAGCCGTATCGGCGCCGGCATCCTGGCCGTGGTGCAGGCGCTGTGCATTGCTCTGTTCCAGCTGCTGTCCAAGGTGCTCGTGCTGGTCGCGATGCTGCTGCTGCGGCTGCTGGTGATGACCGCGCCCGCGGTCGCCGTGGTGGCCGTTCTCAAGCCCGACATCCTCCCGTCGCTGCTGCGCGTCGCCGGCGCCGCGATCGTGAACAGCCTCGTGGTGGGGGCGCTCGCCGGACTGCACGCGTTACTGGTCGTGTCGTTGTTCCGGCCGGGCAGCGGCGTCGACCTGTGGCTCGCCCTGCTCGTCACGGGCGTGGTGACCGTGGTGCTGTGGGCCGTCGCCCGCCCGTTCCGGCGACTCGTGTCGATGGTGTCGCTCACCCGCGAGCAGTTCGGCGGGATCGTGCCGGGCGCAGGCACCGGGCCCATGTCCCGCGTCTGGCAGCGGATGCGCGGCGGGCCCGCCGAGGACCGGCAGACCCGGTGGTGGGATGAGCGGCGCGGGGCGGCGTCGGGATACGGATACCCGGACGGCGAGCGTCCCGAGGCCGAGCCGGGCATCCGGATCCCCCCGCAGTCGGGTGTGCGGCCGGTACGTCGGCGCGCGGAGACCGAGGCTGCCCCGTCTCCGACGCTCGTTCCCGCAGCACGCCGGCCCGCGCTTCCCGCCGGGCCCGGTGGCGTCGGCAGCGGTGCGAGCACGCCGAGTTGGGCCGATCCCGGCGAGGTCGACGAACGCGTGATCTACCGCCGCCCGGACGCCGTGCCGTTGCGCCCTGGTGGCGCGCGTCCGGTGCACGCCGAGCTCGTCGATGGCGTACCGGTGTATCGCATCTACCGGCCGCGCTCGACTCCGGCGGCCTACAGCCCGAGCGGCGGGCCCCGCCGTGCCGATTAGAACCCCTCGCGGGCGGGCCGCCGCCTACCGCGGAATCTGGCAGTGGCCCCTGCGGTCGCCTGCCCGGCTTGCGGTCACCGCGGTGGTCGTCGTCGCCGTGGCTGTCGGGGTGAGTCTCGCCATCGGTGCACTCGGCGGCGGCTCGGACGGCCGGGGCACGGCAGGCCCGTGGCCGTCCTCGGCCTCTGGGAGTTCTGTACCCCGTGCTCCGGGATCCGCAGCCGTCCCGTCCACACCTGCCCCGACAGCGCTACCTCCCGTGCCCGACCTCGAGCCGACCACCCTGCCGCTGTCGCAGGCCCCTGCCGCCGCGCTCTCGGTGGCGGCGCGTTGGTCAGCTGCGTGGGTCCGGCCCCCGGACGGCACCACCGCCCAGCAGTGGCTCGACGGCCTGCGGTCCACCACCACGGAGGAGTACCTCGGGGTTCTCAGCAACGTCGACCCCGGCAACATCCCGGCCACCCGGGTTACCGGGGAGCCGCGGGCCGTGCGGGTCGCCCCGCGTTCGATTCAGGTGCAGGTGCCGACGGACGCGCTCACCCTGATCGTGCTCGTCGTCGACACCGAGACCGGCTGGCGGGTCGCCGGCTACGACCGGGCCTGACGGCGGCGCGCGCACGCGATGAACCTGCTGCGGCCGCTGCGGCTCCTCGTACCGTTCGTCGCGATCGCGGCTGCGCTGGGGCTTTTCCTCGGCCTCGGCTTCATCGTGTTCAGCACGGGCAGCGGGGGTGGACGGCCGCCCACGTACGGACCGTGTGATGCCGGGGCGCTGTCCTCATCGGGATCGCTCGGGCGGGGCAGGGCAGGGACACGGATCGATGACCTGAGCGATGAGCAGCGCCGCAACGCCGCCACCATCATCGGAGTCGCCCGGGACCTCGGGGCTCCGCCGCGTGCATGGCTCGTCGCGCTGACCACGGCCATGCAGGAGTCCACCCTTCGCAACATCAACTACGGCGACCGGGACTCCCTCGGGCTCTTCCAGCAGCGTCCCTCCCAGGGCTGGGGATCGCCGGCCCAGGTCACCGACCCCGTCTACAGCACGAGGATGTTCATCCAGCGGCTCCTGGCGGTGCCCGGCTGGATGAACCTCCCGGTCACGGTGGCGGCGCAGACCGTGCAGCGCTCGGCCTTCCCCGACGCCTACGCGAAGTGGGAGGGCCTCGCTGCCCAGCTGGTGCAGCAGCTGGCCGACGTGGCCGACCCGGCCGGCTGCGGGCGGACCGCGGTGCTCCCGGACGGCGTTGCGAGCACGGCGATCGCCTTCGCACTCGGAGAGCTCGGAAAGCCCTACGTATGGGGCGCGACCGGCCCGAACACCTACGACTGCTCCGGGCTGATGCTGCGCGCTTTCCAGGCCGCCGGAATCAACCTGCCGAGAGTGTCGAGGGAGCAGTTCTACGCCGGCGGCCACGTTCCGATCTCTCAGGCTCAGCCAGGTGACCTGCTGTTCTACGCCACCGACCCGTCGGATCCGGACACGATCCACCATGTTGTGCTGTACATGGGGAACGGGCAGATGGTGGAGGCGCCCTACACGGGGCAATCCGTCAGGGTGCGGCCGGTGCCGTGGCACTATGCAGAGCTCGTGCCGCTCGCCACGCGTCCCGGCACCACACCGAACCGCGCCTAGGGTCGAGGTCGGCGTCCATGTACGAGCAGGAGTAGCAATGCCCCCCGAACCCTCCGTCCCGGCGTCCACGACGCCGGTGCAGGACTACCTCGACCGGCCCGCTCGTGGCGCCACCGAGGACCATCTCGTGGTTCCGCGGTCACTGGCCCAGTCGATGCCGCTGCGCTGGCAGCAGGTGTTCGTCGGGCTGCTCGCCGACCTGCACGACGCCTATGGCCACCTGGCCTGGCCGGACTACAGGGTCCTGCCGAGCCGCTGGGAGCGGCTGGTCGACCTCGACGAGGAGCAGCTCGCCGATGCGGGATACGTCGCCGACCTCGGCCAGGACGGGCAGCTGGAGTACCGCGACAGCGCCGACAACGTGGTGGCCGACCCGGAGAACCGCCGGGTGCTGGCGCCGGTCGCCGACC
>DASRSC010000272.1:0-8579 GCA_035695525.1 Pseudonocardia sp. | reverse complement strand
GTCGCTGGACGAGCTCCTGCCGCAGATCCATCCGACCCTGCGGCCCACCGAGCTCGTCGCAGGCGACCTCGGCCCCGTCGCCGACGCGGTCACCCGGTACCACTCGGGCGAGCTGTCCGCCGTGGACGCCGTGCCCGTCCGGCAGCGCTCCGGTGAGTTCCTGGAGCACGCCTGGGAGGTCCTGCGGACGGTGCCGGCAGGTGGGCCCGTCACCTACACCGAGTACGCGGCCAAGGCCGGCCGGCCCGCCGCGGTGCGGGCGGCAGCGTCGGCATGTGCGCGTAACGCCGTCGCGCTGTTCGTGCCCTGCCACCGCGTCCTGCGCACGGACGGCACGCTCGGCGGCTTCCGCTGGGGCGTCGACGCGAAACGCTGGCTGCTGGCGCACGAGTCGCCCCGGCAGTGACGCCGGAGCGGTCGTGAGTACGCACGAACGGCGCGCTCGTCCAGCAGGAACGGACGAGTGTGCCGTTCGCTCGACCGGGTGACCGTCGACCTCGACCATCTGTTCGACCGTTCACCGATTCGCGCCGTCCGCTGGACCCCGGGCCCGGCGCGCCTGGCCAGGTTCCGTCGGAGGGCCGGTGCACGCTGATCTCCGTGGACACCGCCACCATCTCCGTGCTGCTCATCGGCGTGATCGTGGGCGCGGTGCTCGGCGCGGGCGTCACCTGGTTCCTCGTCACCTCGCGCGCCCGGCTCGCGGCCGCGGAGGCCGGGCGGGCCGCGGCCGACGCCTCGGCGATGGCCCGCGCCGACGCGGCAGGCCTGCGCGCCGAGCG
The DNA here is from genome assembly GCA_035695525.1 of Pseudonocardia sp. Taxonomy (GTDB): domain Bacteria; phylum Actinomycetota; class Actinomycetes; order Mycobacteriales; family Pseudonocardiaceae; genus Pseudonocardia. The sequence goes on along the minus strand of DASRSC010000272.1, from coordinate 7,797 downwards.
CGCGGGGCTGCTGGAGCGCCTCGACGACCTCACCGAACAGCACGACCGGGCTGTCGAACGGCTGCGCCGCGCCGAGTCGGAGGCAGCGGGCGCCGCGGCCGCGCTGCGCAGCGAGCGCGAGGCGGGAGCGCAGCGGGAGGAGCTGCTCACGCGGCGCGACACCGAGCTCAAGCAGGCGTTCCAGGCCCTCTCGGCCGACGCACTGGCCCGCAACAACGAGCAGTTCGTGGCGCTCGCCGAGGGCCGCATCAAGGAAGCCACCGCGGCGCTGGCCGCCAAGGCCGACGGCGACGCGGTGAGTCGCGCCCAGGCGATCGCCCAGCTGCTCGACCCGATGGCGTCCACGCTGCAGCGGGTCGAAGGCCAGCTGCGCACGGTCGAGAAGGAGCGCGAGTCGGCCTACGCGGGCTTGCGCGAGCAGGTCAGCGCCATGCGGTTCAGCTCCGAGCAGCTGCAGCACGAGACCAAGGCGCTGGTCAACGCATTGCGCGCGCCCCAGGTCAGGGGCCGGTGGGGTGAGCTGCAGCTGGAGCGGATCGTGCAGCTGGCCGGCATGGTCGAACACTGCGACTTCTCCACCCAGGTCACCGGGCAGGGCCAGGACGGCGGCGTCCGGCCCGACATGGTGGTGCACCTGGCCGGGGGCAAGCAGGTGGTGGTCGATGCGAAGGTGCCGTTCGCGGCCTATCTGGAGGCGGTGGAGAGCCGCGATCCCGACGTGCACCGCGAGCGGCTCGCCGCGCATGCCCGGCAGCTGCGCCAGCACGTCGACGCCCTGTCGGCCAAGAACTACTGGGCGGCGTTCGAGCCGTCGCCGGAGTTCGTCGTGCTGTTCGTCCCGGGCGACCCGTTCCTCGAGGCCGCGCTGCGGTCCGATCCGGCGCTGCTGGAGCACGCGTTCTCGCACAACGTCGTGGTCGCCACACCCACCACGCTCATCGCGCTGCTGCGCACCGTCGCGTACAGCTGGCGGCAGGAGGCGCTGGCCCGCAACGCCGCCCAGGTGCACCAGCTCGGCAAGGAACTGCACAGCCGCCTGGCCACCATGGGCACCCATGTGGCCAAGCTCGGTCGCAGCCTCGACTCCGCCGTTGCCAGCTACAACCAGACCGTCTCGTCTCTCGAGGCACGTGTGCTGGTCACCGCACGCAAGTTCACCGACCTCGAGGTGGCTGACGACGAGATCGCCGCCCCGGGCCAGGTCGAGCGTGCACCGCGCACCGTGGCCGCACCAGAGCTCGTGGCGTCCGCGGCCGATTCATTGATCGCCCTCCACGAGCTGAGCCGCACCGAGCGACCCACCGGGGAGGCGCACCCCGAGCCCCGGGCTACCGTGACTGGATGACCGAACGCGGTGAACGGAGGGCGGGCGGCCGGTGGCCGATGGCCGACCGGTCCGTGCTGGCCACGGTGCTGGGGGTCCCGCCGGTGGCGGCGGTCGGGATCGGCGCCGCACTGACCGCCCTGGGAGTGTTCGTCGACCTGGCCCGCATCGGCAGCCTCGGCGTCGTCTTCACCATCTGCTACATCGCAGGCTGCGTGCTCGCGGTGGCGTGGGTGCGCCGGAACGGGTTGTTCGGCCCGATGGTTCAGCCACCTCTGCTGGTCGCCGTGGCCGTGCCGGTCGTGGTGCTGCTCGCCGGATCACCGAAACCGGGCGCCGGCGTGACCCAGCGGCTGCTCGTGATCGGCGCGCCGCTGGTCAACGCGTTCCCGATCATGGCGTGGACCACCGGGATCGTGGTGGCCATCGGCGTGGTCCGGCTGATCGTTCAGCGCCCTCTCGACTCCCCGAGCGCCCCGGGAGAGCCGGTCAGCGCCCGGCGTGGCTCTGCTGCGGGGAGAGGGGCTGCAGGGAAAGGCGCTGCCCGGAGCGGGCGGGGCGCAGCTCGCGGGGCAGTGAGAACGTCAGAGTCTCCTCCGCGGTCGTGACCTCCTCCATGGAGGTCCACCCGCGCTCGGCGAGGTGGTCGAGCACGCCCCGCACCAACACCTCCGGCACCGACGCGCCGCTGGTGAGCCCGATCGTCCCCACGCCGTCGAGCCAGCTCTCGTCGATCTCTCGGGCGTAGTCGATGAGGTATGCCGCGCCTGCCCCGGCCTGCAGTGCCACCTCGACCAGCCGCACCGAGTTCGACGAGTTCTTCGACCCCACGACGAGCACGAGGTCGCACTGCGCGGCCATTGCCTTGATCGCGACCTGCCGGTTCTGCGTGGCGTAGCAGATGTCGTCGCTCGGCGGGTTCTGCAGCGACGGGAACCGCTCCCGCAGCGCGCGCACCGTCTCCATGGTCTCGTCGACCGACAGCGTGGTCTGCGACAGCCAGACGACCTTCTCCGGGTCGCGCACGGTGACGCCGGCGACGTCGGCGGCGGTCTCGACCAGCTGGATGTGGGCAGGTGCCTCGCCCGAGGTGCCCTCCACCTCCTCGTGCCCGTGGTGGCCGACCAGCAGGATGTCGTAGTCCTCGCGGGCGAAACGCTTGGCCTCCTGGTGGACCTTGGTCACGAGCGGGCAGGTGGCGTCGATCGTGCGCAGCTCGCGCCGACGAGCCTGGTCGCGCACCGCAGGGGACACCCCGTGGGCCGAGAACACCACGAGCGCACCCTCGGGCACCTCGTCGGCCTCGTCCACGAAGATCGCGCCGCGCTCGCTGAGCGTCTCCACGACGTGCACGTTGTGGACGATCTGCTTCCGGACGTACACCGGCGGGCCGTGCTGCTCGAGCGCCTGCTCCACAGCCTCGACGGCTCGGTCGACACCCGCGCAGTAACCGCGCGGCTTGGCCAGCAGGACGCGCTTGTCGGCTCCGGACATGCCCCTCACCCTACGGCCCCGAACCTCTACGCATTCGTTGCGCGTTGTCCGAAACCCCCGGGCTGCTCGCGGGCGCGGGGCAAGGGAGACTGGGGGCATGAACGCGCTGCCGCTGCCGGTGCGGATCGCCGCCGGCCTTGTCGCCACCGCCGTGGAACAGGCCCGGGACCTGCCCCGGCTCGTCGTCGAGTTCCCCGTCACCGCCGTGAGCCAGGCCCTGCAGGCGTCCATGCGCGTGCAGCAGAAGGTCACCGAACTGGCCATCAAGGGCGACCGTGCACTGGGCACGCTGCGCCCGGTCGAGGAGCGGCCCAGCTGGGCGGTCTTCGACGACGACGAGCCGGTGCAGCAGCGGCACAACGGCGCAAGCACCGTCACCGCACTGCGCCCGCAGGTTCGCGACACCCTCGTGACACTCGGCGACGAGCAGCCGACCGTGGACGACTCGGTGGAGACGGGCGCGAGGACAACATCCGCCGCGGCCACACACCCGGCACCCGAGCAGGCCGAGCCCGTAGCGTCGACCCCGTCGGGCCCCAACGTCCTCCCGGGTTACCAGGACCTGACGATCCCCCAGCTGCGCGGCCGGCTGCGTCACCTCAGCGCTGACGACCTGCAGATCCTCCTGGACTGGGAGACGGGCCACGACAACCGCCCGCCGTTCGTCACGATGCTCTCGAACCGGATCATCACGGTCACCGAAGGGTGACGCAGCCGAACTCCCCCGAGCAGCCGTGGCCGGTCCGCACGGTCGCCAGGAAGATCGCCGAGTGGGTCGACCGGCTCGGGGCCGGGTGGGTGGAGGGCCAGCTCGCGCAGGTCACCGCCCGGGCCGGCACCGGGACCGCGTTCCTTGTGCTGCGCGACCCCGCCGCAGACGTGTCGCTGCAGCTCACCGCACCGATCGGGCTCGTTCGCGACTCCGGTCCGGCGGTGGCCGAGGGCAACCGCGTCGTCGTCCACGGCAAGCCGTCGTTCTTCCTCGGCCGCGGCACGCTGAACCTGCGCGTCGACCAGATCCGCGCCGTCGGCATCGGGGAGCTGCTGGCCAGGATCGAACGGTTGCGCCAGCTGCTGGCGGCCGAGGGTCTGTTCGACCCGGCTCGCAAGCGCCGCCCGCCGTTCCTGCCCGGGTGCATCGGGCTGGTCACGGGGCGGGCGTCGGCGGCGGAACACGACGTCGTGTCGAACGCGACAGCGCGCTGGCCGTCCGTCCGCTTCCGGATCGAGCACACCGCCACACAGGGGGCACTGGCCGTACCCCAGATCGTCGACGCGCTCGGCGTACTGGACCGCGACCCGCAGGTCGACGTGATCGTGCTGGCCCGCGGTGGCGGCAGCGTCGAGGACCTGTTGCCGTTCTCCGACGAGACGCTGTGCCGCGCCGTCGCAGCGTGCCGCACTCCCGTCGTGTCGGCGATCGGGCACGAGCCGGACACCCCGCTGGTCGATCACGTCGCCGACGTCCGCTGCTCCACGCCCACCGAAGCAGGCCGCCGCCTCGTGCCGGACCTGGCCGAGGAGACCGCGCGCATCGCCGGGCTGCGCGACCGTGCCCGGCGCGCACTGGCCGGGTGGGTGGACCGCGAGCAACGGCTGCTCACCGCGCTGCGCGGGCGGCCCGTGCTGGCCGACCCGCTGCAGGCCCTCGACGCCCGTGCCACCGAGGTGGAGCGGCTGCGAGAGGCCGCCAGGGCCTGCCTGCTGCGTGGGCTGGACCGGCGCGGCAGCGACCTGGAGCACGTTCGAGCCCGGTTGACGACGCTCGGCCCGGCCGCGACGCTGGCGCGCGGATACGCCGTGGTGCAGCGGGTGCCCGACGTCGCCGAGCCGGGGACGGTGCTGCCCGTCCTGCGGTCGGTCACAGAGGTCGAGCCGGGAGCACGGCTGCGGATCCGGGTGGCCGACGGGGCAGTCGCGGCCACGGTCGCGGACGAGGGCGGCTCGCAAGGCAGCGGCACCGGGAACGGTGCCGACATCGGCAACGGCAACGGGGCCGTCGAGGGTGGCACGGCGAAGCCGGCGCCCACGCGCCCACGCAAGAAGAAGGCGAGCACGACATGACCGAACAGCCTGGCGTCGACGGGCTGGGCTACGAACAGGCCCGCGACGAGCTCGCCGAGGTGGTGCGCACCCTGGAGACGGGCGGGCTCGGCCTGGACGAGTCGGTGGCGCTGTGGGAGCGCGGCGAGGCACTGGCCCGCCGGTGCGAGGAACAACTCGCCGGTGCCAGAGAACGCGTCCACAAGGTCCTGGACGCAACCCAGCCCGACTGACGCCACTTCCCTCCCTCGCCCCTCCCACTGGCGACATGGACACCTGTCGCTGTTCCGAGGCTGATCCGTTCAGACACATGTGTCCATGTCGCGTCCGGGCGTCAGGTCGGCTCGGGCGTTGTGGCTGCTCTTGCCAGTGTGCGGAAATCGTCATCCGTCCCGCTGCCCGTGATGAGCATTCGGACCGACGGGCCGTTCGGCGTCGCGACCTCCGCGATCCAGATCGGCTCGTTGCGCGCTCCGGCCGTGCCCTGACCGCCATAGACCACCCACTGCTGCCCGTCGACGTCTACCGGGCCGCGCCCCGGCACGGGTTCCCGCCCGGCCTCGACGGCCAGCAGCGCGGGCTCGGAGGCGTCGCTCTGCAGCAGCCGCAGGTAGCGGCCTTCGGGCGTGACGTAGCCGGTGCGGACGGCCCGGCCGCCCCCGGCGACGAGGTCCTGGTCCACGGAGTTCGCCCGCCAATCCGGCGGCACCGCCGGAATCCGGACGGGCAGCGGGACGAGCGGCGCGAGCCGGCGCAGCTCGGCCGGAGCGTCGACGACGGGGAGGCGGCTACTGTCGACGGTCGGCCCGGTCGGCGCGAACGAGCAGGCCCGCGACACCCCTCCGACCGCGAGGACGACGAGCACCAGCACGCCCAACGCCGCGAGCATGTCGCGCAAGGTCATCGCCGACCGCGGCGGCTTGGACGGTGGACCGGCGGCCGGGCGGGTCGGCGGCCGCGTCGTCGGATCGGGCTCGGAGCTCACGAGCCCCATCGTCCCAGCACGTGCGCATCGTCTCAGCTACGGCAGTTTCCGGCCGCGCGAGCACCGTTGGTGATGCCGATCTGCCAGGATCGGTGCAAATCAAACGGCTCCCACGGGCACCACGAGTGCTCGGCACGGGGAAGAGGAGGCCGCAGATGAGTCCATCGGAGAACGGCAACGTCACTCGCGAGCGGCGCCGGGAGGCGCCCGACCGCAACCTGGCGATGGAGCTCGTCCGGGTCACCGAGGCCGCGGCCATGGCCGCCGGGCGCTGGGTGGGCCGCGGCGACAAGAACGGCGGGGATGGCGCGGCTGTCGACGCCATGCGCCAGCTCATCGGCAGCGTGTCGATGCGCGGCGTCGTCGTGATCGGCGAGGGCGAGAAGGACGAGGCGCCCATGCTGTTCAACGGCGAGGAGGTGGGCAACGGCGAGGGGCCGTGGTGCGACGTCGCCGTCGACCCGATCGACGGCACCACGCTGATGGCGAAGGGCATGCCGAACGCGGTGGCCGTGCTCGCCGTGGCCGAGCGCGGCGCGATGTTCGACCCGTCAGCCGTGTTCTACATGGAGAAGCTGGCCGTGGGTCCGGAGGCGGCGGACGTCATCGACATCACCGCGCCGGTTGCGGAGAACATCCGCCGCGTCGCGGAGGCGAAGCATATCGACGTCACGGACGTCACGGTCTGCGTGCTCGACCGACCCCGCCACGACTCGCTGGTGAAGGAGATCCGCCGCACGGGCGCGCGCATCCAGCTCATCTCCGACGGCGACGTTGCCGGGGCTATCTCTGCTGCCCGTCCGAACACGGGGGTCGACCTGCTCTACGGGATCGGCGGCACGCCCGAGGGGATCATCACCGCCGCGGCCATGAAGTGCATGGGCGGCGCGATGCAGGGCAGGCTCTGGCCGACCAGCGACGAGGAGCGGGCCAAGGCCCTCGACGCGGGCCACGACCTGGACCGGGTGCTCACCACCGACGACCTCGTGCGCGGCGACAACGTGTTCTTCTGCGCCACCGGCATCACCGACGGCGACCTCCTGCGCGGTGTGCACTACCGGGCCGGGGGGTGCACGACGCAGTCAATCGTGATGCGGTCGAAGTCCGGCACCGTGCGGATGATCGACGGCTACCACCGGCTGACGAAGCTCCGCGAGTACTCCTCGGTCGACTTCGACCTGTCCGACGAGCAGCTCGCCGCCGTCGAGCACTCCGCACCGCCGCTTCCGTGAGCGAAGATGTGCCCTGCGTGATTGAATCGTGAGCATCTCACGGGAGTTCCAGGATAAATCCAGCCGCATCTTGCGCGGATCCTCAATGGACTTGCACAGTTAACGTGCACCGGGGGCTGCAGCCGACTACGCCGAGCCGCCGATCACAGGGGCTGGGGTGGTGGCGTGCGTGCACTGAAACTGCTGGGGCTCATCGTGGTGGTGGCCCTGACCGGACTGCTCAGCGGCGGGGCATCGGGCGCGGCACACACCAGGGCGGCCATCGGGACCGTGGCAGCCGTCATGTCGCCTGCCCGACTGTCCGCCGAGCATCCGGCACAGCCCGCACCGGCAGCCCCCGCGCACGCAGTGCCGGCTGCCGCTTCGGGGCCGGCCCGGGCACCGGCTGCGCCCGCTCCTGCGGCCGCCCCGGTCGCACCCCGTGCGGTCCCCGGCACGCCGTGCGTGTCCACCGCCCGCGCCTGCATCGAGCTGTCCAGCAACCGCGCGTGGCTGATCAGCGCTGGGGCCGTGCAGTACGGCCCGGTACCCATCACCCACGGGCGCGCGGGCCACCTCACCCCACCCGGCACCTTCAACGTGACGTTCAAGAACCGCAACCACCGCAGCTCGATCTTCAACAACGCGCCGATGCCGTACTCCGTCTTCTTCAACGGCGGCATCGCCTTCCACGAGGGCAGCCTCAGGGTGCTCTCGCACGGCTGCATCCACCTCTCGCG
>DASRSC010000271.1:0-5705 GCA_035695525.1 Pseudonocardia sp. | reverse complement strand
GGCTTCGTCAGCCCGCGCTGCCCACGGACGCGGCATGCGGGGCGGGGAATCCGCCGACTGCCTGCTCGTACGTGTGGGCCACGCGCAGCACGGTGGCGTCGTCGAAACGCTTTCCGATGATCATCATACCGGTCGGCAGGCCGTTTGCCAGCCCCGCGGGCACGCTGCACGCCGGGTGGCCGGAGACGTCCAGAGGTGCACAGTTGGTCACCATTTCCAGCGCGCGACCGATCACCTCCTCACGCGGGGCGTCCTCCGCCGGGATGACCGACGCCTGTATCGGCGTGGTCGGCATGACCAGGACGTCGTAGCGCGCGAGCGCCTCGTCGTAGGCGGCCCGCAGTTGCGGGACCAGGTTGCGGGCCATCGCGTAGTGCTTGCCCTGGTACCTGTTGATCGCGTACCGGCCGCTGAGCAGCACCAGCTTGACGGTCTCGGAGAACTGGCTGCCGTCCGCGCGCCATTTGTTGCCGTAGAACTCGATGAGCTCGGGGTCATAGAGGCCTGGCCAGTTCATGCCGTAGCCGTTGGCGTCCACCATCTGCGCGGCGGCGCCCTCGATGGAGATGACGTCCCAGATCTTCAGGCCGTGCAGGTGCCATGGGATCGAGACGTCCTCGGCGGTGAGGCCGGCCTCGCGCAGCGTGTCGACCGCGGCGCGGACCGCGTCGTCCACGTCGGGCTCGGAGCCCGGGTGGCCGAAGCCCTCGGAGACGACGCCGACGCGCAGCCCCTCCGCCGAGCGGGCCAGCGCGCCCACGTAGTCGTCGGGCACGAGATCGTTCGGCTGGCGCGGATCGTGCCCGTCAGGTCCGGCGAGGACGTTGAGTACCAGCGCGGCGTCGGCCACCGTGCGCGTCATGGGCCCGACGTGGTCGATCGTCTGCTCGATCGGGAACGCACCGGTGTAGGGCACGAGGCCGTGCGTCGGCTTGTGCCCGACGATCCCACTGAAGGAAGCGGGCATGCGGATGGAACCGCCCTGGTCGCCACCGGTGGCGATGTCAACGGCGCCAGATGCGACGAGTGCCGCACTCCCGCTGGAGGACCCGCCCGTGGTCCGGCTGGGGTCCCACGGGTTGCGCACGGGGCCGGTGCGCGCGGTGTGCGACCCGCCCGAGAAACAGAGGTCCTCGCAGACCGCCTTGCCGGTGACCGTCGCGCCCGCCGCGAGCATCCGGGAGACGATCGTGGCGTCCCTGGCCGGGACGAAGCCCTGAAGCGTCGCCGAGCCGTTCATCATCGGCACGCCGGCCACCGCGGTGTTGTCCTTGACCGCCACGGTGCGGCCGGCGAGCGGGCCCTCGCCGCCCTCCGTGACGTTGCAGGTGACGTACCAGGCGTTGAGCGGGTTGTCGGCATCCTCGGGACGGGCCCAGGCGCGGTCCGGGGCGGTCGGCGCCGTCCGCGCGTGGAGCTCCTCGACGGCGTCCCATGACGCCAGGACGCCGTGCACCATCGGGGCGAACGACGCCACGTCGGCGTCGGACAGGCCCAGGCCATAACCCTCGGCCACCTTCATGATGGCCGGCAGTTCGGGGGGCTGAACGGGCATCGTCTGGGTCTCCTCGTGTTCGGCGCCGATCGGATCGGACCGTAACCAGGTGGTAAGCAACCCGTCAACGAGTGCTGGCGCGTTGACGCACTTGTGACGTGCCGTCAACCAGCGCGACTCACGAGGAAGCCGCCCGGCGTCGCCTCCGCGAGGAAGAGGCGTTGCTGCATCGTCTCCGGGCCGACGACGGACACCATGCCGCGGGGGAAGGCCATGTGGCTGGTGTGCAACTCGCGTGCCGTGGACACGGCGTCATCGTCTGTAGCCCGCCGCGCGGCGATGGCATAGAGGTGCAATGCCTCGTAGACCGACTCGGAGATACTCGAGACCGGCGGCGCGAACGCCCCGTACGCCGCGCGGTATCGCCGCAGGAACGCCTCGTTGATGTCACCGGGGAGCTGCTCGAAGTAGCCCGAGACCCCCCACATCCCGCTCGCCGCGTCGTCGCCGATCCGTTCGCGCGTGGGCTCGTCGAGGGCGAGGGCGAGTGACCGGCAGCGCTCGCGCACGCCCATCGCGTGGCACTGCCGCTCGAAATGCACGAGGTCGGCACCGACGAACGAGGACAGGACGATGTCGGCCCCCGAGCGCAGGACGTTCTCGATGAGCGGCGCGAAGTCGCGGGTGCCCAGTGGCGCGAAGCCTTCTCCCACCACGGTGCCGCCGTGGTCGGCCAGCACCCGACGCGCCGCCGAGTGCACCACCTGCGGCCACACGTAGTCGTTGCCGGCCAGGAACCACCGGCGCCCCCCTGCTACCTCCATGATCGGCGCGGCGGCGGCCCGCAGCTGGCTCTCCGGGCGTTCGCCGAGCTGGACGCGCAGACCACCGCCCATGCCGCCCTCGTTCATGACGGGTTGCACCATCAGCACATCTGCTCCACGCAGCTCGTGCGCGGCGCGGGTGAACGTGGCCGATGTCGTGCTCGCCATGATCGCCCGGCAGCCCGCATGCACCAGCCGCCACGCCTCGATCGTGCCGAGCCGCGGGTCGGTGGCGTCGTCCCCGACGATCAGCCGCACCGGCCTGCCCCGGATGCCGCCCTCGGCGTTGATCTCCTCGACGGCCATCGCGGCCAGGTTCTCGGTGGCCGAGGCGAACACACTCGCCGACCCGGACTTGCTCGTCAGCAGGCCCACCGGGTGCGTCCCCTCCACCCCGCCGTCGGGCACGCTGAAGCCGCGGCGGCGCATCAGCCAGTGCAGTCCGGCATCGTCGAGATCGGCGATCAGGCGCACCCGCGTGCCGCTTCCGTCCGGGTCGACGTGCACCCGGAGCCGGCCGCGCCACGGCTGGTCGTGCCGGATCTCGATGCGCGAGGGCGAACGGACCGCCGAGATGCGGCCAAGGATCTCCACCGGTCCTGCGGCCATGCCGAACATGGGAGCCTGCAGCGTGACGACGGCGCCGAGAGCGACGCGATCACACACCGCGTCGAACAGCCAACCCGCGCCCGTTCCCGCCCCGAACAGCGCGAAGACCGCCGCAGGCGGCGCATCGACGTGCTGTTCGGCGGTCAGAGCCAGCCGGCTCATCACATGGCTCGGCGGATGGACCCGTCGGCATCGGCCGCGCCGGTCTCCACGGCGGCCTTGGCAGCGTCGAGCGACCCCTGGAACAGCTCCTGCAGCAGCTGGATCACATCCTGGGCGGGACCGGTGGCGTCCACGGAGTAGTAGCGGAAGCGGCCGTTGCGGCGTTCGGCGATGAGGCCTGCGGTGCGCAGCACGCGGAGGTGGCTGGACACGGCCGTGCGGCCGACCCGGTTGATCCGGTCGGACAGCTCGCCTGCGCTGCACTCGTCATTCTGGGCGAGAAGCGTGAGGATCTCGCGGCGGACCGGATCCGCGAGGGCGTCGAACGCCTCGTCAGCAGCCATCTCGGTCGTCCCTCCTGCGCACTACCGCACCCCCTGAGCAGTATCGTGACCCGATGCCGGGAAGTCAGCGTCCCCTCGGCCCCCTGTCGGAGGGTAGCCCGTCCGGGTCCGTCCGACGTGCTGCAGTCCGACCACTCTGAGCAGCTCGAGGGCCTCCGCGGCCCGCGTGCCGGGCGCGGCGGAGTAGACCAGCAGCACCTGATCGTCACCGTGCACCTCGAGCACGTTGCAGTCCAGCTCCAGTACGCCGAGCTCCGGGTGGCGGATCCGCTTCGTGTCGTTGTGCCGCTCGTCGAGCTCGCGCAGCGTCCAGAGGCGCTCGAAATCGGCGCTCGCCGACCGGAGATCCGCCACGAGCCGCTGCAGGCCAGGGTCGGTGGGATAGCGCGCCGCGGAGCGGCGCAGGTCGGAGACCAGCGCGCGGTCGAGCCGCTCGCGCTCGCCGGGCTCGACATCGAGACGGTGGACACCGGTGAAGGCCTGCCGCGCGATGTTGCGCTGATCGAGCGGGATCGACGACAGGTCGCCGAGCAGCGCGGCCGCCATGGGGTTCCAGGCCAGCACGTCGTACTTCGCGTCGAGCAGGAGGGCGGGGAGGTCGGTGAAGCGGTCCATCAGCCGCAGCACGCTCGGTCGCACGGCGCTGCGGATGCGTCCCGGCAGCGGAGGCGCGCCGCCGGCCAGGTGGAAGAGGTGGTCGCGCTCGGCGTCGGTGACGCGCAGCGCGCGGGCCAGGGCGCCCAGCACCCCCTCCGACGGGCGTGGGCCGCGGCCCTGCTCGAGTCGCGTCAGGTAGTCGACGGATACCCCCGCGAGCGCTGCCACCTCCTCGCGCCGCAGACCCGGGGTGCGGCGCCGCAGCCCGGCGGGCAGACCTACGTCGGACGGGTGCAGGCGCTCGCGCCAGGTGCGCAGCGCGGTGCCGAGCTCGATGCGGTCCACGGCATCCAGGATGCCGCCCCCACTGCAGCCCAGCCTGGTACAAGCCGTCCCAGGCTGGGTCGGACCTGGTCCGGGCGCCGGTCGGACCCGATCGTGGAGGCATGACGGAGACGACGATCGCCCTCGTGACCGGGGCGAACAAAGGCATTGGGTTCGCGACGGTGCGGCGGCTGGCCGAGCGCGGCTGGACAGTGCTCCTGGGTGCGCGCGACGCCGAGCGCGGCACCGCCGCTGCCGAGACGCTGCACGGCGACGTGACCGTGCTCCCGCTGGACGTGACCAGCGACGAGTCTGTCGCGGCCGCGGCGAAGGAGGTGGAGTCCCGCTACGGACGGCTGGACGTGCTGGTGAACAACGCCGGGATCATCGGGCCGGCGGTCGCGGCGGTGGACACCGGAGCAGACGAGATGCTCGCCTGCTACGCGACGAACGTGTTCGGTCCGGTCCGGATGACCCGGGCGTTCGTGCCGCTGCTGCGGCGGTCGGCCGCGCCGCGGATCGTGATGGTGTCGAGCGGGATGGGCTCGATCACGCTCACTGGTGACCCGGCCCGGGTGGAGTCGACGTTCGTCGCACTCACCTACCCGTCGTCCAAGACGGCGCTGAACATGATCACGAGCCAGTACGCCAGGGCGCTGCCCGAGTTCCGGATCAACGCCGCCGACCCCGGTTACACGGCCACGGACCTCAACGGCAACAGCGGCTTCCAGACGGTGGAGGAGGGAAGCGACGCCATCGTGGCGCTCGCTACCGTGGCGCCCGACGGCCCGACGGGCGGTTCTTCGACCGCTCCGGCCCGGTGCCCTGGTAGCGGGCGGGGCGTCAGCGTTGGACGAGCTGGAACCGTCCACCCTGGTCGTCGGTGCACTCGGCCGCCGTCCCGAACCGGCGCCGCTCGGGCTCGGTGCTGGTGCCGCCCGCGGCCCGGACGGCCAGCACGGCAGCGGCGAGGTCGGGAACGGCGTAGGTCGGCACCACCGCGGCGGGCTCGCGCCGACCGCCCCAGATCGAGGTGCGGGGCCGTGGCTCGCCCCCCGCGGTGCGGACCTTCCACCCGTCGAGGACGCGGGCGGGCGCGAATCCCCAACCGAGGACCGTGCTGTAGAAGGCCCTGGCCCGGCCCGCATGGGGCACTCGCAGGACCAGGTGTGCGATCGCCTCGTCCACCTGGGCCGTGTGCGCGGGTCCGGGCGGCCCGGTCCAGAGCGCGAACGGAAGGCCCAGGTCGTCCGCGCAGTCCGCGACACGCCCGTGCGGCTCGTCGGTCGGATCGCTCGCGGTGCCACCCGCAGCGCGTACCACCGCGACGGCGGCGTCCACGTCGGGCAC
>DASRSC010000270.1:0-15263 GCA_035695525.1 Pseudonocardia sp. | reverse complement strand
CCCAGCGCGTGGATGCCGGGGTCGGTGACGATCAGGGCCCGCTTGACGCCGTAGCCGGCCATCTCGAAGCCGACCTCGTCGGAGGCGCCCGCACCGAACTTCAGCGGCGGCGCACCCCAGGTGAAGATCGTCTCCTCGGTGAGCTCCACGTCGGGGTGACTCATGTGTACGACTCCTCCGGCGCGGTACGCAGCTGGTGGATCTGCTCGGCATCATGGCCGAACACCATCGTCGCGTCCGTCTCTTCCTGGATCGCGCGCAGCTTCTCGACCGACGCGTAGAACTGCTCCAGGTTGTTGACGATAGCCGCGGGTGTGGCGGGCGGCCCGTAGCTCTCGCCCATGTACACCGCGTCCGAGGTGAAGATCATGGTGCCGGTGTCGGGCAGGTCCACCTGCATGGACATGCAGCCGACCGTGTGACCCGGCGTCTCGATGAGCTTCACGCCCGGGAGGAAGTCCGTGTCGCCGGAGACGGTCTCGAACGTCAGCCCCTGGTAGTCGGTCTTGAGGTGCGCGCCCGTGAACAGCCCGTCGAATCCGAAGGCGAAGTCCTTCTCCTTCTCGTGGCAGACGAGCTTCGCGTTCGTGTTCTTGAACATCTGCGCGTTGCCGGCGTGGTCGAAGTGGAGGTGCGACAGGATCACGTAGTCGATCTGGTCGAGCCCGATGCCCATCTGGTTCAGCCGGGAGTCGAGGTACTCCTCGTCGCTGACGTTGTCGTACGGGAAGAAGTCCTGCAGGCCGGTCGGCCCCCAGCGCTCCTCCCAGTCGCGCGGGCAGCTGGTGTCCCAGAGGATCCGGCCCTCGTCGGTCTCGACGAGCACGCAGTGGGTGGGCACATCGACCCACGGGGCGGGCGCGTCCTTGGAGTTCCGATCGGTGATGGAGCGGCCCGGCTTGATCAGCAACCAGGTCAGGTCCGCGGTCATGGCCCCGCACGGGATCACGCTCACCTTGTTCGCAGTCGCCATCGTGGTCCTCTCGACGTCGAGACCGGGCCGCGCTCGCCCGCGCGGCCCAGGCCGACCGTGGCATGTGGCATGCCACTCGTCAATGTGTGCCCACTCGTCGATGGATCAGGTTCGGCCGGTCCAGCCGAGATCCACGTCCACACTCCCGGGTGGGGTTCCCGCCTCCTGTGCGATGAGCAGCTCGGCAGTGCGTAGGAGGTGCGCCCGCATCGCCTCGGCGGCTCCGTCCGCATCACCGGCCTCGATGCGGTCGAGCACCGCGCGGTGCTCGGCCACGATGTCGTCGAGGCTCCGCGACAGGCCCGCCGTCGAGACGCCGCGGCGCAGCACCATGTCCCGCAGCCCGTCGACGTACTCGGCGAGCCGCAGGTTCCCCGAAGCCTGCAGCACCACGAAGTGGAACCGGCGGTCGTGCTCCCACATGCGGTACTCGTCGTCGGCCCGGGCGCAGCGTTCCATCGCCTGGTAGAGCCGCCGCAGCTCGCGGCGCCCGCTCTCATCGATCTGCTGGCTGGCGCGTCGGGTGGCAGCCACCTCCAGCAGCAGCCGCAGCGCGAAGACCTCCTCGAGGTCGTGCAGCGAGGTCTGCAGTACCCGCACCCCGCGGTTGCGCTCGAAGCGGACCATGCGTTGCTGCGCGAGCTTGATCAGCGCTTCGCGGACGGGCGTGCGCGAGACGCCGAGCTGCGTGGCCAGCGTCTGCACCGAGTGCAGCGTGCCGGGCTGCAGCTCGCCGGTGATGACGGCGGCACGCAGCGCGTCGAGCACCTGGGCGTTGACGGTGTCGGTCTGCCGAACCTGCTTCACGGCGACGGCCGGGGCTTCCGGTGAGCCTGCGTCATCCGGCCAGGCCGCGCACGACGTCCTCGGCCACCCCGAACATCGCGCGCGCCGTCCTGCCGTCGTGGAACTCGCCGATCGCGGTCATCTCCCACACGGGGCCGTTCCTGCGCAGCACGCTCATCACCACGCCCGTGCGCGGCTCGGAGTGGCTGAGGTCGAATCGGACGAGCTCGGCTCCGGAGCCGAGATCGAGCAGCCGGCAGTACGCGCTTCCCACCTCGGTGAACTGCTGGCCGCGGAACGAGTTCACGACGAACACGATGGCCGTGATCGCGGCGGGCAGCGCCTGCAGATCCGCGGTGATCGTCTCGTCGTCCCCGGAGCCGTGCCCGCTCAGGTTGTCCCCGGAATGCTCCACGAGCCCGCGGAGGGCGAGCTTGTTCATGAACCACACCGCGTCGACCTTCGTGCCGGTGCTCCCGATCAGGATGGCCGACGCATCGAGGTCGATCGTGCTTCCGCTCGAGGCAGGGTCCCACCCCAGACCCATGGCCACCCGGCGCAGTGCGGGCGCCCCGCCCTTGGTGAGGGAGACCGTCTGGCGTTTGGCCAGCGACACCTTGCCCTTGTCGAGCGTGATCCTGCCGGCCTCGGCGGGTTGGGCGTCGGCGGGCGGGGACGCCACAGGCGGCGGCGCGGGCTGATCCTCCACCGAGATGCCGAAGTCCGTGGCGATGCCGGCCAGCCCGTTCGCGTAGCCCTGCCCGACCGCCCGCACCTTCCACTGGCTGCCGCGGCGGTAGATCTCCACACAGAGCAGTGCCGTCTCGGCACCGAGCCCATCGGGTTCGAACACGGCGACCGGCTTCCCGGCCACGGCCACGTCGAGGCGGAGCCCGCCGAGTGCGCCGAAGGTCGCCGGGCCGCGTCCGTCGAGGCTCGCGGTGACGGTGACGCGCTCGATCTCCGCGTCCACGGCGGCCGGGTCGACATCCACGCCGTCGGGGCGGTAGCGGACGCCGGAGGCTGCGGGCTGGTTGTAGAAGATGAAGTCGGCGTCGCCGCGGACCTTCCCGGTCTCCGCAACGAGCAGCGCCGAGATGTCGACGGGCGCGCTCGCCGTGACGTGCACCGCGACCGGGCCAGGCGGGAGAGGCGCGTTCGCGCCCTTGGGGAGGGTCTGCACGCCAGCGATCCTGCCAGCGGCGATGCTGGCGCGGGACCCGCCGGGCGGCCTGGCAGCCTGAGACGCATGGCGCGTTACGAGTACCGGGTCCTGCAGCTGCGCGAGAGCCTCGTCGGCGGGAAGCTCTCGGCCGACAAGCTGGAGAGGCTGCTCAACGACGAGGCACAGCAGGGCTGGCAGCTCAAGGCGATCACCTCCACCGAGGTGAAGGGCCGCATCGGCCCCGGTGGGGTCGACGGGCTGCTGGTGACGCTGGAGCGTCCGGTGGGCTGAGCAGCTCCACCCGCGCACGCCGTGCGGGAGCACCGCAGGGTCGAGCCGCGCGACGATGCGACGCTGATGCTCGTCGAGTGGTCCGGCAGCGCGGCCGAACGCCTGCTGGCGCGGCCCAGGAGGACGGCCGGGACCACTCGCGAGCGAATGAGGAGTTCGATCGGTTCCGGCGCGTGACCGGGCTTCCGGCGGGGTAGGTAGGCCGGTGTACGGCACCCGCCGCGAGACCTGAGAGGACGTCAAGATGCGACAGCAGGCCGAGAAACGGCAGCGCAGCGAGAACGGCGCTGCCGGCAACGGGGTGGCGGCCGCTGCACACGCCGAGGCCGACGCCTACCGCAACGGGGAGGACCGGCCGCTGGGCGCCTACGTGCTCGTGATGGCCGTCTTCGCGGCGACGGTGGCGGGCGCCGCGGGACTCGCGCGGCTTCGCGGTAGAGGGCTGCCGGACGGCGTCGGTCCATGGGACGTGGTGCTGCTCGCGGCGGGCACGCACAAGTTGTCGCGCACGATCAGCAAGGACTCGGTGACCGCCCCACTGCGCGCACCCTTCACCCGGTACATGGGCCGCGGCGGACCGGCGGAGGTGATGGAGGAGGTGCGAGCGACGACCGGGCTGCGGAAGTCGATCGGCGAGCTGATCACCTGCCCGTTCTGCCTCGACGTCTGGATCGCCACCGGCTTCGCGATCGGGCTCGTCTTCGCCCCGCGGGCCACCCGGCTGGTCGCCGCCACGTTCGCGGTGCTGACCGGCTCCGACCTGCTGCAGCTCGCCTATGCCATGGCGCAGCGGACCGCCGAGGGTTAGGCGGGCAAACCCGAGCCCGGTCCCATGAGGGTGCAGACCCCGGACATAGGGTCGCTTGTCGTGGAGACCGCTGCCCCGTCCGAGCTGTTCGACCCCGATGCGTGGCGGGTGGTCGATGGATTCGACTTCACCGACATCACCTACCACCGGGCCACCGCCGCCGGCCCGGCAGGCGGCACCGTGCGGATCGCGTTCGATCGGCCGGAGGTGCGCAACGCCTTCCGGCCCGGCACGGTCGACGAGCTCTACCGCGCGCTCGACCACGCCCGCCAGACGCCCGACGTCGGGTGCGTGCTGCTCACCGGCAACGGGCCGTCCCCGAAGGACGGCGGCTGGGCGTTCTGCTCGGGCGGCGACCAGCGCATTCGCGGGCGCACCGGCTACCAGTACGCCTCGGGCGACACCGCGGAGACCGTGGACCCGGCCCGCGCGGGGCGGCTGCACATCCTGGAGTGCCAGCGGCTGATCCGGTTCATGCCCAAGGTCGTCATCGCGGTGGTGCCCGGCTGGGCGGCGGGCGGGGGGCACTCGCTGCACGTGACGGCCGACCTGACGCTGGCCAGTGCGGAACACGCGCGGTTCAAGCAGACCGACGCCGACGTGGGCTCGTTCGACGCCGGGTACGGCTCGGCCTACCTTGCACGGATGGTGGGCCAGAAGTTCGCCCGCGAGATCTTCTTCCTCGGTCGCGAGTACTCCGCGGCCGATGCGCACCGGATGGGCATGGTGAACGCGGTGGTGCCACACGCGGAGCTGGAGAAGGTGGCGCTGGAGTGGGCCAAGGAGATCAACGGCAAGTCCCCGACCGCGCAGCGGATGCTGAAGTACGCGTTCAACCTGCAGGACGACGGGCTGGTCGGGCAGCAGCTGTTCGCGGGCGAGGCCACGCGACTCGCGTACATGACCGACGAGGCGGTGGAGGGACGGGACGCGTTCCTGGAGAAGCGTGAGCCGGACTGGTCCCCGTTCCCGTGGCACTACTGATAAACGTCCGGCGCCCCGCACCGGTTCGGGCCCGGGGGCGGGTGCCCCGATGACCGGCGTCCGGATGGTTCAGGTGGACGGATCGCCCCCCGCGGTCGCCGAGCTCGCGGGAGCTTTGCGTGAGGCGCTCGACGGCGGGCCCGCCGTGCTTCCGTTCCCGCCCCGCGGCTCGGCCCCCACGGCGGCGGCCGGACCGGGTGCGGCGCTGGTGATCGCCACCTCGGGCTCCACCGGCGTCCCCAAGTACGTGGTGCTCTCCGCCACGGCGCTGCGGGCGTCCGCGCTGGCCACCGTGGAGCGGCTCGAGGGGCCGGCACGCTGGCTGCTCGCCCTTCCCGCCGAGCACGTCGCGGGCGCGCAGGTGGTCGTGCGCTCGCTGCTCGCCGGGGCGGCGCCGATGGTGCAGGATCTGCGGGACGGCTTCCGGCCCGACGACTTCGCGACCGCCACTGCGCAGCTGGGCGACGGGAGGCGCTGCACGAGCCTCGTCCCCACTCAGCTAGCCAGGCTCCTGGACGCCGGCGGCACCGCACTCGACGCCCTGCGCGGCTATGCCGCCGTGCTCGTCGGAGGGGCCGCGTTGGACCCGTGGCTGCACGCCCGCGCGCTGGCGGCGGGCGTGCGTGTCGTCACGACCTACGGCATGAGCGAGACGGCGGGTGGCTGCGTGTACGACGGTGTGCCGCTGCACGGCGTGCGGGTGGACATCGACGAGACCGGCAGGATCCGGCTGGGTGGACCGACCCTTGCGGAGGGCTATCTCGGAGACCCGGCCGGCACCGCAGCGGCGTTCGGCGACGGCTGGTTCCGCACGGGGGACCTGGGCCGGTGGCGCGGCGGACGACTCGAGGTGCTCGGCCGCGCCGACGACATGATCATCACCGGCGGCGAGAAGGTGGCCCCGGCAGCGGTGGAACAGGTCCTGGCGGCCCAGGCCGGCGTACGGGCGGCCTGCGTCGTGGGGCTGCCGGACGTGGAGTGGGGCCAGGTCGTGGCAGCGGCCGTCGTGGCGGATCCCGGGGACGGACCGCAGGAGCCGGATGCCGTCCGAGGCGGACGGCTGCGTGCCGCCGTGCTGGCCGAGCTCGGCCGGGCCGCGGTGCCGCGCGTGCTGCACACCGTGCCCGAGATCCCGCTTCGCGGCATCGGGAAGCCTGATCGGCGTGCAATCGCGGACCTGCTCGACGCCCGACAGCACCACCCGCAGGAGTGACAACCGAATTCCCTCGATCGTGCAGGTCACTCTGGGTTGCTTGACTGCTACTCGCTCATCCGATCTGCTGCGCCCCAGAAGGCACTCTGGTCACAGCGGTAACATGGGGAGACGCAGCATGAGGCTGGGCACGGCAACGGCATCGCTGGCCCTGGTCGGCGCGCTCTCGGTCGCTGTGGCGACTCCGGAATCCGCGGACGCCGCATCCCTCGCGTCCTGGAGCCCCGACCTCGGTGCCGGCGAGGCAGCGGGTGTCACGCTCGCCGACGGCACGGCGCGGCTGGCGGCCGCGGGCGCCTACCTCGCCCGACTCGGGGAGGGGGGACCGATCGGTGCGGCGCTCGTGCCGACCGGGCTGCTCACGCTCCTCCCGCAACAGCTCGACATCACGACCGACCGGATCGTCGCAACTGTCCTCGGCGACGTCCCGGCGGGCAGTGCGGCCGCCGTCGACATCCGCGGGCGCCGCAGCACCGGCGGCTGGACGGAATGGATCCCTGCCGGCCCCGCCGATGGTGCCCCCGGGACGGCCAGCATGGTCGCCGAGCTACCCGAGCCGACGTCCGAGGTACAGGGCAGGCTGGTCCTCACCGGCCCGCACGGCGGCGGCCCCGCCGTGCATGGGCTCACGCTCACCGCTCAGCCCACGACGAAGCAGCTCACCGAGGGCGGGCCGGAGCAGGCCGCGCTCAGCTACCGGGTTTTCGCGACGCGCGAGGGGCTCGTCGGCGGCACGACGGCGAACGGGCACGTCATCACCGAACGCGACCACTTCGTCGCACTGCCGTCACGCCGAGGACTGTCGCCGCGTGACACCAGCGACTACTCGGTCAAGGTGTGCGCGCCCAACGGACGCTGTGCCTTCGCACCGGTCTGGGACGTGGGGCCGTGGAACACCCGGGACGACTACTGGAACCCCGCACCCACCCGTCAGGAGTGGCACGACCTTCCGCAGGGCCTCCCGGAGGCGCAGGCGGCGTACCAGAACGACTACAACAGCGGCAAGGACCAGTTCAACCGTAAGGTCCTCAACCCCGCGGGCATCGACCTCGCCGACGGGCTGTTCTGGGACGCGCTCGGGCTCAACGACAACGCCTGGGTGACCGTGGACTACCTGTGGACGGGCTCGGAGCGCCTGTCCACGGTCGCCGGCGACCTGCCCGTGCTGGCGGCGCCGGTAGCCGGCGCCGAGGTGGTCGGGATCGCGGCGAACCACGCTGCGGTCCCGGTGCAGTGCGTACTCGGTGCCGGAGCGGACCGGTGGTTGCGGATCGGCGTCGACCAGTACCTGGCCGCGGCGGCCGTGCCCGGCTTCGACGCGGCGCCGTCCTGCCCCACCGGCACCGGCGGCGCTCCGGCGAACACCGGAAGCACCGCCGGATAACGTTCCCGCGTGGCAACCATCGCGCAATGGATCGAGGGCGCCCGCCCGCGGACCCTCCCGACCGCCGTCTCGCCGGTCCTGGCCGGCACCGGCGCGGCGATCGGCTACGGCGTCGTCGCACCGGGGCGTGCCCTGCTCGCGCTGGTGGTCGCCGTGGCGCTGGTGGTCGGCGTGAACTACGCCAACGACTACTCCGACGGCATCCGTGGCACCGACGACGAACGCGTCGGTCCACTCCGCCTGGTCGGGTCGAAGGTGGCCGAACCGGCAACGGTGCGCACCTTCGCGATCGGGTGCTTCTCGATCGCCGGGTTGGCCGGGCTCACCCTGGTGTCGCTGAGCGGGCAGTGGTGGCTGATCGCTGTCGGCGCCCTGTGCATCGCGGGGGCCAGGTTCTACACCGGCGGGCGGCGCCCCTACGGCTACTCGGGCCTCGGCGAGATTGCGGTTTTCGTCTTCTTCGGCCCCGTGGCGGTGCTCGGCACGGTGATCACCCAGAGCGGCACGCCGGGAGCACTCTCGGTCGTCACCGCCGTCGGTGTGGGATTGCTCACGTGTGCCGTGCTGGTGGCCAACAACCTGCGTGACATCCCCACCGACACGGTGGTGGGGAAACGCACACTCGCCGTCATGCTCGGGGACGCCGAGACGCGTCGCCTCTACGCCGCGCTTGTCACAGTGCCGATCCTGCTGTCGGCGCTTGGTGGGCTGCGCAGCCTGCCGATGCTGCTCGGGTTGCTGGTCCTGCCGCTCGCCGCCCTCCTGGCGCGCCAGGTGCTGGGGGGTGTGGACGGCCGGAGGCTGATCCGGGTGCTGGCGCAGACGGGCATGCTGCTCCTGGCCTGGTCAGTGCTCACCGGGATCGGGCTGGCGCTGAGCCAGTTCACCTGAGTCCGCAGCGACCCCCTCGCCGCGGAGCCGCGCCCGTAAGGCGGAGCGTTCCGCGGACCGCCGACTTCGACTCTCCGCCAGCGCGCTGTCGAGACGGCTGCGGAGCCCGCGGAACAGCACCATGGACAGCGGCAGCGCCACGATCAGACCGACCAGCACAGCGATGAGGAACGGCGTGCCCGCCAAAAGCATGAGGACCGTCACGACGGCGACCAGAGCTAGGCGGGCGAGCGCGTAGAGCCCTACCGTGGCAGCAAGACCCGGCCCCTGCCCCGTGGCCGGCTGTCCCGTGGGTGGCGAGGTCATGGCACGAGCGTACGACCGAATCGAGGGCGTCGCTGCGGTGCCCGATTCGTGTCCGGTTCGTCCTTGAAGAGCCCTTTACTTCCGGACAACCGTTCGAGTACTCGGGGTCCCAGGTGTCACGATGGCCCGGAAACGCCCTCGGCTCTGGAGGTCCACATGACAGTCACGACACAGGCCAGCAGCAACGAACGCCTGCTTACTCCCGGCGAGGTGGCCGCTCTCTTCCGGGTCGACCCCAAGACCGTGACGCGCTGGGCGTCCGCGGGCAGGATCGGCTCGATCCGGACCCCTGGTGGCCACCGTCGCTTCCGTGAGTCGGAGGTGCGCAGCATGCTGGCCGAGCTCACGAGTGAGGCAACGCTGCCTCCGTCGCGGCCCTGAGTGCCTGGTCGTTGCGCCCTCGCGTGATGGAGCGGACAGCGAACCGGCTCTTCACCACCCTGGTCGCTGCGCTCCGCTAACCTCGACGACGGAGGTGGTTGGAGTGTTGTTCCTCATCGCGTTCGTCGGCGCCGCGATCATCGCCCTGGTGCTGTGGAAGGCGATGAGCGCCGGAGGCCCGCAGGTCCCGCAGCCGCCGCGACGCCCGAACACGGGGTCCGGCAGGCCACGGGTCAGCGGACCCGACGATGATCCCGACTTCCTGCGTCAGCTCGACGAGAAGGTCAAGCGACGGGACGATCCACCCGGCGCCTGAGCCGGTAGCCCGGCCCGATGGGCCGGGGCTCCGGATGACGGCCCGTCAGACTACGGCACCATCGAAGGCGTCGGCCACGGCAGCGGCCAGCTTCAGCAGTGCGAGCCGCGTCGCAGGCTCGAGGCGGTCGAGGTCGACCTCGGCGCCCTCCTCCAAGTGTGCGTCGAACGGGATCCGTACCACCGAACGGCAGCGCGCGGCGAAGTGCTCCGCCACGCGGTTCAGGTCGACGCCGCCCGACCGGTGCACGCAGTTGATCACTGCCACAGAGTTGCGCACCAGGTCACCGTGCCCGTGGGCGTCGAGCCAGTCCATCGTCGCCGACGCGCTGCGCGCACCGTCGATCGATCCGGACGACACGATGATCAGCTGGTCGGCCACCCCCAGCACGCCGTACATCGCGGAGTGCATGAGGCCGGTGCCGCAGTCGGTGAGCACGATGTTGTAAAAGTGCTCGAGCAACGTGACCGTGCGCCGGTAGTCGTCCTCACTGAACGCCTCGGAAACGGCCGGATCCTGCTCGCTGGCCAGCACCTCCAGCCGGGACGGGCCCTGTGAGGTGTAGGCCCGTACGTCGGTGTAGCGGCGGACCCGCTGGGCGTCGCGCAGGAGATGACGCACCGTGGCGCTCGTCTCCAGCGGGATCTTCTGGCTGAGCGTCCCGCGGTCCGGGTTGGCGTCGACGGCCACGACCCGGTCGCCGCGGAGTGATGCGAACGTCGCACCCAGCGTCGCCGTCATCGTGGTCTTGCCGACCCCGCCCTTCAGGCTGAGCATCGCGATCTTGTAGCAGCCCAGCAACGGCTGGTTGATCCGAGCGGTGAGCTCGCGGCGTCGGATGTCGGCCGGGCTTTCCCCGGGGTTTATCAGACGCCCGGACAGCACGTAGACCAGGCGGCGCCAGCCCGACTGCGGCGGGCGTGCGGTCGGGCGCAGCAGTCGCGCCGAGGACAGGTCCGTCGCCACTTGCTCGCTGCCGCTGCGAGCCCGCTGCGCCTCCTGCGCCGCCACGGCGGCAGGATCGATCCACCGGGCGTTCCGGGGCGGGGTGCGCGGGCCAATGCGCTCGGGGCCTATGGCCACTCGGCCCGGCCTGTGCGGCATCGGAGCAGCAGCTGGACCGGTGACGGGCGGGTACGCAGCAGGCGGAGGAACGTCGGCGCGCGACCCGGAGGGCTCCGGACGATCCGTTGGTGTCCCGGCTACGGGGCCGCCTCCGCCTGCGCCACGCAGCCGGCCGTCCTGCACGGGGTGACTCGGCCACGCGGGCGGGACCGCCGGCGTGCCGGGGGATGCGATGCTGCTCACGTCCGGGGCGGGGCCGGGCAGCGCGGGCTCGACCTCGACCTCCGGCTCCGCCGAGCGAGGTTCAGGCGGGGTGGCGCCAGGCTGGGGTTCGCGTGCCGGGATGGCTCCCCACCGCTCACGCACATAGCGGCCGACTGAGCCGTCCGGGTAGTCGCGATCATCCGCGAAATCACGCTCCGTCATCACGACATCCCGTCGAACCGAACGCGTCCACCACTGATCACGTGCACGGAGGCCGACGGTAGTCGCGCGACTGCTCGGGGTCGAGACGCGGATGGGTGGGCCCGGTGTCACACGCTCGGTCAGCCGAGCCCGGCGTAGGAGTGCAGGCCCGCGACCACCATGTTGATGAAGAACAGATTGAAGATCACGGCGGCGAAGCCGGCGACGTTGACCCACGCGGCCGGCCCGCTGCGCCAGCCTGCCGTGGCGCGGGCGTGCAGGTAGGCGGCGTAGATCACCCAGGCCACGAACGCGACGGTCTCCTTCGGGTCCCAGCCCCAGAATCGGCCCCATGCGGCCTCGGCCCAGATCGCGCCGGCGATGATCGCGAACGTGTAGAGCGGGAACGCGATGATGGTGAGGCGGTAGGCGAGCCGGTCGAGTACGTCGGCGCTCGGCAGTCGGTCGGCCACGCCGGTCAGCCGCCCGGAGCGGCGCAGCAGGAACAGCAGGCTCGCCACGCCGGGGACCATCAGGAGACCCGACGCGATGGTGACAGCCGTGACGTGCACCACGAGCCAGTACGACTGCAGCGCAGGCATCACCGGTGCGGCCGGTGCGTAGAGCACCGTGCCCCCGAGGAACAGCAGGATGATCACCGGCAGCAGCACGAACAGCCCGACCGGTCGCGACGCGGGCGACCGGCGCAGCACCACGAGCCATGCGACCACGGCCGCCAGGCAGATGGCCGAGGTGAACTCGTACATGTTGCCGAGCGGCCAGCGCTGCGCGGCGAGACCACGGGTGACGATCGACGCCGCCAGCAGCACGGCCCCGAGCACGACCAGCGCCACCCCCATGCGGCCCAGGCGCTCGGACCGGCTGCGGACGGGCGTCCCCTCCGGGTGGGACTCGTGCTCGTCGAGGGCCGGGCCCCCGGCTCCGACGAGCACGGCCTTCGCCGACCGATGCACGGCGTACTCGGCGCCGTGCAGGACCATCGCGAATACGAAGACGCCGACGGCTCCCATGAAGAGGCGGTCGCTGTACAGGGCGAGTTCGGTGAGCATCAGCCGTCCTTCGCTGCCGTGATGGGGCCGTCGACATCGGAGCCGTCGGTGTCGGAAATGTTCAGCAGGTGCGCCCGGAGGCGGTCGAACTCCTCGCCATAGCCCGCCCTGTCGGTGCGGGCCAGACCGCCGATCTCCACGACGGTACGGGTGCCGTCCTCGGTGGGGGTGAGCCGTGCCCAGAAGCGGCGCCTCCGGATGCTCAGCGACAACCCCAGCCCGACGAGCATGAGCACGGCGAACACGAGCACGACATCCTGCCCCGGGTCGTGGCTGATCTGCAGCGCGATCCACTGTCGCACGTCGTCGAACGTGATAATCGTTCCGTCGTCAAGGGTGATGGACTGACCGGGGACGAGGTTCGCGCGCGCCACCCGCACCAGCTGGCCTGAATCGATCTTGCTCTGATCGACCTGGAAGATCGACTGGCCGCGCCCGTCGTCGAGCCCGAGGTCACCGCGGAGCACGTCGACCGCCACCTCGGGGTCGCGCAACGCGGGGTACACCGAGGTGACCACCTTGCCCCCGGAGCTCGTGGGCGCCAGCAGCCCCGTGATGGCCAACTGGCTGGTGCGGCGCTTCTGCTCGTCCGTAATGCCGGGCGGCTCGAACTTGGTGGCGCCCTGCGAAAGGTACGTCGTCGCGTCGACGGGCTGCCATTGGACCTCGCCGGTGCGCTTCTGCCCGTTGGGGAACGTCACGGTGAAGCGCGGCGCATAGCCGTGGTTGATCAGGTAGACGCGGCTGCCGTCGAGACGCAGCGGGCTGTTGACGGCCAGCGGGTACGGGCGCCACTGGTCCACACGGCCGGCGTTGAGGTCATCCGTCGTCTGATAGCCGATGGCGGCGCGGTAGCTCTCCGGTTGGCCGTCGGGCAGGTAGGTGGCCTCGAAGTCGTCCACGCGGAGGCAGAACGGCGTGAGGTCGGTGCCGTCCACGCGCAGACCGGCCTGGAAGGAGTCGTAGCCGAGGATTCCGGTGTTGCAGAACTGGCCGCCGTCGGCAAGCACGATGACCTGCCCGCCGTAGCCGTACAGCTTGCCTGCCCCGAACCCGACGAGCAGCCCGATGAGGCTGAGGTGGAACAGCAGGTTGCCGGCTTCGCGCAGGTAGCCCTTCTCGGCGGAGATCGTGCGGCTGGAACCGGCCTCCGTCTCGAGCCTGCGCCAGCGGCGCAGCCGGCCGCGGATCCGCTCGGCCGCCTCGTCCGGACCGACGTCGAGGGTGGCGGTGGCGTGGTGCGGCAGCCGGGCGAAGTTGCGCGGGGTCACGACGGGCGCGGCGCGCAGGTTCTTCGCGTGCTCGAACGTCCGCGGCAGCACGCATCCGACGAGCGACACCATCAGCAGCAGGTAGATCGCCGCGAACCAAGGGGCCGCGAAGACGTCGAAGAAGCCCAGCCGGTCGAGCACCGGCGCGATGGCCGGGTAGTCGGTGAAGTACTGGTCGACGAGGCGCTGGTTGAGCGAGCGCTGCGGCAGCAGCGCGCCCGGCAGCGCCGCCACCGCCAGCAGGAACAGCAGGATGAGCGCCGTCCGCATGGAGGTGAGGGACCGCCACGCGTTCCGCAACAGCGCGAGTAACCCGTTCTGCGCCCGCGAGTCGCCCGTTTCCGGCGGGCGAGTCGCTATCTCCGTCGACGCCATCGCTACAGCACCGGGGTGAAGCCTGCGACGGACGTCTGCAGCTGGGCCAGCAGCCCGCCCCACAGCCCGCTGACGAGGAGGAACCCGACACCCACCATGAGCACCCCGCCGGCGATCTGGATCGCGCGCGTGTGGCGGCGCAACCACCCGAGGGCGCGGACGGCCCGCGACGCACCCAGCGCGATCAGCACGAACGGCAACCCGAGCCCTGCGCAGTAGGCCACCGTGAGGACGACGCCGCGAAGCGAGCCCCCACCAGTGCCCGCAGCCACCGCGACGACACCCGCGAGCGTCGGGCCGATGCAGGGCACCCACCCCAGGCCGAACACCGCCCCGAGGAGCGGCGCGCCCCACACCCCGGCGCGCGGCACCCAGTGCACCCGGCGCTCGTTCTGCAGCACCGGAATGAGCCCGACGAACGCCAGCCCCATCGCGATCATGACGACCCCGCCGATGCGCTGCAGGGCGGCCTCGTTGGCCACCAGCGCGTCGGACAGCCAGACGACGCCCACCAGGATCGCACCGAAGACAACCGTGAACCCGGCGACGAACAGCACAGCCGCCCCGGCGACGCGCCACCGCCCGGTGCGGCCCTCCCGTGCCTGGGCGAGCGTCGCAGGCGGGGCGTCGGCGCCGACCAGCCCGGCGAGGTACGCGAGATAACCCGGGACGAGCGGGACGACGCACGGCGACGCGAAGCTCACGGCACCCGCCAGCACAGCGACGGCGACCGCGAGCAGCAGCGGGCCGGAGACTGCGAGGGTGGTCGTGGGGTCCATCACCGACGAGGGTAGGCCCGGTGCCCGGCTTCCTGTGCACGGGGTTCTACAACGTGTAGTGAATCGGCACGTTCCGGACCGGACGGCCGTAACCGCAAAGCGCGGGGTCAGGCGGGCTCGGCCTGCAGGCGCTGTATCAGCGGGACCAGCTCGGACACCCGGATCGTGGTCAGGTACACGGCGGCCACCCGGTGCTGCCGGTCGAGCACGAGCGTGGACGGCACCGTGTTGCGCGGGTAGCCGCGCAGGGCCGCCAGAGTGCGGCCGGGGGCATCGAAGATCGAGTCGAAGGTGATGCTGCGGTCGCGGACGAAGTCGGTGGCGGCAGGGCGGTCGTCGCGGACGTCGATCCCGAGGACGACCGCTCCGGTCTGGTCCTGCACGGACTGCAGCTCCGGAGCCTCCGTCCGGCACGGACCGCACCACGAGCCCCAGATGTTGAGCACCACGACCTTTCCGGGGTAGTTCTCCAGCCCGACCGTCTGGCCGTCGTGCAGCAGACTCTCCCCGGTGATGCCGTTCACCCGCCCGCGGCTGGCCGGTGGGTCGTAGGTGATCGTGGTCTGCCCGCCGGGAGCGACGAACTCGAAATTCCCGGTCTGGGCCACTGCATCCTTGCTGGTGGAGCACCCCGCGAGCAGCAGCACCGCGGCGACGCCGATAGCGATAGCGATCCGCCTCATGCCCCGGTCTGCCCCGGCTCGCTCGCGCCCGCGGGCTCGCTGTAGCGCAGCTGAGTCAGCTCCGTGCCGGTGAACACGAGCGAGGTGAGCGACGCGAGGGAGCACTGCCGGCGGCGG
>DASRSC010000269.1:0-10548 GCA_035695525.1 Pseudonocardia sp. | reverse complement strand
GACGGGCGCACCTACACCCTGACCGACACGGTCGGGTTCGTGCGGCACCTGCCGCACCAGCTCGTCGAGGCGTTCCGGTCCACGCTGGAGGAGACGGCGGGCGCCGACCTGCTCGTGCACGTCGTCGACGCCTCCGACCCGCTTCCGGAGGACCAGATCAAGGCCGTCCGCCAGGTGCTCGTCGAGATCGGCGAGCAGAACGCGGGCGCGATGCCGCAGGAGCTTCTCGTCGTCAACAAGACCGACGCCGCGGACGATCTGCAGCTGGCGCGGCTGCGCCACCTGCTGCCGGATGCGGTGTTCGTCTCCGCACGGCGTGGCGACGGGGTCCAGAAGCTCCGCGAGCGCATCGCCGAGCTGATGCCGCGGCCCGAGGTCGACGTCGAGCTGCTGCTGCCCTACGCCGAGGGTTCGCTGGTGGCGCGCGTGCACTCCGAGGGTGAGGTACTGGTGGAAGAACACACCCCCGAGGGCACCCGGATGCACGCCCGCGTCGGCGCGGAGCTCGCCACCGCCGTGCTGCCGTTCGCGCTGGTCGGTATGACCGCCGAGGACGGCGCCGGACGCTGATCCAGCTCCTCCTGGCCGGTGCGCTCGTAGCGTCGCTCGCCGGCGTGCCTGCTCCGGAAGCCCGGTGTGCCGTCGACGACCCCAGGCTCACGGAGCTGTCCGGGCTCGTCGTCGACGGCGGCGCGCTGTGGGCGATGAGCGACGGCGGATCCCGGGTGGAGCTACATCGGCTGGACCCGTCCACGTGTGCGGTCATCGACTCGCGAACCGCAGCCGTGAACCCGTACGACGCCGAGGATCTGGCCCTCGCTCCCGACGGAGCCCTGTGGGTGGCCGACATCGGCGACAACGAACGGCGTCGGGACACCGTGGCCATGATCGTGCTACCGGTGCGCGGGGAGTCACGGTTGCACCGGCTGACGTACCCCGACGGCCCGCACGACGCCGAAGCTCTGCTGGTGGACACGGCCGGTCGACCGGTCGTGATCACGAAGGAGGCCCGGAGTCCCGCCGGGGTGTACCGCACCGTGCAACCACCCGAGGGACTCGGGCCCACGCCCCTGGTGCGAGTCGGCGAGCTGACGCTGCCGCCGTCGGCCACGCAGGGCGGACCCCTCGGTGTGATGGGATCGCGAATGGTGACCGGTGCCGCCGCGACTGCCGACGGCTCGGTCGTGGCGGTGCGCAGCTACACCGATGCCTGGCTCTACCCCGTGCGGGGCGGTGACCTCGTGGCCGCGCTCGAGGCCACGCCCGTGCAGGTGCCACTGCCGGACGAGCCGCAGGGCGAGGCGGTGGCGTTCGAGTCCGACGGGACGCTCGTGTCCGGGTCGGAGACCCGCGGCGTGCTCGGTGAGATCCGTGCGGTGCCGGAAGCGGCGGGACTCGTGGCGGACCGGCTTCCGGCGGCCGCACCGTCGACGGCCGCTCCGACGGACGAGCCCGCACCCGACTGGCTGCCGGCCGGGATCGGCGCGGCCGTCGTCGTCGGGGCACTGCTGCTCGTGATCGCGGCGATGGCCGTGCGCCGTCGCTGAGCGATCCGGCGACGTTCCCGCAGCGCGTACCCGTGGTCAGAGCCTGCGCAGCACCGCCACTACGCGGCCGAGCACGCTGGCCTCGTCGCCGGGGATCGGGTCGTAGGCCGGGTTGGCCGGCATCAACCAGATGTGCCCGTCGCGCCGCTTGAGCGTCTTGACCGTGGCCTCGCCGTCGATCATCGCTGCCACGATCTCGCCGTTCTCCGCGACCGGCTGCTGCCGGACGACAACCCAGTCACCGTCGGTGATCGCGGCCTCGATCATCGAGTCACCGCGGACGTTCAGCAGGAAGAGGGTGCCCTCTCCGACGATCTCGCGGGGCAGCGGGAACACGCTCTCGACGGCCTGCTCGGCGAGGATCGGTCCACCGGCGGCGATGTTGCCGAGCAGCGGCACGAACGCCGGCGCCGGACGAAGGTCGTCGGCTGTGGTGTCCTCGACCGCGATCGCCCCGGGCGCCGCGGTGTCGTCGACCGCAGCAGGGTCATCGGGCCCCCGTACGTCGACGGCACGCGTCCGGTTCGGATCCCGGCGCAGGTAGCCCTTGCGCTCCAGGGTGCGCAGCTGATGGTGCACGGAGGACGTCGAGGTGAGTCCGACGGCGTCACCGATCTCGCGCACGCTCGGCGGATAGCCGAACCGCTCGACCCAGTCGCGGATCACCTCGAGGACCTTGCGCTGCCGCGGTGTCAGCCCGGCCGGCCCCGTCGGAGGGTCGGGGAAGGTGCTGACCTGCGCCGACCTGCCGTTACGCGACCCTGTGCCGCCGTCGGGTGTGACCGGGCCGGCCTCGCTACCGGCCGCGGCGCCGGGCTCGTCCCGTGCCATTCGTCGTGCCTCCTAGATGGTCGCCCTCGATGGTCGCCGCCGGCGATGGTGGTGCCGGTGGAGCTCACGTGCTGTTCGTGGTTCGTCCTGCGTGCTGCGCTGTGTCGCTCGTCATGCGGTGGTGCGGCGCCGCTGGTCGGTGCCGATGGTGCGGGTGCTCACCCGGTTGCCCGAGCCGTTGACGGGGGGCCACCGCCGTCGGCACGACGGTAGCCCCGATCCCGTTCTTCGCCAAACGCATGTTCGAACGACACGCCCAGTTTTCTCGATTCTGTCGGCCCCCGGTGGTACACATCCCACAGGCGATCGTTCGAACGGTTGTTTGAGTCGCGCGGGGAGCGGCGAGAGGCGGATGGCGATGGACGAGCACGAGCAGATCGGACGGCCGGCCGAGGATCAACCAGGTGGAGAGCGACGGCACGCGGCGGCGGATCGCGGGAAGCGGCGCCAGGCGAGCTCCGGCCGGAGGGGGTCGGGCGTCGCGCCGGCGGCCGAGCGCGTCGCCCTCGACGAGCCCGGCGGTGTCGTGGGGCTGTCGGGCAGTCCGTCTGTCGGCCGTGGGAGCGGTCGGCCCGGGTGGGTAGGCCCACGCCGGCCGCGGGGGCCGCGCCCGGTGCGCCCGGCCGTGGTGCCGGTGGTCGTGCGGCCCGCTCAACTGCCGCGTCCCGTGGTGCGGGCAGTGCCGGAGGCCTCGGGTCAACGACTGCTGGTCCGGCGATCCATCGTGGCCCTCCCCGTGCCCGCGCCGTGGGTTCGGGCGCGCCGCGTGCTCGCGGCGGCGGCCCTCACCGTCGTGGCCGCGACCGTGGTGGTCGGTCTCGGGCTGCTGGCCGGGGCCACCGCCGAGTCGCGGGCGGTCGTGGGCGGTTCGTCGGACGCGGAGGTGATGACCACCGTCACCGTGGGTCCGGAGGCCACCGTCTGGGACCTCGCTCGCACCGTCGCGCCTGCCGCGTCGGGTCCCGAGCTGGCCGCGGTCACCGATCGGATCGTCACCGACAATTCGCTCACATCGGTGCGGCTTCACCGCGGGCAGGTGCTGCGGGTGAGCGTGAGCTGACAGGGGGCATCCGGCGCGACGCGCCGGATGGCGCCCGTGCCCGATCGGACGAACACCGGCACTGATGGGGCCTCCGGCTTCCCCTGGCCCTACATCTTGTGGTTACACTCGTGTTGTTCGTCCAGGAGTGGGGTTCCCGGACGGCGAAATCGAGAACGTTCGGTGAAGGGATCGGTCCGATGCGCTGCCCGTTCTGCCGACACTCCGACTGCCGGGTGATCGACTCCCGGGAGGTCGACGACGGCCAGGCCACACGGCGCAGGCGTTCGTGCGCCGCGTGCGGTCGCCGGTTCACCACCGTCGAGGAGGCCGTGCTCGCTGTCGTCAAGCGCAGCGGGGTCACCGAGCCGTTCAGTCGCGAGAAGGTCGTCTCGGGCGTTCGTCGGGCCTGCCAGGGCCGCCCTGTCGACGAGGACGCGCTGCAGCAGCTCGCCCACCGTGTCGAAGAGGCCGTCAGGGCAGGCGGCACCGCCGAGATCCCCAGTCACGAGGTCGGGCTGGCCATCCTCGGCCCGCTTCGGGAGCTCGACGAGGTCGCCTACCTCCGTTTCGCGAGTGTCTACCGCTCGTTCTCCTCCATCGAGGACTTCGAGAAGGAGATAGCCGAGCTCCGCAGTCCCGGCGACGCTCCGGCCGACTGAGCCCGATCCGCACCGGCCGGCGTCGTCGCCGGCTCGTTCCACCCAGGAATACCCCCGAACAGCAGCAGAAGCGCAGCCAGGACCGCGTACCGACGGACCCAGCCGCCGGCACCGGATCGAGAGGGAGAGCATGACCGAGACCGTCGGAACCACGTCAGGACGAGGGAAGAAGGCGTCCGGGAAGTCGGGCGCGCGGGCCGGCCTCACCGTCGAGCGGATCTACACCACCCCCGGTGTCCACCCGTACGACGAGGTCACCTGGGAGCGCCGCGACGTCGTCATGACCAACTGGCGCGACGGCACGGTCAACTTCGAGCAGCGCGGCGTCGAGTTCCCCGACTTCTGGTCGGTCAACGCCACCAACATCGTCACCAGCAAGTACTTCCGCGGCGCCCCCGGCGGTCCGGGGCGCGAGTCGAGCCTGCGCCAGCTCATTGACCGGGTCGTCGGGGTCTACCACCGCGCGGGCCTCGACAACGGCTACTTCGCCAGCGCCGACGACGCCGAGATCTTCGCCCACGAGCTCACGTGGATGCTGCTGCACCAGGTCTTCAGCTTCAACTCCCCGGTGTGGTTCAACGTCGGCACGTCGAGCCCGAATCAAGTCTCGGCGTGTTTCATCCTCGCCGTCGACGACACCATGGAGTCGATCCTCAACTGGTACCGCGAGGAGGGGCTGATCTTCAAGGGCGGCTCCGGCGCGGGCCTCAACCTCTCCCGCATCCGCTCGTCGAAGGAGCTGCTGTCCTCCGGTGGCACGGCGTCCGGGCCGGTCTCCTTCATGCGGGGTGCCGACGCAAGCGCGGGCACCATCAAGTCCGGGGGCGCCACGCGGCGCGCGGCGAAGATGGTCGTCCTCGACGTCGACCACCCGGACATCGAGGAGTTCGTGCTCACCAAGGCGAAGGAGGAGGCCAAGGTCCGGGTGCTGCGCGATGCCGGGTTCGACATGGACCTCGGTGGCTCCGACATCACCTCGGTGCAGTACCAGAACGCCAACAACTCGGTGCGCGTCACCGACGAGTTCATGCGGGCGGTCGAGGCCGACACCGAGTTCGGCCTCCGGTCCCGGATGACGGGTGAGGTCATCGACAAGGTGGGGGCGAAGAAGCTCTTCCGCACCATCGCCCAGGCCGCATGGGAGTGCGCCGACCCCGGCGTCCAGTACGACGGCGTCATCAACGACTGGCACACCTGTCCCGAGTCGGGCCGGATCTCCGCGTCCAACCCGTGCTCGGAGTACATGCACCTGGACAACTCCAGCTGCAACCTCGCCTCGCTGAACCTGCTCACGTTCCTCGGCGACGACGGCCAGTTCGACGCGGCGCGGTTCCAGAAGGTCGTCGAGATGGTGATCACGGCGATGGACATCTCCATCTGCTTCGCCGACTTCCCCACCGAACCGATCGCGGAGACCACCCGCCGGTTCCGCCAGCTCGGTATCGGCTACGCCAACCTCGGCGCCCTGCTCATGGCCACTGGCCATGCGTACGACTCCGACGGAGGGCGGTCACTCGCCGGCGCCATCACCTCGTTGATGACGGGGGCGGCCTACAAGCGGTCGGCGGAGCTCGCCGGCGTCGTCGGTCCCTATGACGGCTACGCCCGCAACGCGGAGTCGCACCAGCGGGTCATGCGCAAGCACGCCGCGGCCAACGACGACGTGCGCACGCTCCCGGCGAGCAGCGGGGTCCACAAGCTCGCCACGATCGCGTGGAAGGACTGCCTCGCGATCGGGGCGCGCAACGGCTGGCGCAACGCGCAGGCATCGGTGCTCGCCCCCACCGGCACCATCGGCCTGATGATGGACTGCGACACCACCGGCATCGAGCCCGACCTGGCGCTGGTCAAGTTCAAGAAGCTGGTCGGCGGCGGCTCCATGCAGATCGTCAACCAGACGGTGCCGCGGGCGCTCCGCCACCTCGGGTACCCGGCCGAGCAGGTCGAGGCGATCGTGGAGTACGTCGCCGAGCACGGCCATGTCATCGACGCGCCGGGCCTGCGGCCCGACCACTACGAGGTGTTCGACTGCGCCATGGGCGAGCGGGTCATCGCCGCCATGGGCCACGTGCGGATGATGGCTGCCGTCCAGCCGTTCCTCTCCGGTGCGATCTCCAAGACGGTCAACATGCCCGAGACGGCCACCGTCGAGGACGTCGAGAAGATCTACCTGGACGGCTGGAAGCTCGGCCTCAAGGCGCTGGCGATCTACCGCGACAACTGCAAGGTCGGCCAGCCGCTGTCGGCAGGCAAGTCGGCCAAGGCCACGGAGAAGGTGGAGGCCGCGCCCGTGGAGGCGAGGCCGGTGCGGCGCAGGCTGCCCAAGAAGCGCCCGAGCGAGACCGTGTCCTTCACGGTCGGCGGGGCGGAGGGCTACCTGACGGCGGGCTCCTACCCGGACAACGGCCTCGGTGAGATCTTCGTCAAGCTCGGCAAGCAGGGCTCGACGCTGGCCGGCGTGATGGACGCGTTCTCCATGTCGATCTCCGTAGGCCTGCAGTACGGCATCCCGCTGGAGTTCTACGTCTCGAAGTTCTCCAACCTGCGCTTCGAGCCCGCCGGTATGACCGACGACCCCGACGTGCGCATCGCCACCAGCGTGCTGGACTACCTGTTCCGCCGGCTCGCCCTGGACCACCTGCCCTACGAGAAGCGCGCCCAGCTGGGCATCTTCTCCGCGGACGAGCGCACCAGGCAGGTGGCCGGCAGCGACTACTCCACCGGCTACGGTGAGGTCGACGTGGAGGGCCTGCGGTCCTCGGTCGACGCCGCGCCCGTGGCCGGCGAGGTGGAGCGCACTCCGGGCGCGGCGCCCGTCCCGGTCGAGGTCGGCAGCTCCACCGAGCTGCTGGAGCTGCGCCTCGGTAAGGCCGCCGACGCGCCGCTGTGCATGACGTGCGGCACGAAGATGCGGCCGGCGGGTTCCTGCTACCTGTGCGAGGGCTGCGGCTCCACCAGCGGCTGCAGCTGACACGTGGCGTACTTCGGAGCCGTGGTGTGCGGTTCCGGGGTACGCCGTCAGGTGGTGGCTCCCGGGAAGGTGTGGTGGACGGCCTCCACGTTGTTGCCGTCGAGGTCCCGGACGAAGACCCCGTAGTAACCGGGGTGGTACTCCGGCCACACCCTGGGGGAGTGCTGGACCTCCGCTCCGGCCTCGACTGCCGCAAGGTACACATCGTCGACGGCGGTCCGGCTGGGTGCGGTGAACGCGATGTGCACCTCCCGGCCAGCCGAACCGGTGGCGGGCCCGAGCCAGAAGTGCGGGAACCCGTCCGGACCGGAGAAGCCGACCACCGGCGCGCCGTCGTGATCGATGCGGATCGCCTCGCGGATGCCCAGCGGGGCGAACACGCGCAGGTAGAAGGCGGCAGCGGCGTCGACGTCGGACGCCTGGATCGAGAGGTGGTCCAGCATCGGGGCCTCCGGGAGTGCGGGGAACGGGCCACGGGTCCGTGGGTGGATTCACGGTAGGCAGGGACACCGACGATCCCGGTCGGAGAGTCAGGTCGCGTTGCGCTCGCCAGAAGCGTGGATCGGTCCGATACCCATCGGCTCCGGGTCGCGCAGCAGCTTCCGCCACTGCTCGGCGCTCCACCGTGCAGGCTCCGTCGATTCGAGGAAGTCCTCGACGAGCGTGACGAAGCGCGCCGGATCGCTGTGGAACGGGAAGTGGCCGGCGCCGTCGAACACCTCCAGGCGGCTGCCCGGCATGGCCAGGTGCGCACGGTAGGCATGCGCCAGCGGCACCACGGCATCGCGCGATCCCCAGACGAGAAGCGTGGGCATGCCGCGGGTGAGGTAGCAGCGGTCGAGCATCGTCACCACTTGACCGCGCCAATCGACCACGGCCCGCAGCGTGCGGATGAACGCGGCGCGCGCCGTGGCGTCGGGAAGCGCGTCGACCATGCGGAGCAGGTCGGGGGCGTCCTGGCCGAAGCCGGTGCCGAGCAGCCGCAACAGCTGCACGGCCACCCCGACCTGCAGCCTGGCCGTCGGCAGCCGCAGCAGGTGCAGCAGCCCGGCTGCACCGGGCAGCGTCATTGCACGCAGCACCGGCGTGACGTCCGGGCCGGCGCCGCCGCTGCCCACCAGCACGAGGCGCTCGGTCCGTTCCGGGAACTGGTAGGCGAACTGCATCGCCACCCCGCCGCCGAGCGAGTGCCCCACGAGCGTCGCCCGCTCCACGCCGAGCACCCCGAGCAGGTCGCGCACGCCGTTTGCGTAGGCGGCCACGGAGTAGTCGGCCCGCGGTTTGTCGGAACTGCCGTGGCCGAGCAGGTCGGGGGCGATCACCAGGTGCCGGCGGGCCAGGGCGGGGATGACAGGCTCCCAGGTGGCGGAGCTGTCGCCGATCCCGTGCACGAGCACCACCGGCGGACCCGAACCGGCCAGCCGGAAGGCCCGGCGGTAGCCGTGGACCATCCGGAAGCGCAGCGCGGTGTCACCGACCGGGACGAGCCGCGCCGGGCGAGATCTGGTGCGCGTGGTCATGACCACCGCCAGGGTAGGTCGCAGTGGTTACCGCAGTGTTGCGGCTGCTCGGCTCAGGCCGATGAGGAGACGTCGAGCTGGAGGTTCGTGTGACCTGGCGGCGGATGCGGTGATCGGGGCCAGAGGGGGATCACGACGGCGTACCGGCCCGCAGCGGGGCTCAGCGTGCCTGTGCTCCGCCCGTCGCCGCCGCGGCGTCGGGGTGGGCGTTGAGGACGGCTCGGCCGGCCTCGTATCGGGCCGCCCGGATCAGCTCCTCCACCGCGGCACGCTGCACGCGGAACGAACGGCCGAAGCGCACGGCCGGCAGTTCTCCGCTGTGGACGAGCCGGTAGACGGTCATCTTCGAGACACGCATCCGCTGGGCGACCTCGGCCACGGTGAGGAACGGCGCCCCGATCATGTCTGGGGGTCGGATCCCGTCAGCAGCCATGTGCACGTCCTCCTCGGTCACCCCGAACGGGGTAGTTGATCTCCGTCTGAGGTGGACAGTAACGGACCTGAGGCCACACTTTCGGGTATGTCGAGGTGCACCGACGGGTGGTGTCCCGCGGTCCGGCGCCCGTCGACTACGCAGCGTGTGTAGTCGGTGACCCTTGCTGAGTGGATGGATCGCCCCGGCCCCGCCTAGGGTCGGGCTGTGATATCCGACGACGATCCGGACTGTGACTGGACCGCTCCGGGAGTGTTCCGGTGTGCGCCCGACGTCTACCGCATTCCGTTGCCACTCCCGAACGACGGGCTGCGGGCGGTGAACGTGTATGCGGTGGTCGACGGCGAGGGGTGGACGCTCGTCGACTCGGGATGGGCGCTCGCCCAGGCCGGCGACCTGCTGCAGGAGGCGCTGGCCCAGCTCGGTGCCGGCCTGCGCGATGTGCGCCGGTTTCTCGTCACCCATATCCACCGTGACCATTACACCCAGGCCGTCGTGCTCCGCAGGGACTTCGGTATGCGGGTCGCAGTCGGCCGCGGCGAGCAGCCCGCACTGGAGGTGCTCAACGGTCCGCAGCGGGACGGACCTGCGTACCTGCGGCGGTTGCGTCGCGCGGGCGCCGGCGAACTGCTCCAGCGCCTCACCGGCGCGTGGGCCGAGCGCGTCGACCCGACGATATGGGAGTTCCCCGACGACTGGATCGACGACGGCGAGGAGATCGTCCTGGGCGTGGCGGAGCGCGGGCAGCGGGTGCTGCAGGCGGTCGCGACCCCCGGCCACACCCAGGGCCATGTCGTCTTCGCCGATCCGGTGGGCGGCCTGCTGTTCTCCGGCGACCACGTGCTGCCCCGGATCACCCCCTCGATCGGATTCGAGCCGGTGACTGCTCCCAACCCGCTGGCCGACTTCCTCGCCTCGCTGGAGCTCCTGCGGACACTGCCCGATGCGGCGATGCTCCCGGCCCACGGTCCGGTGGGGATGCGCGTGCACGAACGTGTCGACGAGCTGCTGGCCCACCACAGCAAGCGGCTCGACGCGACACTGGCCGCCGTCCAGGACGGCCGCTCCACCGCCCACGAGGTGGCGGCCGTGCTGCCGTGGACGCGTCGAGAACGGCGCCTGGACGAGCTCGACCCGTTCAACGCGATGCTCGCGACGCTGGAGACTTCTGTTCACCTGGATGTGCTGGCCGAGCGGGGAGTCGTGACGGTCGGCGAGGTGGACGGCGAAGCTCACTACACAACGTGATAGCAATTCACTCTTCGTAGAGCCCACCGGCGACAGCCCAGGACACCGGCCGTACGCTCTCCGCCGTGGCGAGGTTCGGTGGTGGGACGGGGCGGGTCCTCGCGCGTACTGCGCTCGCCCTCGCGGCCTGCGCAGTCGCCGTGGCCGCCGTCGTCATCGCCACCGAGGGCGGTACGTTTCCCGGCGCCCCCGTTCCCACC
Source organism: Pseudonocardia sp. (assembly GCA_035695525.1). Classification (GTDB taxonomy): domain Bacteria; phylum Actinomycetota; class Actinomycetes; order Mycobacteriales; family Pseudonocardiaceae; genus Pseudonocardia. The sequence continues at coordinate 97 of DASRSC010000269.1, read as the reverse complement.
GTGACCCTCGCCCCGGCGGCCGCCGTCGGTTGCGAGACCGCGGGCCCCTACAGCGTCCCCGACCGCGGCAGCATCGGCCTTCCGGCCGGACTCGGCG
>DASRSC010000268.1:0-2874 GCA_035695525.1 Pseudonocardia sp. | reverse complement strand
GGGCGATCGACGAGGCGATCGAGGTCGGCAGGCGCACGGGCGTGCGGGTCGAGATCTCTCACCTGAAGGCGGTGGGGCCGGCCAACTGGGGGCGGGTCGGGGCCGCGATGGAGCAGATCGCCGCAGCTCGTCGGGACGGGGTCGACGTGCGTGCGGACCAGTACCCCTACGCGGCAGGGAGCACGACGCTCACCACGCGCTTGCCGGGTTGGGCCATGGAGGGCGGCGTGCCGGCCCTGCTGCGCAGGCTGGCCGACCCGGCGATGTGCGACCGGATCGTCGCCGAGCTGGAGGCCGACGATATCTGGTCGTTCCTGCCCCCGCGCATCGTCGTCGCCGACACGCCCGAGGGGCCGTTCCGCCGGTTCGTGGGCCAGGACCTTGCCACGATCGCCGCGGCGATCGGGGAACCGCCTGCCCGCGCGATGCTGGAAGTGCTGCGCAGGCAGCGCGGCATCGTGTCGATCATCATGCACGGGATGGCGGAGGACGACGTCCGACTGGCGCTCGCCGACCCTACGGTGGCTGTCGCGAGTGACGGGTGGGTCCTGCACTGCGTTGGCGCGGGAATGCCACACCCTCGCAGCTTCGGCACCTTCGTCCGGGTGCTGGGCCGGTACGTCCGCGACGAGGAGCTGCTGGATCTACCGACGGCGGTCGCGAAGATGACCTCGCTCCCGGCGTCGCGGCTGGGCTGGTCCGACCGCGGTGTCCTGCGTCCCGGCGCCGTCGCCGACGTCGCCTGCTTCGACCCGGACCGGGTCTGCGACCCGTCGACGTTCGCGGAGCCGTGGCAGCTGGCACAGGGCGTCGTCCACACGCTCCTACGGGGGCAGCTCGTGTGGGAGGACGGGGCCCCCACGGGCGCTGCCGCCGGGCAGGTGGTGCGCACAATGAGTGAGAAGGGACGGAGTCGTCGTGACCCGAGCTGAGGATCTGATCGCCGGCCTGGAGGATCGCCTTCCAGGCCTGGAGGCGCTCTATCGCGACCTGCACGAGCACCCCGAGCTGTCGTTCCAGGAGAAGCGTACCGCGGCGGTGATGGCGGGCCGGCTCGCCGCCGCCGGGTTCGAGGTGACGACCGGGGTGGGCGGGACCGGCGTGGTCGGGGTGCTGCGCAACGGGCAGGGGCCGACCGTGCTGCTGCGGGCCGACATGGACGCACTGCCGGTCGAGGAGATCGAGAAGGTGCCCTACCGCAGCCGCGCCACCGGTACCGACCCGGACGGGCTCGCCGCACCGGTCATGCACGCCTGCGGGCACGACACCCACATGACCGCACTCGTCGGCGCGATCGAGCAGCTCGCCGCGCGCCGCGCGCACTGGTCGGGCACAGTGCTCGCCGTCCTCCAGCCGGCCGAGGAGGTGGGGGGTGGTGCCCGCGCGATGCTCGACGACGGGTTCCTGGAGCGGTTCCCGCGCTTCGACGTCGCGCTGGGGCAGCACATCACCTCCGCGCCCAGCACCCACCTCTACGCCTGCCCCGGCGTGTTCATGGCTGCGGCCGACAGCCTGCGGATCACCGTCCACGGGCGCGGTGGGCACGGATCGACGCCGCAGGCGACCATCGACCCGGTCGTCATCGCCGCGTCCATCGTGCTGCGGCTGCAGACGATCGTCGCGCGGGAGGTCGCGCCGACCGACGTGGCCGTGGTGACGGTGGCCGCCATCCACGCCGGCCGCAAGGAGAACGTCATCCCCGCGGAGGCGGAGCTCAAGGTCAACGTCCGCACCTTCGATCCGGACGTCCGGGCGCACGTGCTGGCTGCGATCACTCGGATCGTGCAGGCGGAGGCCGCGGCCGCCGGAGCGCCCCGGAAACCCGAGATCGCCCCGATCAACGGCTTTCCGCTGCTCACCAACGACGTCGAGACGACGAGGAACGTGATGGCGGCGTTCAGCGAGGCGTTCGGTGTGGACCACGTGCACGAGATGACCCCCAAGACGGGCAGCGAGGACTTCGGGTGCTTCGCCGAGGCCGCCGGGGTGCCGTCGGTCTTCTGGAACTTCGGCGGGTTCGACCCAGCGCTCTTCCCGGACGGCCCGCAGCGGCCGCAGGTCGCGGTGGCCGCCGGGAGGGCTCCCGGGGGCCACTCGCCCGAGTTCGTCCCGACCGGCCTCGAGCCGACCCTGCGACGTGCCGTCGAGGCGATGCTGACGGCGGCCGCGATCTGGCTGGTGCCCGGCGTGGCCGCCGCGTGAGCCCCATCGAGAACGGCGGAGGGCAGGAGAGGAACTCCGCGCTCGACACCCCGGTGGAGAAGCTGTTCGTGGGGGCGCGGGTGATCGATCCCGAGTCCGGGCTGGACGGCCCCCTCCAGGTGGGCGTGCGCGACGGCACGATCACCTACGTGGGGAGCGAGCGCATCCTCGCCGAGTCGACTGTCGACGTCTCTGGTCTCGTGCTCTGTCCCGGCTTCATCGACATGCACAGCCATGCCCAGTCCGTCAACGGGCTCCGCCTGCAGGCCCTCGACGGGGTGACCACCTCGCTGGACCTGGAGTCGGGAGCGCTGCCTGTCCCGCTCACCTACGAGGTGGTCGCGGAGGAGGGCAGGCCCATCAACTACGGCTACGCGGCGTCGTGGGCGACGGCCCGGCTCCACGTGGTCGACGACATGCCGATGCCCGCCCGATCGGCGTCCGGCGAGATGCCGGCCTCGCTGGACGTGTTCCAGGCCCGGCAGAACGCGGCCCGCTGGAACTCGGTCGCGTCGAAGGCCGAGGTGGACCGCATCATCGCCGTGCTGGAGGAGGGGATAGCCGACGGCGCGATCGGGATCGGCGTCCTGCTCGGCTACGCACCCGACTCCGGCCGTACCGAGTACTTCCGGACGGCGCAGCTCGCCTCGCGGCTTGGCGTGGGTGTCTTCA
>DASRSC010000267.1:0-8069 GCA_035695525.1 Pseudonocardia sp. | reverse complement strand
AATGCAGCGATCGCCACCCCCACGACCAGCAGGAACGCCGACGCCCCCTCGATGCCGACCCTGGCCGCCTCCCGCTCCGCCTGCAGGTCGGCAAGCATCGCCTGCACCGCACTCCGCACCTGCTCGAACAGTGCCCGTCCGCGCTCGGGGTCGGAGCCGCCAGGCGTTCCGGCGAGGACGGGTGCGGCGTACTCGGTACGCCAGTCCTCTGCAGCCCGCTCCACGGCGTCGAGCCGGGCGTCGAGGCTGGGAAGGCTGCCGTCGGCGGCCCGCTGTCCGACGACGTCGCAATCCTGCTGCTCTCCTCGGACACCGCGCCTCAGGACGCTCCCCAGGCCCAGGTGGCGCCGTTCGCGGTGGAGGTGCCGTGACCGCTCTCGACCGGACGCCTCCCGAGCGCAGTGGGGAGGCGCGCCTGCAGCGGTTGGAGGAGGGCCGGAAGCATTGGCCGCTTGCGCGGATCTTCGCCCTCGGTGCCTCGCTGGCAGCGCTGTTCGCACTGGTCGTCGTGGTCCTCGGCGGCGTCGCGCTGTGGCGACTCGCCGAGGCCAGGATCGCGCTGGTCGACTCGGCCGGACCGGCGTTGATCGCCGCGCAGCAGCTGTCGACCGCGCTGGTCGACCAGGAGACCGGCGTGCGTGGTTACAGCCTGGCCCAGCGCGCCGAGTTCCTGCAGCCCTACCAGGACGGGCGGGCGACCGAGGCCGAAATGGTCGCCCACCTACGCGAGCTGGCCGCCGGCGGCCGCCTTCCTGGCCTCGACGGCCGGCTCGACGCCGTGGAACGGGCTGCACAGGACTGGCGCACCGAGTACGCCGGACCCGTCCTCGCCGGAACGCCTGGCGGGCCCGACCCCGAGCGCGGACGGGCACTGTTCGAGCAGGTGCGGAGTGCGGTGCAGACGATGCTGGCCGACCTACAGGTGGAGCGGGAGGCGGCCAGGGTCAGCATCGAGGGGGCGTCGGCGTTCCTGCTGGTCGTGGGGGTGGCGATCGCTGCATTGCTGGCGTCGTTCCTGGTCGCGGCCGGTATCGGGTTGCGCCGGGGAATGCTGCGGCCGTTGTCGGATCTGGCGGTACAGGTGCGCGAGGTCGTCACCGGCGATGCCACGCAACCGGTTCGCGCGGGCGGCCCGCGTGAGATCGTCGGGCTCGGCGCGGACGTCGAGGCGATGCGCCAGCACATCCAGCGCGACCTCGACGACGCACAGGCGGCGAATCGGCGCCTCGACGAGCAGGCCCGCGAGCTGGAGCGCTCCAACCGCGACCTCGAACAGTTCGCGTACGTGGCGAGCCACGACCTGCAGGAGCCGCTGCGCAAGGTGTCGAGCTTCTGCCAGCTGCTGCAGCGCAGGTACGCCGGGAAGCTCGACGACCGCGCCGATCAGTACATCGCGTTCGCCGTCGACGGCGCCTCCCGGATGCAGCGGCTGATCAACGATCTGCTGACGTTCTCACGTGTCGGCCGCACGACCGAGAACTTCGTCGCGCTCGATCTCGGTGAGACGGCGGCCGCCGCAGCCGCCCAGCTGGAACCCGCCCGAGAGGAGTCGGACGGTGAGATCGACATCGGTGAGCTGCCGGTGGTCGCCGGCGACCCCGCCCTGTTGCAGGCGCTGCTGGTGAACCTGCTGGGCAACGGACTGAAGTTTCACCGCGCCGGCGTGGCGCCGGTGGTCCGGGTGGCGTCCCGGCGGGACGGCGACTCCTTCGAGATCACCATCAGCGACAACGGCATCGGCATCGAGTCCGAGTACTCCGGCAAGGTGTTCGTGATCTTCCAGCGGCTGCACGGCCGGGACGTCTACCCCGGAACCGGTATCGGGCTGGCGCTCGCGAAGAAGATCGTCGAGTTCCACGGCGGCAGGATCGATCTCGCCGACACCCCCGGGCCCGGCACTACCGTGCGCTTCACCCTTCCCGTCCCCCGCGAGGAGATCGACGCGTGACCGAGCTCCAACCCCGGATCATCAACGTCCTGCTGGTCGAGGATGACCCCGGCGACGTCCTGATGACCCGCGAGGCGTTCGACGAGTACCTCCACAACCGGCTCGACGTGGTGACGGACGGCGCGGCGGCACTGTCCTACCTGCGCAGCGAGGAGCCCTACGCCGATATGCCACGCCCGGACCTGGTCCTGCTCGACCTCAACCTGCCCCGCTGCGACGGACGCGAGGTGCTGCAGGAGGTGAAGTCGGATCCGGACCTGCAGCACATCCCGGTGATCGTCCTCACCACCTCGCAGGCCGAGGAGGACGTGCTGCGCAGCTACCAGCTGCACGCCAACGCCTACGTCACCAAGCCGGTGGACTTCGAGGGCTTCATCGAGGCCATCAAGCAGATCGACCACTTCTTCGTCAGCGTGGTGAAGCTCCCGACGGGAGGCTGACGCGCCGGGGGGAGTACGTGATCGACCCGACATAACCGTCCGGGCGTACGAGCACCGTCGTGCCGTCCGCCACGTCATACGCGCTGAACGCATGTCCGCCCGCGTCCACGACCGCAGTCCCGGTCGCGCGCTCCCCGGCGCGGAGCACGGAGTGCACCGGCACTCCTGGCAGTGCCTCCCCATCCCCGCCGAACGCCAATGCCGTCGCATGCGGGCCCCGGAACAGGTCGAACAGCTGCATCGCCCGCCCATCCGCGTCAACGACCGGCGCGTCCGGAGCGCGGTCGCCCGCCCGCAGCCGCCCCGGCTTCTCCCGCTCGTCGCGCACCAGGGGGCTGTCCCGGTACGCCAGTTCCAGCTGGTGGGTCTCCGTGCCGCGCTCGTGGGCGTCGGCCTCGCCGTCGGTGTACTTGCGCAGCAGCGCATCGCTGATGCCCAGCACCCGCGCCGCGACCGGCCGCCGCTCCGCCTCGTAGCTGTCCAGCAGGTCGCCCGCCCGCGCGGCGTCGGCGTCCAGCGCCTCGGCCAGTTTCCAGCCGAGGTTGTAGGCGTCCTGCACGCCGGTGTTGAGGCCCTGCCCGCCCGTGGGCGGGTGGGTGTGGGCGGCGTCGCCGGCGAGGAACACCCGCCCGTCGCGGAACCGTTGGGCGAGCCGGGAGTTCGGCCGCCAGACCGTGACCCAGGCCAGCTCCCGCAGCCGGACGTCCAATGGCCGGCAGAACCGGTCGAACGCCGCCTGGAGCGTGGCCGGGGACGGTTCGGCGTCGGCGTCGGCCGCGCAGGCGGCCTGGAAGAGGTCGCCGCCGGGCAGCGGGCTGAGCATGATGCCGGAGCGCGGGTCGTCCGCGGCGGCGAACCAGTAGCCGTGCTCGTGGTCGAGGCCGTTGACCAGCACGTCGCCGAGCAGCATCCGGGTCGACTCGTCCGTCGTGCCGTCGAACGGGATGCCGAGCGCCTTGCGCACGGTGCTCCGGCCTCCGTCGGCGCCCACCAGATATGCCGCCCGGATGCGCTCCGACCGTCCGTTCCGTCCGAGCGTGGCGATCGCCCCGTCGTCGTCCTGCTCGAACGCCACCAGCTCGGTGCCGAACTCGACCGGGACGCCCAGCTCGCCGAGCCGGTCGCGCAGGATCCCCTCGGTGCGGTCCTGCCCGAGTACCCATGGGTTCGGCAGCGGTACGTCGGGCGTGGGCTCCCGCCACTCGCTCATCCGCCGCTCGGCGACGAACCGGCCGCCCACGTGGACCCGGATCGGCGCATGCGGGGCGCCGGCGTCCCGCACCGCGTCGAGCACGCCGAGGTCGTCGAAGACCTCCAGCGTGCGTGGCTGCAGACCGTCCCCCCGCGAACCGATTGCGGGTCGCTCGCTGCGGTCGACGACCCGTACCGCGACGCCACGGCGTGCGAGCTCGATGCCGAGGGTGAGGCCGGTCGGGCCGGCGCCGACGATGAGGAGCGTCTGTTCCACGGGTACCTCCACTTGATGAACTTAAGTTCACTGAATCTAGGTTCATCATCGGCGCTGCTAACGTTCGCCGTCAAGGAGGTCGGGCATTGGGCGCTCCCACGAGCCGCGCGGCCAAGGCAGCGGAGACCGAGGCGGCGCTGAAGGCGGCGGCCAAGCGCATCTTCGCCGAGCGCGGGTACGTCAACACCAAGATCACGGACATCACGGCGGCGGCAGGGCGCGCGGCCGGGTCGTTCTACAACCACTTCGCGAGCAAGGACGAACTGCTCGCGGCGCTGCTCACCGACATGTTCGCCGAGAGCGACCTGGTCATGGACGACCCCGATCACCGTGCCGACTTCTCCGACCGGTCCGCGGTGCGCTGGCACATCGCGCAGTACTGGACCTTCTATCGGAGGCACCTCCCGGAGATGGTGGCTCTGCGCCAGGCCGCGATGGCCAACCCGGAGTTCGGGCGGCGGTTGCAGGAGATGGTGAGCGCCGACGCCGCCCATCTGGTCGGCCACCTCGAGCCCGTGCGTGCCGCCGGGATCCCACTCCCGGGGGAGCCCGATGTGGTGGTGTCGGCGTTCCACAGCCTGCTCGGCCAGTTCGCGTACACGTGGCTGGCGGCAGGCGGTGACGGGACGGGGCGCGAGATCTCCGACGAGGAGGCGATCGAGACGCTGACGGAGTTCGTCCACCGCGGGCTCGCCGGCACGCCACCTCCGGCCAGCGATCGGGACCGGTAGCCGGCGCTGTCGCCCGACCGAGGCGCGGGCCGGCGGCCCCACTTCTGTACGTAGGCTGGGAACCGTGACATCCGCCGCCACCGCGCCGACCGCCGCCGTGCGGATCACCGACACCGTCCAGAACGCCACCGCGACCCCGGACCACTCGCAGCCCTACCGCGAGCTCGGGCTGAAGGACGACGAGTACGCACGCATCCGGGAGATCCTGGGACGCCGCCCCACCGACGCCGAGCTGGCGATGTACGCCGTGATGTGGAGCGAGCACTGCTCCTACAAATCCTCCAAGGTGCACCTGGCGTACTTCAGTGAGACCACGACGGAGGAGATGCGCGAGCGGATGCTCGCCGGGATCGGGGAGAACGCCGGCGTCGTCGAGATCGGCGACGGCTGGGCGGTCACCTTCAAGGTCGAGTCGCACAACCACCCGTCGTACGTGGAGCCCTATCAGGGTGCGGCCACGGGCGTCGGCGGGATCGTGCGCGACATCATGGCGATGGGCGCTCGCCCGGTAGCCGTGGCCGACCCGCTGCGTTTCGGCCCGGCCGACGCGCCGGACACCCGCCGGGTGCTGCCCGGCGTGGTCGCCGGAGTGGGCGGCTACGGCAACTCACTCGGTCTGCCCAACATCGGCGGCGAGGTCGTCTTCGACCCCGGCTACCTGGGAAATCCTCTGGTCAACGCGCTGTGCGTCGGAGCCATGCGCACCGAGGACCTGCATCTCGCCTTCGCGTCCGGCACGGGCAACAGGATCATTCTGTTCGGCGCTCGCACAGGGCTGGACGGCATCGGCGGCGTCTCGGTGCTCGCCAGCGAGACCTTCAGCGCCAACGAGGATGGGGAAGAGGAGTCGGCGAGCGGGCGCAAGAAGCTGCCGTCGGTGCAGGTGGGTGACCCGTTCACCGAGAAGGTGCTCATCGAGTGCTGCCTGGAGCTGTTCCACGCAGGTCTCGTGGTGGGCATCCAGGATCTCGGCGGCGCCGGGCTGTCCTGTGCCACGTCCGAGCTGGCGAGTGCGGGTGACGGCGGCATGCGGGTCGACCTGGACGCCGTGCCGTTGCGGGCCAGCGGGATGACACCGGCCGAGATCCTGTCCAGCGAGTCGCAGGAGCGCATGTGCGCCGTCGTGCAACCGCAGGACGTGGACGCCTTCATGGCCGTGTGCCGAAAGTGGGACGTGCTCGCGAACGTCATCGGCGAGGTCACCGACGGAGACCGGCTCGTCATCAGCTGGCAGGGCGAGACCGTGGTGGACGTCCCGCCGCGCACCGTGGCGCACGACGGGCCGGTCTACCGGCGGCCCGTGCAGCGCTCCGACCGCCAGCACGCGCTCGTCGCCGACACCGCCGACCGGCTGCTGCGGCCCACGGCCCCGGCCGAGCTGCGCGCGGAGATCCTGCGCATGGCTGCGAGCCCCAACCTGTGCAGCCGGGCGTGGGTCACCGACCAGTACGACCGCTACGTCCGCGGCAACACCGCATCGGCACAGCCCGCCGACGCCGGGATGGTGCGAATCGACGAGGAGACCGGGCGCGGGGTGGCCGTCGCCACCGACTGCAACTCCCGGTTCGTCGCGCTCGATCCCTACGCGGGTGCCCAGCTGGCGCTGGCCGAGGCCTACCGCAACGTCGCGACGAGCGGAGCGGTGCCGCTGGCCGTCACCAACTGCCTGAACTTCGGCTCGCCCGAGGACCCGCACGTGATGTGGCAGTTCGAGCAGGCCGTGCGCGGCCTCGCCGACGGCTGCGCGCAGCTGGGCATCCCGGTGACCGGCGGCAACGTGAGCTTCTACAACCAGACCGGCGACCGGGCCATCCTGCCAACCCCGGTGGTCGGCGTGCTCGGCGTGATCGACGATGTGGCCCGCCGCGTCCCGTCCGGGTTCACGCGGGCCGGCGACGTGGTTCTGCTGTTCGGCGACACCCGCGACGAGCTCGGTGGCAGCGAGTGGGCGAACGTCGTGCACGGCCACCTGGGTGGGCGGCCGCCGGTGGTCGATCTCGCGGCCGAGCAGCACCTCGCAGGCCTGCTCGCCGCAGCGGCGGCGGACGGGCTGCTCACCGGAGCCCACGACCTGTCCGACGGAGGTCTCGCGCAGGCTCTCGTGGAGGCATGCCTCGTCGGCAGGCAGGGCGCAGCGGTGGAGCTGCCGCCGGCCCTCGACCCGTTCGTCGCGTTGTTCTCGGAGTCGGCGGGGCGCGTGCTCGTGACGGCCGCCCCGGACCGGGTGGACGAGGTCCGGTCGATGGCGTCGGCCGCGGGCGTGGCGGTCACGACGCTGGGTACTTCAGGGGGCGCCGCGCTGACCGTCTTCGGTCTTCCGGAGCTGACGCTGGCGGAGCTGCGGTCGGCGTGGGAGGGAACCCTGCCGGGTCTGTTCGGCTGACCCGCGGTCGGGCAAGCCGGCACCTCTCCGAGGGGTGAGGTGCCACTCGTGCGGGATAGCGTTCGCCTCATGCCGGAGGAGATCGATCACGGCGCGCTCGATGCCGTGCTGGACTGGCTCGACGGTGGGCCGCCACCGGAACGGTCCGTGCTGCGTTCGGCGGTCAAGGAGAGCCTGGCTGCCGTCGCGGCAGCGGCGCCGGGGCGAAGCGTCGAGGTACGGGTCCCCCCACACGGGGCCGTGCAGTGCGTCAGCGGGCCGCGGCACGGCCGCGGTACCCCGCCCAACGTCGTCGAGACCGATCCCAGGACCTGGCTCGCGCTCGTGACCGGACGACTGACCTGGTCAGAAGCGGTGCAGGCTGGAACATTGCGCGCTTCCGGCACCCGCAGCGGCGAGATCGCGTGTCTGCTTCCGCTGTCCTGACCGGGCTTCCGTCCACCCACCCCCCGGGTGAATGCCAACACATGGTGGTGGCGCAAACACAGCACGACACGGAAAATTGCGCGATCAGGGCCGAAGAGGACCGGATAGGCGACGGGAGGTGGCCGCGTGGTGGCACCGCGCAGCCTTCCTGACGCCGTCGGCACCCTCTTCGAATCAACTCCTCGAGCAGACTCCCCGGCGTACCGCGGCCGCATCGAACGGCTCGCCGCCCAGTGGGCCGAGCTGGGTCCGCCGGGCGACCCCGGCGTGGCCGCTCACCTCGCCACTCTGCTCCGCAAGCTCGCAGCGACACTGCGAGCCGAACCGTTCTGGCCGCTCGCCGCGAGGGAGATCGGTGCCGAGCTGCTCGCCACCGGGCTGTGCGGCGGCCCTGGCCGGCCGATCTACGGGTTCGACGACGTGATCGCGCCCAGCCTCCGCCTGCTGCGGGGCGAGGCGGCAGCGGTGATCGGGATGCGCGGCCCGGAGGGCGAGCGGCGGCTCGTCGCCGTGCTCGACGAACTGGTGGCAGGCGTCGTCCGTTCGCTGCACGAGTTGAACGGTGCCGAACAGCGGGCCGATGCCCGGATGCCGCCGGTCACGGATCGGCACGTCCGCGCGGTGTACGAGCAGTCGTCCTTCGGCATGGTGATCTTAGGCCTGGACGGTCGCG
>DASRSC010000266.1:0-2542 GCA_035695525.1 Pseudonocardia sp. | reverse complement strand
GCCGAGATCGCCGACTCTGTGCGGCAGATCGCCCGGCTCGTCGCGGAGGGGCGGATCAAGCCCGACAAGATCGACGATCGGACGATCGCGCGGTACCTCGACGAGCCGGATATGCCCGACGTCGACCTGTTCGTGCGCTCCTCGGGTGAGCAGCGCACGTCGAACTTCCTGCTCTGGCAGTCGGCCTACGCCGAGATGGTCTTCCTCGACACGCTGTTCCCCGACTTCGACCGGCGCCACCTGTGGGAGGCCATCGAGATCTACGCGCGCCGCGACCGGCGCTTCGGCGGGGCGCTCGACAAGCCGGGCGCTGCGTCATGAGCAGCAGCGCGATCCCGGACATGCTCGGCGTCGCCCGCGCGGCGCTGGAGCGCTTCCACGACGTCACCGTCGACGACGACGGCGCGCTCACATTCGCCCACGGCGGTGTCGTGTGCGCCCTGCAGGGCCTCGAGCTGGAGGAGGGACTGCCCGTCCTCAACCTCACCTGCGTCGTGGCCTGGGACCTACCCCCGGAGTCCGACATCCCCACCCGGGTGGCGTTCGGCGCCGGGGAGGGCCTGTTCGGCACGCCTCGCGTGATCCGCGGGCAGGCCGGCTGGGATGTCACACTGCGCTACGCATTCCCCGCCGTCGGGCTCGAGGAGAAGGCCATGGGCACGCTGTTGATGCTGGTCGTGAGCAGCGCGTCGAGCATGCGGACCGAGCTGACCGAAAGCTAGTGTCGAGGAAACGAAGGCACGGGGGCTACGAGGACAGGTGTACGAGCGGAAGCCGGGCCAGCTCGGCAGGCGTGAGTGTCGCGGCCGCTGCTAGCACCCGGGCCTGGGCCTCCTGCATCCGGGCGTCGACCAGCCCGCTCAGCGCGTAGGCGACCCGACCGAGCAGCCGCACGGTGGTGTCGTCAACGATGGGGCGCGGGGTCGACACCACCGCCACGCCGGTCGGCCTGCCGTCGTTGGCCTGCGCGGCACCGATCGTGAACGACTCGCGCGGGTTCACGTGCCGGGACGCGTAGTGGTCACGCAGCTTCTTGATCATCGCGTGGAAGTCGCCGACGTCGCCCTCCAGCCCGAGCTGGTCGAGGTCGTCGTTCGTCAGCACCGCGGTGCGGCCGGAGAAGCAGCGGACGTAGCCGATGAGCGCCCCCGTCCAGAGCGCTTCGACCAGCGCGGTGTCGACGTCCACCTGGACCGGGCCGGAGTCGGGCGCGGTCAGCGCCGTGACCAGGTGCTCGCAGCAGCGCAGCACGTACTGCAGGTCCTCGAACACCGCCGCCAGGGCGGCCAGCTCCAGCGACTCCGGGCTGTCGTACCTCCGCACGGTGCTCGGTGCGGTGGCTGTGGCCGCCCCGTTGGTGCCTGCCACGTCGTCCGCCATGAGCGCCTCCTCGCGTCGCGCCGGACGCTAGCGGCCGCGGGGCGAGCCGGATGTGTCGTTCTGAGACGGCCTCAGCGGCCGGCGCCGCAGTCCTTGCACAGGCCGAAGATCTCGGCGGTGTGGCTGAGCTCGACGAAGCCGTGCGTGTCGGCGACCTGTTGCGCCCAGCTCTCCACGCCGGGCCCCTCGATCTCGACCGTGTAGCCGCAGCGCCGGCACACCAGGTGGTGGTGGTGATCGACGGTGTCGCAGCGGCGGTAGACGGCCTCACCGGTACCGGTGCGCAGCACGTCGACCTCGCCGCTGTCGGCGAGCGTCTGCAGCGTGCGGTACACGGTGGTGAGCCCGATGCCCTCGCCGCGGCGGCGGAGTTCCTCGTGGATCTCCTGGGCCGAGCGGAAGTCGTCGAGGCGGTCGAGCAACGTGGACACCGCCGCCCGCTGCCGTGTGGCCCGCAGCGCCCGCGTCGTCGGAGCCTGCCCGGCGGCACTCATCTGACCTCCTCCTCCGCATGCGCCACGGCGTCGACGACGATGTGCGCGAGGTGGTCGTCCACCAGCGAGTAGACCACCTCGCGGCCCTGACGCTCGCCGTGCACCACGCCCGCCGACTTGAGCACCCGCAGGTGCTGGCTGATCAGCGGCTGGGCGACGCCGAGCGCGTCGACGAGATCGTGCACGCACCGGTCGGACTCCAGCAACTGCAGCACGATGGCGATCCGGACCGGAGCGGCCAGCGCCCGCAGCAGGTCGCCTGCCGCCGCGAGCGTGCGCGGGGTACGAACGGGCGCGGGGAAGGCGGAGCGGTGCGCGGTGGTGTGTCCAGCCGTCTGGTCGTCGACCTGAGCGTGCGCTGCCTCCCCGGCGGACGCCCCAGCAGGCCCGGCACCAGCGACGATCGACATGGGTCCCCATCCCCGGGAGCGGCGGCCACGCCCCCCGGTGGTCCAGCTCTCCCCCGGCCGCAGGCCCCATCGTAGGCGTGCGGTGGCATGCTCCGTCCGTGCTGCTCGTCTGCCGGTTCGTTGCCGCTCCCGCCGACGCCCCCGCGCTCCTCTCACGGGCGCGCCGGGCGCTTCAGCTGCTCACCGCCGCGGACGGCTGCCTCGGGGGTGAGCTGGGGCGCTCGATCGACGAGCCGGAGCACTGGGTGCTCGCCGTGC
>DASRSC010000265.1:0-3825 GCA_035695525.1 Pseudonocardia sp. | reverse complement strand
GACCGGCCTTGTGCTCACCGGCGGCCTCGTGCCCACCGACCGCCCGGTAGGGCGCCCGGTGCTCCCCCGCCACGCCGTCGCCGTCAGCCTCGCTCACTGGTGCACCCTCCTTGTGTCCGAGCCTGGTTGTTGATCCAGGATTCGGGCGCACCTGGGGTCCCCACCGGGCCATCGCCCAGCTCGCTCGACCCTTGAGGTCAACGATGAGTTCTGCGAGGTCCGGTGGCCCAGGACGCGCCGACTGGCTACAGGGCTGTGCGCCATCGAGCGCCGATCAGTGAGCGACCGGCAGCCGTGTCCCGGGACCACCGGGTGTCTTCCCACTGCGCCAACAGCGAGGAGACAACGATGAGTGTCACCGATCCCATCGAACCCGCGCGACCCACCGCGGGGGTCGACTGGGCCCAACACGATCACGCCGTAGCCATCTTCGACGCCGACGGCGGGCAGACCCGCCGGTTCCCGGTCGCACACGACGCGGCCGGGCTGCGCACCCTGGTCCGTGATCTGCTGGCCGCCGATGTGGCCGCGTCCGGATCGAACGGCGCCGGCTGCGCCCGCTGCTGGCCGACACCGAACCCACCACCGCGCTGCGCCAGACCGTCCGAGCGCGCCGCGACCTGGTGGCGCACCGAGTCGCGATCGCCAACCAACTGCGCGGACCGCCACGGCGCCCTTCAACGCATCCTCAACCAAGATCAACCGGCCGCAGCTTGACACAGGGCAACTCATTCGCACGCCCGCGCTGCGCTCAGCCGGCCCCATCGGGAAACGTCGCTGCGCGCGGGCGCTGTGTCGATGATTCGCTCGCAAGCTCGCTCACAGCTCCTCCAGCGAGGGCACGATGACGACCTCCGGCGCCGCGTGCTGGGCGCGGTCGAAGAACAGCCCGCGGCCCGGTCGCGGCGACCAGTTGACCATCATCCCGGGCACGAGCGCCTGCAGCTCGGAACCCTGGACGTCCAGGGCGACCCAAGCCCCGAGGTCGTCGACCGACGCGCTCATCATCAGCAGCGCCCGCAGCCGCTGCACGCTGCGCCACCACCCCAGCACGTGGACGCCGGTCTCCGGCCCGAAGCGCAGCAGCCGGCGCATGGACTCGGTGCCCTCGCGCTCCAGCACGGTGTCCGCCGCGTCGGCGGCGTAGAGCACCACCACGACAGGCCGGCGCGACACGGCGCCTCCCAGCCGTTCATTCACCTCGGCGGCGAGAGCATCGACCCGCGCGCGGACACCGTCGAGCGGCACGATCTCCGCGGTGTGCCCGGCCGCGCTGACGAGCTCCCGGAGCCGGGCAGCGGGGACGGCCGCCTCGGCGACCAGGGGGGCGATCACCACGTCGACGTCGCCGGGGCGGAACTGGCTCGCGAGCGAGGCCGCCGCGGCGCCGAGCACCTGTACCGCGTCCCGGCCGACGGAGGCGAGCACGCCGAGGTTGCGCCCCGGCGCCGAGGGCAGCCGGACGGCGGCCGCGCTACCGGCAACGTCGATGGACTGCCCGACGAGGGCTCGCGGAGCGGCGTCGGTCAACGCTCCGCCGGCGCTCTCCGCGGGGTCCGTACCCGATGACAGATCTGCGGCGAGTTCGGCGAACCGGGGCGCGCGGCTGCCGTCGAAGAGCCGAGGCTCCGCCTGTCCGGTGTGGTACATGTCGTGCAGGTCGTGCTGCACCGTGTGGACGCTCGGGCGCCCACGCGGTTCGTCCGCGGCGACCGAGCCCGTGCCGGAGGCGTCCGGGATGCGCACGACCTCGTTGCCGTGCTTCATCCCGGACTCGTGATTGAGCACGGCGTGCCAGCGGGGGAGGTCGAGCGTCGCGTCGTTCAGGTCGGCGAGCACCCGCCGCGCACGGGGCAGCGCGATCCGGAGCACGAACTGCTCGAAGATCGCCGGGCGGCCCCAGAACGCCTCGATCCCGGAGACGTCCTGACTGGCCAGCACGAGGTGGATGCCCTGGGAGCGGCCGCGGCGGGAGACGTCCTCCAACAGCAGCGTGGCCGCCCTCGTCACGGCGTCCCGCTCGGCGAACAGGTACTGGAACTCGTCGATCACAGCCACCATCCGCGGCCAGCGACCCTCCGGGTCGGCAGCCCGGAGCTCCTCCAGCTTGGTCACCTCGTGCGCCTTCGCGGCCTCGGCGCGGCGGCGCATCTCGTCGGAGAGGAACTGCAGCAGCGCCAGCCCGAACTCACGGTCGGTGTTGATGTTGACGCCGACGAGGCGGGCATGCGGCAACCAGGTGCGGTCCCGGCGACCGGGCCCGAACTGGGCGAAGGAGACGCCCTCCTTGAAGTCGAGGAGGTAGAACTCCAGTTCGTCCGGGTTGTAGCGGGTGGCCATCGAACTGATCATGGTGAGCAGGAGGTTCGTCTTGCCCGAGCCGCTCGGCCCCCCGATCAGGGCGTGCGGGGACGCGTCGGCCAGCGCGATCTCCACCGGCCGCCCGTCCGAGAAACCAACCGGAGCGTGCAGACCGGCGAGAGAGCGCGACTGGCCCCAGTGGGCGGGCAGAGGCAGCAGGTCGGCGAAGGTACCGATCCGGCTGCGCCACGTCTCGTGCTCGTCAGAGATCGCGTGGCACGCGCTGGTGACCGCGCCTGAAGGCAGCTGAGGCTCCGGTTCCACCGTGACGTGCGGACCGGTCATCGACGTCGAGGCGAGGCCGTCGTCGCCAAGGCGCACGGTCTCCACCGGAGCGTTGACGGTCATGGGCACATCGAGCAGCACCAGCTGGACGCCGCAGGCGAGACCGCCCCTCGCCACGCGCTGCAGCTGGCGGTGGTCCTCCTCGCGCAGCGCCGACCGGTTCCCGACGAGCACCGCGACGATCCACGGTTCGCTGCGGCCGCCGTGGGACTCGGCGAGCGCACGCAAGGACGGATGGCCGTCGACGAGCACCCGGGTGTGCACGCGCCTGATCCGGTCGGACAGGTCCTCGAGCAACTGCGGGAGCCTGCTGGGATCGTGGACGGTGAGCAGCCCGGTACGCGTGAGCGGGTAGAGCCCGGGCAGTGCACCTGTGAACTGCCCGACGTCCCAGACGTGCAGCTGCACCAGCCCCGGCCGGAAGTAGCTGATCACCCGCATCAGCACGCTCTCGAGCATCGCCTCGGCGCGTGTCCGGCTCTCGTGGGTGGAGGTGATCTGCAGGTGCGACTCGTCGAGCAGGGGGACGGCCACCGGGAAGCCGGGAGCCGCGGTCCCGATCCGGCCCGTGCCGATCAACCACAGCGACGGCACCGGGCCGTCGCCGCCGACCTCGCCGAACCGGCCGAGCCACTCGCTCGGCTCGCGGCCCGCCGCGCCGGGCGCCGCGCCGGCGAGGATGTCGGCCAGCCGCTGTGGCCCGGTCTCGAGCCACGGCGAGACCGCGGCGGCCCGATCCGCGCGCACCCGCTCCACCGGACCGGTCAGGCGAGGGTTGTCGAGCAGCCAGCGCAGCCGGGGGTCGACCTGCACGGCGTCGAGCCCGTCGGTGCGCAACCACATCTCGACCATGGCCTCGGCGTGGGCCTGCACGGCCGCTTCCCTGGCGACCTCGGCGGCACCGAGCGCCCGTGCGACGGCGTCACACAGGGCCTCGAACGCCCCGGCGATCCGATCGCGCCGGTTCTGTCCGACGGCCACTGCCGCCTACAGCCGTGCGTCGATGTCGGCGACGACGGCCGCGCCGGTGGAGATCAGCCCCAGCCCGCGCTCCAGCTCGTCGGCGGCACGACGCAGCTCGACCGGCACCAGCGGCTCGGAGTGCTGCTCGCCCAGGTCGGAGAGGACGGCGACCGCGTCAGCGATCCTGGCGCGCGCGACCCCGGCGTGCTCATAGGC
>DASRSC010000264.1:0-3894 GCA_035695525.1 Pseudonocardia sp. | reverse complement strand
CCGCACTGCATGTGGCGCCTCCCGTGCTGCCTGTTCCTCGGCAACCGCGACGTAGAGGGCCAGCAGCCACATGGCAGGCGCGTTGATCGTCATCGAGGTGTTGGCCTCGGCCATCGGAATGCCGTCGAACAGCCTGCGCATATCGCCGATGTGGCTCACCGGCACGCCGACCTTGCCGACCTCCCCCGTAGCCAGCTCGTGGTCGGGGTCGTAGCCGGTCTGTGTCGGCAGGTCGAACGCCACCGACAGCCCGGTCTGGCCCTTGGCCAGATTGCGCCGGTAGAGCTCGTTCGACCGCTCCGCTGAGGAGTGGCCCGCATAGGTCCGGATCACCCAGGGGCGGTCGCGCTCACGGTCGGTCGGGTACGGCACCGGACACCTCCGCATCGTGGATCCGGCCAACAGGATTGGCTCATGCTACTGGCGCGTAGCTACACGAACGGAACCGAACGACCTCCGTCACACCCGCGGCGAAGCCGGATCGATAAAAGCGACCGCGCGCTCACGGCGTTCCTGCCGCACAATGTTCCGCATGTTCCCCGGCGCGCCGCTGATCACCCTCGTCGGCGCCCTGCTGATGATGGGCATCCTCTTCCTGGCCCTGCGCTGGACGTTCGGCACGGGACGCAACCAGCCCGCGCCTCTCGTCCACGACCCCGACGACACCACGGGCGACGGGCTGCTCGAGGAGGTCTCCCGGGTGCCGACGGAGGCGGCCGCGCAGATACTCCGGGCCCGACTCGGCAGGGCCGGCATCCGCGCCACGATCGGCCGGGTCGACCGCGCTTACCGCCTGCTGGTGTTCCACGACGACCTGGTGCCGGCACGGATCGTCGTGAGCCGCGGAGCCATCGAGTGACCAGCGTCAGCTACACGCGGTGGTACCGCGCGTCGAAGAAGCAGAAGACACCGTATGCGCCCAGCCCGATGGCCACGACGATCAGCAGGTACGGCCCGGACGGCTGCGAGGCGAGCGTTTTGAGCGCAACGTCCAGGCCGGACGCCTCCTGGGGCCGGAACCGGACCGCCGCGATGACGACGAGCACCCCGATCAGAGCGATCGTGATGCCCTTCGCGATGTAGCCGAACTTCCCGGCGCGCACCGCGGCCGCGCGCGCCGCGCGGTCGGGCGGCAGGGTCATGTCCTCGAGGAACTTCTTCTGGACGCCCCGCACCACCATGACGACGCCCGTCACGAGGATCCCGATCCCCACCGCGCCGACGATGAACTGGCCGCCGGGCAGACCCAACACCCCCGCCGTGGCGCCCTGTCCACCACCTCCACCGCCACCGCCCGCTGCAGTCCTCGCGGCCAGCACGGCCAGCACCACGTAGACCAGCGCCTTACCCGCACTCCCGGCCCGCTTCTCGATCTTCTTCTTGCGGTCGGACTCGTAGGCGTAGCCCCATATCGCCTGGGAGAGACTCCACAACGCCACGGCGACGAACCCGGCGACGAGCACCCACAGCAGCACCTGTCCGAACGGCTGCTGCGCGAGGCTCTGGAACGCGCCGGTCTGGTCGGCCCGCTCACCGCGGTTGCCGAACGCAACCTGCAGGGCCAGCAGCGCGATCAGCAGATGGGTGACGCCGTAGGCCGCGATCCCCACCCGCGCACCGATCTTGACAGGTCGGCTCCTGGCGGCCTGCTTGGCGGAATTGCTGGCCGACTCCGCGGCTGTGGTCATGGTTGGAGGTCCTCTCCGTGTACAGGGCGCGCCGTCGCACTGAAGTGATCGCGCCGCAGCCACTGCTGCTCTGTCCGGCCCCACGGCCGTTTCCCAGCAGTCCCCCGACCGGGCGATCAGCAAACCGGCTGTCGGTCGCACTCACCGGACGTGCGTCACCGGATGCTCGCTCGGTCCCACGACCCCGTGCTCGGTCAGCCGCGCACGCTGCTCCGCACGCCGCTTGCGCACGGCCCGGACGACCAGGACGACGACCACCAGCGCCACCGCCACTCCCGTCACCGTCGGCCCGACCAGGTGCGCGGCCTGCCGCAATGCCACGGACGCCGCGCTCCCCAGCCCCACGTAGACCAGGGCCCAAATCACGGCTCCCAGCGCCGTGTACCGGGCGAACCGGCGCACGGGCATGCGCAGCGTCCCGGCCAGCACGGGCACCAGCGAGTGCGCCACCGCGAGGAACCGTGAACCAGTGATCGCCCGGCCGGTGCCGCCCCGCAGGACACCCTCGGCACGTACCCAGATCGGCTCGCCGATCCACTGCCCGGCGCGGCTCGCCCGGATCCGCCAACCGAACCGCCGGCCGAGCAGGTATCCCCCGGTCTGCCCGATCATGCTCGCGCAGGCTGCGACCCCCGCCAGCGCCGCGTACTCACCGGCGCTGCCTACCGTGGTGGCCGCCGCGAGCAGGACGACCTCACCTGGCGTCACGAGCCCGACCAGCACCGTCGTCTCCAGCACGAGAAGCACGCCGACGACGGTGTAGAGCTGCCAGGCAGGGAGGGCGTCCAGCATCGCGAACAAGGAGCCGAGCCATTCGGTTATCACC
Organism: Pseudonocardia sp.; assembly: GCA_035695525.1. Lineage (GTDB taxonomy): Bacteria > Actinomycetota > Actinomycetes > Mycobacteriales > Pseudonocardiaceae > Pseudonocardia. Next base: position 1,380 of record DASRSC010000264.1, on the reverse strand, counting down.
GGTCCAGACTGGTCCGGCGAGCGCCCCCGGCCCATCGGGGAGACCCCTGAGTACGGGTGGGGTTGGCCCCCGCATCAGCTCAGCGGTCCGGATCGCTCTTCCGCTGGATGTCGGCGCCGAGGCCCCGCAGGTTCTCGACGAACCGCGGGTAGCCGCGGTCGATGTGCTCGATGTCCCAGATGTCGGTCTGCCCGTCCGCGCACAAGCCGGCCAGCACGAGCCCCGCTCCGGCCCGGATGTCGCTGGCCCACACCGGCGCGCTCGACAGCCGGTCGACGCCCCGCACGACGGCGTGATGGCCGTCCGTACGCGCGTCGGCGCCGAGCCGGACCATCTCGTCGACGAACCGGAACCGCGCCTCGAACACGTTCTCGGTGATCATCGACGTGCCGTCGGCGACAGCGGACAGCGCGATCGCCATGGGCTGCAGGTCGGTGGCGAAACCGGGAAACGGCAGCGTCACGAAGTCGACGGCCCGCGGCCGCCCGTCCATCGTGATGGTGAACTCGGTCGTACCGATCTCGGTGCGCGCGCCCGCGCTGCGCAGCTTGTCGAGCACCAGATCGATGTGGTGCGGGTCGATGCCGCGCACGGTCACCTCGCCGCGGGTCATCGCTGCCGCGAACGCCCAGGTGGCGCCGACGATGCGGTCGCCGATCACGCGGTGCTCGGTGGGCTGCAATCCGGTGACGCCGTGCACGGTCAGCGTCGAGGTGCCGACGCCGTCGATCTTGGCGCCCATCTCCTGCAGCATCGTGCAGAGGTCGACGATCTCCGGCTCGCGTGCCGCGTTGTCGATCACGGTGGTGCCGTCGGCGAGCACGGCGGCCATCAGGATGTTCTCGGTGGCGCCGACGCTGGGGAAGTCGAGCCAGATCTGCGCCCCGCGCAGCTCCTCGGCGTGGGCGACCACGCGCCCGTGCTCGATCTCGGTGATGGCGCCGAGCTTTCGCAGCCCGGCCTGGTGCATGTCGAGCGGACGGGAACCGATCGCGTCGCCACCGGGCAGCGGCACGATGGCGCGACGGCAACGGGCCACGAGCGGGCCGAGCACGCACACGGACGCCCGCAACTTCGACACCGATCTGTAGTCGGCCTGCGCGCCCGGCTCGGCCGGAACATCGATCATGACGGTGTCGCGGTCGACGTCGACGGTGCAGCCGAGGCTGCGCAGCACGTCGGCCATCAGGGGGACGTCCAGGATCTCCGGACAGTTCCTGAGCGTCGTCGTGCCCTCGGCCAGCAGCGCTGCCGCCATCAGCTTCAACACGCTGTTCTTCGCTCCGACCACGTCGACCGCGCCGACGAGCCGGGCCCCACCGTTGACCGCGAAATGCTCTGCCACGGGCACCGACGCTATCCCCTCCCCCGGAGGGCTAC
>DASRSC010000263.1:0-15742 GCA_035695525.1 Pseudonocardia sp. | reverse complement strand
CCCCCCCACGGGGGGTTATTCTTCGCGCTCCTCGCCGCGCCGCCGGAAGAACGCGAGGCCCGGGATGCCCTGGATCGCCTGCCGCATCTCCTTGAGCTGGTCGAGCAGATCGTGTACGTCCGGGCCGACGCGGTCGAGCGTGGCGAGGATCGGCATGATGTCGGACTCCATGTGCTCCGTGAACCGGGGGAGGTGGTCGACCAGCTGGATCGCTGCCCGGATCTCCTCCTCGGAGAACTCCTCCACGAAGCGCCGGGCGAGCGGTGCGGCCTGCCGCGCGATCGGCTGGTAGACCGCGAGCAGCTCTGTGGCGCCGTCCGCTGCGCCGGACGCCTGGTCCACCACGGTGCCGGCGCGGTCGGCGACCGCGGTGGCCTTCTCGATCACGCCACCTGCGCTGTCGGCGACCCTGCCCGCTCCGGCCACGAGCTCCGCGGCGCCGTCGGCCACCTCACCGGCGCGTGCGATGAGCACGGCCGCGCCCTCGGCGACGCCGTCTGCGCGTGCGACCAGCCCTGCCGCGCCCTCGGCCACGCCCCCGGCCCGTGCGACGAGGGTGGCGGCACTGTCCGCCGTGGTGCGCACCTCGACCAGCAGCGGGTCGACCCGGCGGACGATGCCGTCGGCGTCGGCGAGGACGCTGTCCACCCTCGCGACCGCGGTGCGCACGCCGACGAGCACCTCGTCGACGGATCCCACGATCCCGTCCGCGCGGTCGGCGATGGCCTCCACCCGGTCGGCGACGGTGGTGATCCGGGCGACGAGGCCGTCGACGTCGTCGAGCAGCCGAGAGACCCGTTCGGGCAGTCCCGCGACGACCTCGACTGCCTCGTCGGTCCACCCCATCACCGCCCGCGCGCCGGAGATGACCTCGGAAGGGCCGACCCAGACCGGCAGCCCGGCGATGCGCAGCATGGGGCTGATCCTCGCGCATCGGAACGTGATCGGCTCGGGCGACCGGCGTTCCGGAACGGACAGCCCGGATTGCGGTCGGGTAACGAGTCGGATGTCAACATCCCCTGGTCCGGTGTGGCCCTGGGTGTTCACCTACGTTCGGTTGGTCGACCGTAACGGCTGGCATTGACGCCGCCCGTTCGATCCGGAAGGGAACCACCATGACGCAGCGATCTTGGAGCAGGCGCGATTTCCTCCGCCGCACCGCCGCCGGTGCGGTCGCACTCGGTGGGATAACGGCGCTCTCCGCCTGTACGAGTACCAGCAGCGGCGGGGGCAGCGTGCTGGAGAACGCGCGAAACAGCGGCTCGATGCGCATCGGGATCGCCGGTGAGGAGCCCTACGGCTTCACCGGCACCGACGGCAGGGTCACGGGCGAGGCCCCGGAGGTGGCCCGCGCGGTCCTGCAGGGCATCGGCATCCGCGACGTGCAGGCCGAACAGGTCGACTTCGGCTCGCTGATCCCGGCGCTCAATGCCAACCGCTTCGACATGGTCTGCGCGGGCATGAACATCACGCCCCAGCGGTGCCAGCAGGCGTCCTTCTCGGTCCCGGACTACACCGCGCTCACCGCGTTTCTCGTGCCGAAGGGCAACCCACAGGGGGTCACCACCTTCCAGCACATCGCGGAGAAGAAACTGCCGCTCGCGGTGCTGGGCGCGGCCGTCGAGCAGGGGTACGCCGAGGCGGCGGGCGTCCCACCCGGCAACATCAGCCCGTTCGACGACCAGAACGCTTTGCTACAGGCCGTCACCGCGGGCCGGGTCTACGCCGCGGCGCTCACCGACATCTCGCTGAAGTGGCTCGCCGGCAAGAACCCGCAGGCGGGTGTGGAGGTCACCCCGGGCTTCACGCCCACGCAGAACGGCCGGGAGGTCGTCTCGGCGGGCGGGTTCGTGTTCCGGCAGGCCGACACCGACGTGCGGAATGCGTTCAACACCGAGCTGCAGACCCTGCACGGCAACGGGCGCTGGGTGCAGATCGCGAGTCCGTTCGGTTTCTCCCAGTCCAACCTGCCGACTGCCGGACTGACCACCGAGCAGCTCTGCGCGGCCTGAGCCGGCGGTGGACAACCTCGGGACGTTCCTGTCCGTCCTCGCCCAAGGCCTGCCGGAGACGCTGATCGCCACCGTCGGGGGGATCGTTCTGACGATCCTGCTGTCGTTCGCGGCCGGGCTCGCGTTGCTGTCGCCGTCGCGCCCGGTGCGGGTGATCAGCCGCATCTACGTGGAGGGGCTGCGCGGTACGTCGGAGGTCGTGCAGCTGTTCTGGCTCTTCTTCGCGCTGCCCGTGCTCGTCGGGTTCGAGATCGTGCCCATCTGGGGCGGTGTCCTCGTGCTCGGCCTCAACCACGGCGCGTACGGGGCGGAGATCGTGCGTGGGGCGATCCAGTCGGTGCCGCGGGCGCAATACGAGGGTGCGTTGGCGCTCAGCCTCTCCCCGGCGCAGCGGATGTTCCGGGTGATCCTGCCGCAGGCCGTCGTCGAGATGATCCCGCCCTTCAACAACCTGTTCATCCAGCTGCTCAAGAGCACGTCGATCCTGTCGTTCGTGTTCATCAGCGAGATCACCCGGCAGGCCACGCAGATCCTCGTCCCGCGGTTCAACCCGCAGGTTCTGCAGATCTTCCTGCTCCTGCTGCTGGTCTACCTGGTGCTGTCGCTGCTCATCACGGCGGGCATGCGGGCCCTCGAACGCGTGGCGTCGGCCCGGCTCGGCCGGGGCCCGTCCCCGAGGGCCAAGCGGCTCGCGAGCACGGGAGGGCGAGGATGACGCAGGTCTGGGACTGGAACTACGCGTTCGCCATCCTGCCTTCGCTGCTGGAGGGGCTGGGGCTCACGGTGCTGGCAACCGTGCTCGGCTCGGTCGTCGCGATGATCCTGGGGCTGCTGCTGGCGGTGCTGCGGCAGGGCCCGCCGCTGCTCTCGGTGGCCGTGCGCGGCTTCGTCGAGTTCGTGCGCAGCACGCCCCTACTGGTGCAGATCTTCTTCCTGTACTTCGTGCTGCCGCAGTTCGGCATCGTGCTGAGCGCGCTGACGGTCGGTGTGATCGCCCTCGGCGTGCACTACGCGTGCTACGCGTCGGAGGTCTACCGCGCCGGCATCGAGGCGGTACCGCGTGGACAGTGGGAGGCCGCGACGGCGCTGAGCCTGCCGCGCTCGCGGGTCTGGACCGGGGTGGTGCTGCCGCAGGCGATCCCCCGGGTCGTGCCCGCTCTCGGCAACTACGTCATCTCGATGTTCAAGGAGGTTCCGCTGCTCACCGCGATCGGGCTCCTCGACGTCGTCGGCCGGGCTCAGCAGGCCGGCGACACCTACTTCCGCTACGTCGAGCCGTACACGATTGCGGGGCTCCTCTTCCTGTTGTTGAGCTACCCTGCCTCGCTGCTGGTGCGGAGATTGGAACGCCGTGTCGGAACCATCTGAGCCCATGATCGTGTTCGACGGGGTGGGGAAGCGGTTCGGCGACAACGTCGTGCTCTCCGACCTGGACTTCACCGTCGCCCCCGGCGAGCACGTCACGCTGATCGGGCCGTCGGGATCGGGCAAGACGACGATCCTGCGACTGCTCATGTGCCTGGAGTCGGTGAACGCCGGCACGATCAGGGTCGCCGGGCGCTACCTCTCGCACATGGAGAAGGGCGGCACGCTCGTCCCGGCCGACGAGAAGCACAGCCGTGAGGTCCGCAAGCGCATCGGGATGGTGTTCCAGCAGTTCAACCTCTTCCCGAACATGACGGTGCGCGGCAACCTGATCGAGGCGCCCACCCGCGTGCTCGGCCTGTCCAAGGACGAGGCCAACGCCCGGGCCGAGGAGCTGCTCGACCTCGTCGGGCTCCGGGAGCGGATCGACGAGCACCCGTCGCGGCTGTCCGGCGGCCAGCAGCAGCGCGTGGCGATCGCGCGGGCGCTGGCCATGCGGCCCGACGTGCTGCTGCTCGACGAGGTGACCTCCGCGCTCGACCCCGAGCTCGTCGCCGGCGTGCTCGCGCTGCTGCGCGACATCGGCGAGACCACCGACATCACCATCCTCTGCGTCACCCACGAGATGGGGTTCGCCCGCGACTTCTCGCACCGGGTGATGATGTTCGACGGCGGCCAGGTGATCGAGGACGCGCCGCCGGAGCGGCTGTTCAGCGAGCCGGAACACCCGCGCACGAAGGAGTTCCTGAAGGCAGTCCTGAGCCGAGGCTAGGCGCCTACCCCGCTTTTCAGGGGCAGGTGTGAGCGCGAGTGCCGCACGATCACCGTCGTTCCCGCCAGCGCAATGACAGCGAGGCCGCAGAGCAGTGCCGTGTAGGTGGCAAGGCTGCTGAGCAACGCGAGCAGCGACGGGAACAGGAAGCCGATGTAGGCCAGCGCGTAGTACACGCCGGTGAGCTCGGCGAGCTCCTCGGGGCGGGCCAGGCGCTGCAGCTCCAGCAGCCCGGAGACGACGGCGATCCCGTATGCAGCGCCGAGCACGATCGCCACGGCGAGCACGAGCAGCGGCATGCGGAGCGCGGCAGCGACGGCGCTGAGGCCGAGCCCTACGGACATCACGATCATCCCGACGACGACGCCGCGGGCGCTCGTCGTCCGGTCGAGGCGCTTGGCCAGCGGCTGCACCGCGACGCCTGCGCCGAGCGTGCAGACAACCAGCAGCGTGGAGTAGGCGAGTCCCCAGGAGCCGAGCCGGCTATCGACGAGCTGCGGCATGATCGCGTAGGCCACGCTGGCCGAGCCGAAGATCCACGGTGCCATCGGCGTGATCACTCGGCGGAACCGCGGGTGCCGTATGCCGGTGTAGCGGCGACCGCGCGCGGTGACAGGCCCTCCGCTCGTCTCGGGGCTGCGCAGCAGGAACGGCAGAGCGACCGCGGTGATGACGATGTGGACGACGTACGGCAGGACCATCGGCCACGGCGCCCACTGGGCCAGCACCCCGGCGACTCCCGGGCCGGCCGCGAGGCCGAGCGTCAGCCACAGCGCGGGACGCCGGGTACCGAGGCCCGGCGAGGAAGCGGGGTCGGCATCGGTGAGTTCCTTGACCCAGGTGGACCCGACGGCCATCGCCACCCCCACGCCCGCGCCGGCCAGCAGGCGGCCTGCGATTATCCAGATCGTGCCGTGCTCCCCGAGTGCCAGCAGGACGCTGGCCAGTAGCGCCACGGCGGTGCCGGCGAGCATGACCGGTTTGCGCCCGTACCGGTTCGAGAGGCCCCCGGTCAGCAGCAGGGCCGGGACGAGGCCGACGACGTACGTGCCCAGCAGCGCGTCGACCGTGATGACGGAGTAGCCCGCCTCCCTGTACAAGATCAGCAACGGGGTGAACTGGTTCCCGCCCCAACCGCAGCAGAACATCGCGATCACGACCGGCCGCCACGCTCTGCGTCCCGTCGCCTGCACCGTCGCCCGGCCTGCCGCCGGCTGGTGCACCGGGGTGTGCGCCGTCATGACCGGTGGATCCCGTCCAGGTGGGCGCGCAGCGCCGTGCCGAAACCCTGCTCGTCGCCGTTCTCGATGGTGGCGATCAGCTCGGCGTGCTCGCGCAGCACGCCGGGCAGCCGTTCGGGCACCGGTCCGAGCGCGCGCATGCTCATCCGCTGCTGCCGCTCGGCGAGCGTGGCGTAGAAGCGGATGGTCAGGCCGTTGCGTCCGGCTGCGACGATCCTGCCGTGGAAGTCCTCGTCCGCCGCGGCGAACGCATGCACGTCACCCGCGTCGGCATGGGCCTGCTGGATGCGCAGTGCGGCCCGCAGGTCGGCCACGGCAGCGGGCACGAGATCAGGACGGGTCAGCAAGCGGCGCACGGCGGCGATCTCGATGGCCTCACGGGCGTCGAGGACGTCCTCCGCCTCCTCCGGTGACACGGGCACGACGACCGCTCCGCGCTTCGGGATCAGCCGCAGCAGCTCCTCGGCCTGCAGGCGTAGGAACGCCTCGCGGACGGGGGTGCGGCTCATCCCGAGCAGACCGGCGATCTCGCCCTCGCTGAACAGGTGCCCACCGGGGAACTCACCGGACAGGACGAGCCTCTTGGTCAGGTCGTAGGCGCGGTCCGCCGCCGGCCCGGAATCAGGCACGCGACTCGTGGAGGAGGACATGCATCCACCGTACGAGGATAGATACATGGTTGCGTCTATGACGCTTGTTACGTCCCCGAGCCGCTGTGGGTCGCGACCGCGACCGAGCTAGTCGGGCCAGGTAGGTGGGCGCTTCTCCAGGAACGAGGCCATCCCCTCCCGTGCGCCGGAGCTCTGCGACAGCGACGCCATCACCTCGACGGCGATCGCGTAGGCGTCGGCCTCGGGCCGGTCGAGCTGCGCGTAGAGGGTCTGCTTGCCGACGCCCTTGCCGAAGCGACTGCCACGGGTGGAGCGCGCAAGCAGTTCGTCGACCCGGGCGTCCAGCTCGGCGTCCGGGACCGCGTAGTTCACGAGTCCCCACTCGGCCGCGGTGGCGGCGTCGATCGCGTCGCCGGTGAGGGCCATCTCCATCAGCCTCTTGCGCCCCACACTGCGGGCCACCGGAACGGCCGGGGTATGACAGAACCAGCCGCCCCTGCCGCCGGGCAGGGCGAACGCCGCCGACTCAGCGGCCACCGCCAGGTCGCAGGACGCGACGAGCTGGCAGCCCGCAGCCGTCGCGATCGCCTGCACCCGCGCGATGACGACCTGCGGCACCTCTTGGACGGTGCGCATCACGCGGGTGCAGAGCTGCAGCAGGTCGCGGACGCCGGCCAGGTCGCGGGCGGCGACGTCGGCGAAGTCGTGCCCCGCCGAGAACGCCTTGCCCTCTGCTGCGAGGACGATCCCCGTGGCGTCGCTGCGCCCGGCCGTCTCGAACGCGACGAGCAACTCGCGCAGGTGGCCCTCCGACAGCGCGTTGCGCCGCTCCGGCCGGTTCATCGTGATCCGGACGGTGTCGCCGTCGTGCTTGACCAGCAGGTGTTCGTAGTCGGCCATGTCGTCACGGTAGTCCGGACCGGCGTGCGCGCCAGCCGCGTGAGGGGTCTCGAAGCGGTCTTGCTCGCCCTCGGCGCCGGGCGTATCGTGACCTCGTGACCAGATATCCGGATCTGGTCACAATGTCAGATGGTCACAACGTCACACGGGTGGGTGCGCATGGCCGCTCCGGAGTTCGCGAACAGCCGGATGGAGCGGGTGCTCGACACCGCTGCCGAACTGCTGGTGCGGTGGGGGTACCAGCGGGTCACCATCGACGAGGTCGCGCGGCACGCCGGAATCGGCAAGGGCACCGTCTACCTGCACTTCCGCACCAAGGACGCGCTGTTCCTCACGGTGCTGCTGCGCGCCCATCGCCAGATCGTCACGGCGATGGCCGACCTGATGGAGGCCGAACCGGCACACGTGCTGCCGAGCCGGCTGCTGCGGTCGGTCTTCCTGCAGCTCGCCGCCGACCCGGTGGCCCGCGCCCTGTACCTGGGCGATGCCGAGGTGCTCGGCCGGCTCGCGCACGAGGCCGAGGGCACCCTCGGCGGGCTGGTCGAGCGCCGCGAGGAAGTGCTGGGAGAACACCTGCGGCTGCTGCGCGAGGCACGATGCCTGCGGACCGACCTCGAGCCCGACGCGCTGCTCTACCTGTTCGGGGCGATCGGGGCCGGGTTCTTCTTCCTGGGTGGGACGCCGGGGAGTCGTCCCGAGCTCGACATGGAGACCCGTGCCGACCTCCTCGAGCACGCTCTCGCCGCCGCGATGCAGGTGCCCGACCCGCCGACCGCCGAGCTCGAGCGGCTCGCGCCGGTCGTCGCCGAGCTCTACCGATCACTCATCGACCTGATCGACCACGAGTGGCGCCGCCGCGTCCGGTGACCCCGGAGCATGCGGCACCGGAAACGGAGCCAGGAATGACCACGACCCCGTCCGTCGAACCGGATCTGATGGACCCCGCCCTGATCGCCGATCCCTATGGGGGCTACGGACGGCTGCGCGAGCAGGGCCCCGTGCTGCGCGGGCGCACGATGGACGGCGGCCAGGCCTGGTACGTGACGCGCCAGCAGGACGTGCGCTTCGTGCTGGGCGACCCGCGGTTCGTCAACAACCCGGCCGCGGTGCCCGGCGTGCAGGTGGACAACGTCCGCGACAAGACGCTCGAGAAGCTGGGCATCCCCCGCGAGCTCGCCCACTACCTCACCGAATCGATCCTCGACGCCGACGGAGCCGATCACACCCGGCTGCGCAAGCTGGTGTCGCGGGCGTTCACGGTGCGGCGGGTCAGCGAGCTGCGACCCCGGGTCGAGGCGATCACCGCGGCGCTGCTGGACGGCCTCCCGTCCACCGTCGACCTGATCGAGCACTTCGCCTACCCGCTGCCGATCACGGTGATCTGCGAGCTGGTCGGGGTACCGGAGGTCGACCGGCCCGCCTGGCGGGAGTGGGGCATCGCCCTGCTGTCGATGAACCCGGAAGTCATCCCGGGGGCGGTGCGCGACATGGTCGACCACGTGCGGGACCTCATCCGTCGCCGCCGCGCCGAGCCGGCCGACGACCTGCTGACCGCGCTCGTCCACGCTCAGGATGAGGACGGCGACCGGCTCAGCGACGACGAGCTGGTGACGATGGTGTTGACCCTGGTCATGGCGGGCCACGAGACCACGGCCCACCTGATCGGGAACGGCACCGTCGCCCTGCTCACCCACCCCGACCAGCTCGACCTGCTGCGCCGCGACCCCAGTCTGTGGCCCGGTGCGGTGCACGAGCTCATGCGCTTCTGCGGGCCGGTGCAGATCACGCGGCTGCGCTACGCCGCCGAGGACCTCGACCTCGGGGGCGTCCGGGTCCGGGCCGGCGACGCCGTGCAGGCGGTGCTGGTGTCCGCGAACTTCGATCCCCGGGAGTACACCGACCCCGAGCGGCTCGACGTGACCCGGCGGCCGACCGGGCGCGGCGAGGGACACGTCGGGTTCGGGCACGGCATCCACTACTGCCTCGGGGCGGCGCTCGCCCGGCAGGAGGGTGAGGTGGCGCTGTGCGCCCTGTTCGAGCGGTTCCCGGACCTGGCCCTGGTCAACGCGCAGCAGGAGTGGGTGCAGATACCGGGGTCGCGCCGGCTCGCCCAGCTGCCCGTCCGTCTGGGGTGAGGGGTCCGCCGCCGGCACTGTGGTGTCGGGTCCTGATGCCCATTACTCCGCCCGCGGCCGATCTCAGTCCGGTCAGCCCGAGGGCTGGTCAACTGGTTCTGCGTACTGGTGTCGCCAGCGCCGCAGCGCGGGGTTTGTGGCGGCCAGCGCGACCACGACGACGGCGCAGGCGAGGCCGCCGGTGACCGCGGCGGTCGAAGCCGAGGTGAGGCTGGCCACTGCTCCGGCCCTGGCGTTGCCGATGCCCGGTCCGCCGACGCCGACGATGTTCTCGACGGAGCTCACGCGGCCGAGGTAGGGGTCGGGCGTGGCCAGTTGGATCAGGGTGCCGCGGGAGATGACGGAGATCGTGTCGGCTGCTCCGGCAACGGCGAGCCATGCGAGGGTCGGGAACAGCGTGTCGGCGAGGCCGAAAGCTGCGAGCGCCAGCCCCCAGGTGGCAGCAGCGACGAGTGAGACCATTCCCGGCCGGCGGACGCGGGTCAGGATGCCGGAGGTGAGGCTCGCGGCGATCCCGCCGACCGCTATCGCCGACAGGAACAGGCCCAGGGTCTGCGGGCTCCCCCCGAATCGTTGTTCGTTGAGCACCGGGAAGAGTGCGATGGGCATCGCGAGCACGGTTTGCGCGAGGTCGGACGCGAGGGAGCCGCTCAACGCCGGCCGTCGGACGATGAACCGCCAGCCCTCCCAGGTCGACGCCAGGCTGGCCGGCGTCGCGCCCCCCGTCGGTCGCATGCTCGGCAGCCGGGCCACCCCGTACAGGGAGATGGTGATGGCCGTGGCGTCCAGGACGTAGGCCCAGGTCAGACCCCCGTGTGCGAGGACCAGACCAGCCACCGCCGGCCCGACCAGCATCGCGGCCTGGAAGCTGACGTGGTTCAAGGCGATGCCGGCGGGAACCTGATTGCGGGGGAGCAACCGGGGCACGAAGGTACGGCGGGCCGAGGCGCCGAGAGCTACGCACGACGTCTGCGCTGCCACCAGAACCAGGACGAGCGGCAACGATCCCAGACAGAGTCCCGCTTGCACGGCGAGCAGGATCGCTGCGGTCACTGCTCCGATGCTGGTCATCGCGACGAGCCGGCGGCGGTCGGTGGCATCCGCCAGCGCGCCACCGAGCAGTCCGAAGATGATCGTCGGGACGGCGGTCGCGATTCCGATCGCGCCGACCCAGGCCGAACTGTGCGTGAGCTCCCACACCTGGTAGAGCACCGCCACCACCGCGACCTGGCCGCTGAAACTCGCGGCCGTCGTGCCGATCCAGATCCGGCGGAACGCCGGGTGTGACCGCAGCGGGCGCGTGTCGATGATGCCGTCGATCACGCTCATGCCCGGTGCTCCCGCCCGCTCTGATCGCCGGAAGCGCGCCTCGGCTCGTCCGCTCCGTCTGGTGGCCGATCGAGCTGCTGTGTGATGCGATCCAGGAAGGAGCGGCGCTGCAGCGCTGCGGTGATGTCGTCGACCACACGTGTGAGGGCGTAGGGCAACTCCGCCTCCAGCTCCGCCCACGCGCGTTCCGTCGCGCGCCACTCGGCCTCGAGGAACGGCACCAGAGCGCGACCGCGGTCGGTCAGCGTGACGGTGCGGGTGCGGGCGTCCGAGCCGGTCGAGGTCTCGACCAGTCCTTCCCGGCGCATCGCCGTGACGGTCTGGCTCATCGCGGAATGCGTGACGTCGATCTGCCCCGCGAGTTCCTTGACCGTCATCGGCCCTCGGTGATGCAACCGGATCAACGCCATGCTGAACCGCGGGCGGACCCCGGCGACCCCGCGCTCGGCGTAGAGGCGGCCGATGTCGGCGTCCATCGTCGACAGCAAGTCCTTGAGTGGCCCGATCGCGCTCTCCAGCGTCGGGTCGTCGCCGGCGGATCGGTCACCGTCGTCGGCAGATGTCACAGCGCTAATATAACAGCACTCATATAAGGGGGCCGCGACACCGGGGCGGGCTCCAGCGCGGAACGGATCTGGTCGGCTCCCCGAGCACGTCCGCGATCTCCTCGTGGAGCAGGTCGAGCGCGCGTCTCCGATGAGTCTCGGGCTTGGGACAGGTCTGCAGGTACATGGCGGAGCGACTCGTGACCATGGACGGTGTGGAGTTGTGCCTGGAGACGTTCGGTGACCGGGTGGACCCGGCGCTGCTCCTGATCAGCGGCATGGCCGCGTCGATGGATTGGTGGGACGTCGGTTTCTGTGAGCGGCTCGCGGGCGAGGGCCGTTTCGTGGTGCGGTACGACCACCGCGACACCGGCCGCTCCGTGGCCTCCCCGGTCGGAAAGCCGTCGTACTCCTCTGACGACCTCGCGACCGACCCGCTCCGCATCCTCGATGCTCTGGGCATCCGCCGCGCCCACGTGGCCGGCATTTCCATGGGTGGTGGAATCGCCCAGCACCTGGCGGCGCGGCACCGTGACCGATTGTTCACCATCACCCTGATAGCGACCAGCCCCGCGGGAGCACGGGCCGATCAGAAGGGCCTGCCACCGATCGAACGGCGGCTCGCCGCGACATTCGAGAACCCCACTCCCGCGCCCGTATGGAACGACCGCGCGGCTGTGGTCGACTATCTCGTCGACGGCGAGCGACCCTTTGCCGGTTCGCTCGGCTTCGATGAGGATCGGGTGCGCCGGCTCGCGAACATCGTGGTCGACCGCACCCGCGACATCGCGGCGAGCATGACGAACCACTGGGTCTTGGAGGGCGGCTCGGCGGCTCGGTTCCGGCTCGCCGACATCGAGGTGCCGACGATGGTTCTGCACGGCACCGCTGATCCGCTGTTTCCGTTCGGTCACGGTGAGGCGCTCGCCGCCGAGATCCCGAACGCCTCCCTCGTTCCGCTGGACGGCATGGGTCACGAAATGCCCCCGCCTCAGCTGTGGGACGTCGTCGTTCCGGCGATTGTGGCGCAGACGTCCGGCGACTCACGCCGCTCCTGACGCGGCCCCAGGAGCGTCGACGGACGCGTGACCCCGGGACACTTTGGACCGGCCCTCTGTTCATTCCTTCCGGGAGCTCCGCAGCCCCGCTGCGTGGAGACGAGCTTGCACAGCGAGCGTTGCGAGTGAGCACGGGAGCGGACGTGAGGCGTACCGCGCCCGGGTGTGGTCGCCTGCGCCCTGATCTGTCATCGATAAGGCTCGGCTCCACTTGATCCGTGACAGATCAGCGTCATTCGGATTCGTGACACGTCCGGCTAGACGACCGTCTCGTCCGGGGAGCCTAGCTAGTCTCAGCCCATGACCGCGTTGGACTGGATGCTCGATTCCGAGCCTTCGATCCGCTGGCAGGCATTGCGTGATCTAGCCGACGCGTCGGCTGAGGTTGTGGCTGCGGAGCGGGCGCGGGTGGCCACCGAGGGGTGGGGTGCCCGGCTGCTCGCCTTGCAGGGCGACGACGGCCAGTGGGAGGGAGGCGCGTACTTCCCCGCGCGGAGCGATGATTCCGTTGACAACGACCTGTCCGATGACGGCGACCATTCCGACGACGAGGGCCAGCCCTGGACGGCCACTGCGTACAGTCTCCTGCTGCTGCGTGACCTCGGGGTCGAACCGCGTACTGATCAGGTGTGCCGGGCCGTGGCGCTGGTCAGAGATCACTGCCGTTGGGAGGAGGGCGGGCAGCCGTTCTTCACCGGCGAGGTCGAGCCGTGCATCAACGGTATGACCGTCGCGCTCGGTGCGTACTTTGATCAAGATGTCGATGGCGTGGTCGCCCGGCTACTCGGTGAGCAGCTCGAGGACGGCGGGTGGAACTGCTGGGCGGAGCACGGTTCGGTTCGTTCGTCGTTCGCGACCACGATCAACGTGCTGGAAGGGTTGTTGGCGCGCGAACGCGCATCCGGTGGCTCGGCGGAATCCATCGCGGCTCGACGTCGGGGTGAGGAGTACCTCCTCGAACGAAAGCTCTTCCGGCGTAAGAGCACCGGCGAAGTGGTCGACCCGGCCTGGCTGCAATTCTCGTTTCCGACCCGCTGGCATTACGACGTGCTCCGTGCCCTGGAGTACTTCCGGGCGGCCGGGGATCCCCCGGACCAGCGGGTGGACGAGGCGATCCATTTGCTCCGATCCAAACAGCAGCCCGACGGCACGTGGCTGCTGGAGAACACACATCCCGGCGATGTCCACTTCACACTCGAGGACGGCGATGGCCGGCCCAGCCGGTGGAACACGCTACGGGCGCTGCGTGTCCTCAGCTGGTACGGGCAATCAGCTGGCTGACTGTCCGCCGACCAGCTCCATGACAACTGAGGAGGTCGTTATGAAACGACTTCCTAGTACGAGCGGGGCAGTCCGAGCGAATGTTGGGCGACGTAGTTGAGGATCATCTCCCGGCTCACGGGGGCGATGCGGGCTGCGCGCACTGCGCCGATCAGCGTGCCGACCCCGTACTCGACCGACATCCCGTTGCCGCCGTGCGCCTGCACCGCGGCGTCGACGGCGTTGATCGCGGCTTCCGCGGCGGCGTATTTGGCGATGTTCGCTGCCTCGCCCGCGGCCGCCTGGTCGCCCTGGTCGTAGAGCCAGGCGGCGCGGGTGGTCGCGAGCCGGGCGAGCTCGACCTCGACGTGGGCCTTGGCGAGCGGGTGGGCGATCGCCTGGTGGCTGCCGATGGGCGCCTGCCACACCGTGCGATCCTTCGCGTAGTCGACGCCCTTGCGCAGGGCGTAGCGCGCGAGCCCGTTGGTGTAGGCGGCCACCGTGATCCGCTCCGGGTTCAGCCCGGCGAACAGGGCCGCGAGGCCCGCCTCCTCGCCGCCCACCAGCGCGTCGTCGGGCACCAGCGCATCGTCGAAGTAGATGGTGAACTGCTTCTCCGGGCTGTGGATCACCATGTCGATCGGCTGGTAACGCATTCCCGGTGTGTCGGTGGGAACGATGAACATCGCGGGCCGCAGGGTGCCGGAGGCCGCATCCTCGAGCCGAGCGACGACGAGCGTCGCGTCCGTCTCGTCGACCCCCGAAATGTAGTACTTGGTGCCGCGGAGGCGCCAACCCCCGCCGTCGGGATCGCGGTGTGCGGTGGTGGTGATGCGATGCGAGTTGGAGCCGGCGTCCGGCTCGGTGATCGCGAACGACATTTTCACCGAGCCGTCAGCGAAGCGGGGGAGCCAGCGCTCCTTCTGGTCGGTGGTGCCGGACCTCGCGATCACGGAGGCGGCGATCGCGGGCGACACGACGATGAGAAGTAACGGGCAGCCCGCCGCCGCCACCTCCTCGGCGACGATCGAGAGCTCGACCATCCCCGCCCCACCGCCGCCGTACTCGGCCGGGACCGCCACGCCGAGGTAGCCGGCCGCGGCGGCGTCGGCCCACAGCTCGGTGGTGTGGCCGCCCGTGCGGGCCTTGTCGATCAGGTAGTCGTGGCCGTACTTCGCCGCCATCGCGGCCACCGAGGATCGCAGTAGCTGCTGCTCGCCGGTCTCACGCAGGTCCATCGGACGAACCCTTTCCGTCGGTCGGGCTACTGCTGGCGGGTGGCGAGCGTGCCGGGAGGAGGAAGGAACAGTCAACCGATCCGTTGATCAGCGCCGGTCGTGCAGCTGCAGGATCAGGTAGGCGGCGAGGCTCTGTGAGTCCGTGATCTCGCCGGCGCGCGCCATCTCCTCGAACTCCGCGGAGGTGAACCAGGCGGCGCGCATGTCCTGCTCGGTGTGCTCGCGCTTCGTCGGGCCCTCGGTGAGGTCGGTGGCCAGCCAGATGGTGCCGGTCTGGCTGGACATCCCCGGTGCCACGTCGAGCCGGCCGATCAGTTCCCACTGGCCCGCCTGCAGCCCGGTCTCCTCGCGCAGCTCCTGCGCGGCGAGGTCGGCGGGGTCGATCTCGGCGCGCCCGGGCGCGGTGCCGGCCGGGAACTCCCACCGGCGCCGACCCACCGGGTAGCGGAACTGCTCGACCATGTGCAGCTGATCGCCGTCGCGCGGGATGACGAGGGCGAACGTGGGCTTGTCGACCACCCCGTAGATGCCGTTGCTGCCATCGGGGCGGCGCACGGCGTCCTCGCGGACCGTCATCCAGCTGTTGGCGTAGACCTGGCGGGAACTTATCGTCTCCACCTGGTCACCCTGCCGGGTGCCCGGATCGGGCACGATTCCGGGGTGCGTGCGTCCCGGCTGGTCACCCTGCTGTTCACCCTCCAGCGGCTGCGCGGGGCGACGGCGGCGGAGCTGGCGCGCGAGCTGGAGGTGTCCGAGCGGACGATCTATCGCGACGTCGCTGCGCTCTCCGCGGCCGGGGTGCCGCTGTTCACCGAGCCGGGCCGGGGCGGCGGCATCCGGCTCGTCGACGGCTGGCGCACCCGTCTCGACGGGCTGACGGCGCAGGAGGCGGCCGCGCTCTTCGCCGTCGGCGCCCCGCAGGTGCTCGCCGAGCTGGGGATGAGCGCGGCGCTGGCCGGGGCGCAGGCCAAGCTGCTCGCCACCCTGCCCGCGGAGCTGCGGGAGCACGCCCGCACCGTCGCGGAGCGGTTCCACCTCGATGCGCCCGGCTGGTTCCACACGCCGCAGCAGGTGACGCAGCTGGCCGCGGTCGCCGAGGCAGTGTGGGACCAGCAGCAGTTGCGCATCTCCTACCGCAGGCGCGCCGACCACGTGAAGCGGACGATCGACCCGCTCGGGCTCGTGCTGAAGGCAGGGACGTGGTACCTGGCCGCCCGGAGCGTCAGCGGAGGGTGCATCGATACCGCCCGGAGCGTCAGCGGAGGGTGCATCGATA
>DASRSC010000262.1:0-12031 GCA_035695525.1 Pseudonocardia sp. | reverse complement strand
GGGCGCCGGCGCGCTCTACGCCGAGCTCTACGAGGTCTACCTCGCCCCAGTCGACCAGGAGGGACACCAGTGACCGCGCAGTTCGGCTACCCGAGCGACCGCGAGGAGACCAGCGCTGCGCAGGTGCGCGCGCTGGAGGCGCTCCTCATCGAGAAGGGCGTCATCACGAACGGCACCGTCGACAAGGTGCTCGGCTACTTCGAGTCGGAGATGACCCCGCTCAACGGCAGGAAGATCGTGGCCCGGGCCTGGACCGACCCGGAGTTCGCCCGCCGGCTCGCCGCCGACACCCCCGCTGCCGTCGCCGAGCTCGACCTGCCCGACGGTATGGCGGGCGCCGAGGGTGAACACCTCGCCGCCGTCGTCGACGAGCCCGGGATCCACAACCTCGTGATCTGCTCGCTCTGCTCGTGCTTCCCTTGGCCGGTGCTCGGGCTACCGCCGTACTGGTACAAGGATCCGGTCTTCCGGGCGCGCGCGGCCCGCGAGCCGCGCGCGGTCCTGAAGGAGCTCGGCGTGCCGCTGGACGACGACACCGAGGTACGCGTGTGGGACTCCAGCGGCCACTCCCGCTGGTTCGTCGTCCCGCAGCGGCCGGCAGGCACGGAGGGGATGTCCGAGGCCGAGCTCGCGGACCTGGTGACCACCGAGTCGATGATCGGCGTCGCGCTCGCCGACTCCCCGGCCGGGCGGTGAGCGGGATGACCGACGTGAGCCCCCCGAAGCTGCACCCGTCCTGCGTCACCGACCTCAACCAGCCCGTCTTCGACGAGGAGTGGCAGCGGCGCGCCTTCGGTCTGGCGGTCGCCCTGTCGGAGTTCGGCCACTATCCGTGGGCCGACTTCCAGCGGGAGCTGATCAACGCCATCGGGACCTGGGAGGATGCCCCCACCGAAGCGCGCGGCCGGTGGGAGTACTACGAGCACTGGGTCACGGCGCTCGGGGCCGTCGTACGCGAGCACGGCATGCTCGAGGACGGCTACGTCAATCCCGAGGACCGGGACCCGCATCCTTAGCGCGCCGCCAGCCCATCGGGTGACCCGAGGTAGGACGGCCGAGCGTGGCCAGCCCGCGTCGAACAGCGGGACGCGTAGCCCGCGGGTCACCCTGTACCCGTCTCCTCCGGTCGCCGCAGGAGCCCGGAGACCACCCGGTCGACGAGCGGCGCGCCGCGGGCGGGTGGGCTGGTGACCGGCTCGACTCCGTCGTCGTGGCTCTCCTCGTCGTGAACCCGATGGCGTGGTCACTGTGCAGGGGACGGCGGGGGCCAACAGCGCGTCCCAAAGGGCATGACGCGCCTTCATCGCTCTTTCGCCCTCATGGTGACGCTCGCAACAAATCCGGGTGAGCGTCACAGAATCGTGACCTCTCAGTGACAACTTGAACGATTCAGTGTGCTTGGCGCCACTCGCCTGGGGGACATACGTTGTCCGTCACAACATTTACCCGCAACCGCGGGGTCCCCGACGCTGTGGAAGGACGACAATGCGCATCAGGAGAGCCGCGCTCGCGGCCGCGGGGCTGGGCCTCGCGCTCACCCTCGCCGCCTGTGGCCAGAACGCCGCGGCACCGGCCGCGCCGCCCGCGAGCTCCGCTCCGGCCGGCGGGGTCAAGGTCGGGGTGATCCTCCCGGAGACGGCCAGCTCGGCCCGTTGGGAGGGCTTCGACAAGCCGCTGCTCACGAAGGCGATGCAGGCGCAGGGCCTCGACGCCGACATCCAGAACGCCCAGGGCGACGAGCAGAAGTTCTCCACCCTCGCCGACGGCATGATCTCCAGCGGCGTCAAGGTGCTGGTCATCGCCTCGATCAGCAGCGACTCCGGCGCCGCTGTGGCCGCGAAGGCCAAGGCGCAGGGCATCCCCGTGATCGACTACGACCGCCTCAACCTCGGCGGCACCAGCGACTACTACGTCTCGTTCGACAACACCAAGGTCGGCGAGCTGCAGGGCCAGGGTCTCGTCCAGGGCATCGGGAACAAGCCGGGCGCGCAGGTGATCGAGATCGAGGGCGCCCCGACCGACAACAACGCGACGCTGTTCCACAACGGCCAGGAGAACATCCTCAAGCCGCTGTACGACAAGGGCACCCTCAAGCTGGTGCAGTCGAAGCCCATCGACAACTGGGACAACCAGCAGGGCGGCACCGACTTCGAGCAGATCCTGACGGGCAACGGCGGCAAGGTCGACGGCGTGGTCGCGGCCAACGACGGTCTCGCCGGCGCGATCATCACCGTCCTCACCAAGTACGGCCTCAACGGCAAGGTGCCGGTGACCGGCCAGGACGCCACCCCCGACGGTCTGCAGGCGATCCTGCGTGGCGA
This sequence comes from Pseudonocardia sp., assembly GCA_035695525.1. Taxonomy (GTDB): domain Bacteria; phylum Actinomycetota; class Actinomycetes; order Mycobacteriales; family Pseudonocardiaceae; genus Pseudonocardia. Next base: position 9,710 of record DASRSC010000262.1, on the reverse strand, counting down.
CCAGTACATGACGGTCTACAAGCCGATCGACCAGGAGGCCGAGGCCACCGCCAAGCTCGCCGCCGCGCTCGCGAAGGGCGACACGGCCGCTGCCGACGCGATCGCGACCCAGACCGAGAAGGACCCGAAGGGCAACCGCGACGTCAAGTCGGTGCTGCTCACGCCGCAGCTCATCACGAAGGACAACGTGAAGACCGTGGTCGACGCGGGTGCCGTCAAGGCCTCCGAGATCTGCGTCGCGGCCACCCAGGCCGCCTGCAACCAGCTCGGCATCAAGTCCGGCACCAACTAACTCGACGACTCGACCCTCGTGGGCGGATACGAGTGGGCCCCTCTGACACTCGTATCCCCCACGGGCACCGGAGGTGTCCGAATGACCGACCCGATCCTGCAGTTGCGCGGGGTGAACAAGAGCTTCGGCGCCGTCCAGGTGCTGCACGACGTGGATCTCACCGTCCGCGCAGGCGAGGTCACCGCGCTCGTCGGGGACAACGGCGCCGGCAAGTCGACGTTGGTGAAGTGCGTCGCGGGGATCCACCCGATCGACAGCGGCGAGGTGCTGTTCGAGGGCAGGCCGGTGACGATGAACGCTCCCACCGACGCCGCGAAGCTCGGCATCGAGGTCGTCTACCAGGACCTCGCGCTGGCGGACAACCTCGACATCGTCCAGAACATGTTCCTCGGCCGGGAGCGCGGCAAGTCGTGGCTCCTCGACGAGGCCGACATGGAGCAGGCCGCCCGGCGCACCCTCGCGTCGCTGTCCGTGCGCACGGTGACATCCGTGCGGATGCCGGTCGCGGCGCTCTCCGGCGGACAGCGGCAGACCGTCGCCATCGCCAAGGCCGTGCTCTGGGACTCGAAGGTCGTCCTGCTCGACGAGCCGACCGCCGCGCTGGGGGTCGCCCAGACCCGTCAGGTCCTCGACCTCATCAGGCGACTCGCCGAGCAGGGCCTCGGCGTCGTGCTGATCAGCCACAACATGGCGGACGTCTTCGAAATCTCCGACCGCATCGCCACCCTGTACCTGGGCCGGATGGTCGCCCAGGTGCCCACCAAGGACATCAGCAACACGCAGGCCGTCGAGCTGATCACCGCGGGCCGTTCCGGTGATCTCGGCCTGCAGCGACCCGAAAGCGTGACGGTCTGATGACGGCACCCACCGAGGGCCCCCAGAGCACCCAGACGGAGCAGAAGGCGGAGCCGGGGAGCACTACCCCGGCCGCCGGGACCGGTGCGGCCGAGCGGGCAGCGCCCGCATCGGCGCGCGCTGCCGACTTCGGGATCGACACGACCGCCAGGACCACGGGGGAGGCGCTCCGTGGCTACCTCACCAGCCTGCGCAGCGGCGACCTCGGCGCGCTGCCGGCGCTGCTCGGCCTGCTGGCGCTGTTCATCCTGTTCACGGCGCTCGCGCCGGACACGTTCCCCAGCCTGCTCAACCTGGCCAACCTGCTCCAGCAGGGCGCCGGGCAGACGATCATCGCGATGGGGCTGGTGTTCGTCTTGCTCACCGGCGAGATCGACCTGGCGGCGGGCACGGCGTCCGGGCTCACGGCATCGGTGATGGCGCTGCACCTGGTCAGCAGCGGCAACCTGCTCGGCGCGATGGGCACCCCCGTCTTCCTGCTGTTCGCCGCGGTCATCGTCGTCGCGATCGTGCTGGCGGTGCTGCTGCGGATCTGGGCGGGTGCCGCGGCCGCGGCCGTGGCACTCCTGCTCCTGGTCGTCGGGTTCGCGCCGAACCCGTGGCTCGAGATGCTGCTCGCCGTGTGCGTCGGCGTGGTGATCGGCTGCCTCACGGGCTTCCTGGTGGCGAAGGTCGGCATGCCGTCGTTCGTCGTCACGCTTGCGTTGTTCATCGCCTGGCAGGGCGTGATCCTGCAGCTCATCGGCGACGGCGGCACGCTGGGCCTGCGCGACCCCGTGATCAACGCGGTCGCCAACGGCAACCTCTCGACGCTGGGCAGCTGGGTCCTGTTCATCGTGGCTGCCGGCGGCTATGCGGCGGTGATGATCAACCGCCAGGTTGCCCGGCGCAGGCTCGGGCTCGTCGCCCAACCGACGGGCCTCGTCCTGATCAAGACCGCTGCGGTGGTCGTGCTCGCGGCCGTGGCGACCTACCTGCTCACGGTCAACCGCTCCCCGGGCCAGCTGCAGATCTCCGGCGTGCCCTACGTTGTGCCGCTCGTGCTCGTGCTGCTCGTCGCCGGCACCTACGTCCTCGACCGCACCCGCTTCGGCAGGCACGTCTATGCGGTCGGCGGCAACCGGGAGGCCGCGCGCCGCGCCGGTATCGACGTGGTCCGCATCCGGGCCGCCGTGTTCGTGATCTCCACGGCGTTCGCGGCGGTCGGCGCCATCGTCTACTCCTCGAAGGTGGGCTCGGTGTCGCCGAGCGCGGGTGGTGGCAACACGCTGCTGTTCGCGGTGGGTGGTGCGGTCATCGGCGGCACATCGCTGTTCGGCGGCCGCGGGCGGATCAGCAACGCCGTGATCGGCGGTGCGGTGCTGGCCACGGTGAACAACGGCCTCGGCCTGCTCGGGCAGCCCGCGTCCGTCGTGTTCCTCGTCAACGGCATCGTGCTGCTCCTGGCGGCAGGGGTGGACGTGCTGTCGCGGCGGCGCTCGGCGGTCGCCGTCAGGTGAACCGCACCTGGGGTGGTGACGGTGGCGGCGGCGCGACCGGCGCCACCTCGGGCGCCCGGCCGGACGAGGCCAGACGCCACAACCGAGCAGCGCTGCTGCGACGACTGCACGTTGACGGTCCGTGCACGCGGGCCACCCTGGCCACCGAGCTGGGTCTGAACCGCAGCACGATCAAGGCGGTGGTCGACGGCCTCGCAGAGGCCGGCGTCGTCACCGAGGCGCTGCCGGCGCAGCGCAAAGGCGCCGGTCGGCCATCGCTGATGGTGCTGCCCAAGCCGGAGGCGGCCGTGGTGCTCGCCGTCGACGTCCGTGTCGAGCAGGTGGCGATGTCGATGGTCGGTATCGGCGGGCAGGTGCTCGGCCGGCACAGCTGGAACCTGCACCACCGCACCCGCACGCCGGGCGAGGTGATCACCCACGTCGCGGAGTCGGCACAGCTGCTCGCCGAGGAGCTGGCCGTGACAGCACTGGGGGTGGGGGTGTCGGTGCCGGGCGTGGTCCGGCGTGACGACGGCTTCGTGCACGAGGCGCCCAATCTCGCCTGGCGCGAGGTGGCGCTCGGCGCCCGGCTGGTCACCGTGCTGAAGGTCCCCGTTCAGGTGGCGAACGACGCCGAGCTCGGCGCGCTCGCCGAGCACGTCCGCGGGGACGCCCGCAACGTCGACGACCTGGTCTACATCTCAGCGGACAAGGGCGTGGGCGGCGGCGTGATCTCCGACGGCCGCCCCCTGCGTGGCACCCGGGGTTACGTCGGCGAGCTCGGTCACCTCGTCGTCCGGCCAGGTGGCAGGCCCTGCTACTGCGGATCCAGGGGCTGCTGGGAGACGGAGGTGGGGGAGGCGGCACTGTGCCGCGCGCTCGGGCTCCCGGAAGACACCCCGCGCGGGGTGGTGGTGGCCGAGCTGCGATCGCTGGCCACTGCCCCGCTCCCCGGACCGCTGGACGAGTTCACGGAGTGGCTCGCCACCGGGCTCGTCACCGTGGTGAACATGATGGCGCCGGAGCTGGTGGTGCTGGGCGACCTGTTCACCGCACTCCCACCTGCCGTGGTCGGGGAGGTGCGTGCGAAGGTGCACGAGCGGAGCCTGGTGAGCCGGGCGGTCGGGGGCACCCGGATCGAGACGAGCCCGTTCGGCCGCGACGCCAAGCTGGTCGGAGCGGCCGAGCTGGCCTTCGAGCCGATCCTCGGCGCGGTCTGAGCGGCCTCGGGCCGGGATCAGTCGCGGTAGTTGCGGCGCATGGCCCAGATCCGGTCCATGTCGTAGTTGGCCCGCCTGATCTCGGCCCACCAACGACCGACGTACATACCGATGAACACCCCTACCGCCAGGATCAGCCACATTGCTGTCGTCATAACGGTCACCTCCAGTAGGAGAACCCTCGCGCAGAGCGACGACGGCGTTACGGTTCACCGCTCCGGGGAAATCCGTTCGGGCCGGGGAACCGCCGGGCGTGCAGCAGTCCGTGACCCGGCCCCTCTTCGGTCCCGGGCGCTCGACGCCCATGTACCCCGCGGATGGTGACGACCGCGGCCGGCGCTGTGCCCGGTCCCTGGCGGAACCTCTAGGTTGCTGCGCCACAGCTGGATACGTTCACAGCATGCTGAGCCTTGGTGCACTGCTGGACGACTCGGCGCTCGCGCTGCGGGTCCTCGTGCCGGGCCGGTCCGGCGCCCTGGCAGGCGAGGTCCTGTGGGTGCACATCACCGAGCTGCCCGACCCGTCCCCCTACCTGCGGGAGCGGGAGCTCGTCCTGACGAACGGGCTGTGGCTCGACGGGACCGACCCGGCGGATTTCGTGGCCGGTGTGGTCCGAGCCGGTGCCGCCGGAATGGGCTTCGGGCTGCGCGCCCAGTGCACCACCACTCCGCAGGCGCTCGTGGACGCCTGCCGCTCCGCCGAGCTGCCGCTGGTCGAGATCGCCATCGACGTCCCGTTCACGGCGGTCACGCGTGCGGCCGCGGCGATCTACACCGAGCACCGGCAGGACGCGCTCGTTGGCATGGTGCGCCGGGGGAACGCGCTGGCGGCGGCGATCTCGCACGGCGCGGGGGCGTCCGGCGTGCTGGACATCCTCAGGCGCGACCACGACCTCCCGCTGGCGGTGGTGGACCGGATGGGCCGGCTGCTGGGTGCGGCCGCGGGCCGGCTCGACGAGGGCGAGCTGCGGATCGCGGCGGACGCACTGGCCCGGCGGCCGACGCCCCTGGAGGTCGACCTCGGCCCCCGCGGCCCGGCCGCGCTCTTCCCTGTCGGCGCCGTCGGCGACGCGGACGCGGCCCTGCTGTGCCTGCGTCCCGCGGTCGCGCTCGACCGCGCCGAGCGCGACGCGCTGGACCAGGCGGCCCGGTTTCTCAGCCTGGAGGTGGCGAGACAGCAGACCGTGCAGGCGATCGAGCAGCGCTTCGCCGGCGAGCTGCTGGACATGATCCTCTCCGGAGCCCAGCGGGCGGCTGAGGTGCCGGCCCGGCTGCGCGCCTTCGGTGTCGATCCGGAGGCGCCCCTCGCCGTCTGCGCCGTCGCCTTCCGCCGCCGCCGTGGTCCGGAGCGGTCCGGAGCGGCGGGGTCAGCGGCCGCGGAGGCCCATGCCGACCCGCCGACCCTGCCGGGCGTTGCCGAGGCCGTCACCGATTTCTTCCTCGCGGAAGGCCTGCCGGCCGTAGTGGCGGGCGGAAGCACGGACGTGGTGGCCGTGCTGCCGTGGCGCGGGCCCGCCCACGGGGTGGCCGCGGTCGCTGGGCGCCTGGCCGAGGCGGTCGCCCGCCGGTTCCCCGGGGAGCGGCCCGTTGTCGGGCTCAGCGACCCGGCCGCGTCGGCGGCGAAGCTGCGGCAACCGCTGGTGCAGTCGCGGGAGGCCTGCCGGGTGCTGCGCGACAGGCACGGCGGAGCCGACGTGGCGACGTTCGCCGAGCTGGGGACCTACCAGCTGCTGCTCGCGCTGCAGGAGACCGAGCAGCTGCAGGCCTTCGCCGACAGCGTGCTCGGCCCGATGCGCGCCCACGACAGGAAGCGCGGCGGCGAGCTCGAAGCGACGCTGCGCGCGTTCCTCGGCCACGACGGGCAGTGGGCGACCACCGCGGCCGCGATGTACGTCCACGTGAACACGTTGCGGAACCGGCTGAACCGCATCTCCGAGCTCACCGGCCGCGACGTGGGGCGCACCGCCGACCGCGTCGACCTGTTCCTGGCGCTGGAGGCCGACGCCGTTTCGTCGGGGTAGCCGCTCGAACCCGGCGGTCGGCTCAGGACGGGTTGCGGGGCAGGATCTCGATAGCGAGCGGCGACAGGCCGCCTGCGTTGATCCCGACGATGTCCTGCGGGCAGGCGGAGACCACGACGACACAGTCCAGCACCGCCTCGAAGGTGATCGCGTCGCCGGGCGCCGTCGGCGCGGACAGCCAGCGCAGCCGCCCGTCGCCGTCGACCGGGATCCGCATGAAGACGTTGATCGGCTGCGGGGTCGGGCCCGTGTAGTCGTGCCCGACGGCGGCAAGGGTCTCCCTCAGGTTCTCCGCGCACGACCGGTGCCCGGGGGCTCCGAGTGCCGCGTACCGCTCGGGGTCGCACGCGGCGATCAGCATGTCGTGCTGCCCCGGCGAGGTGTCCTCGACCAACGTCAGGATCGGGCGCCGCCGGTCGGTCACGAAGTGCTCGCCGACGGCGGGGAACAGCCTGCTCGTGGCGGCCCGGGTGTGCGCCGCGCTGTGGTGCTCGGCCCCGGCGAACGCGAAGACGTCGCCGACCTGGCCGCCCGCCGGATCGACCACCCGGATCCGCTCGCCCGCGGTCACGTGCACGGCCCGGCCGGTGCCGGCCGGGACCTCCACGCACTTTCTTGCCGTTGATGCACCCATGTCCTCACCCAACGTGAGTGGGGCGCGCAGCGTCGAGGGAGGAACCGACAGGATCTCGGGCCAGGGCTGGCGAAAGCGACACCGGCCACGGGCTTGACGGCACAGGGCAGCGGGCCGCGGTGGTGCGGGTGCGGCTGTTCGTCGGGCTCCGCGCGATCGCGACGGGTGACCCCGGGGCGCTGCACCGTTCGCGGGCGACGCGTATTCTCTACGCGACCCGCGGGAGCCCGCGTTCCGAGGCTGAGAGGGCGGCAGGACCGGCCGCCGACCGTTCGCACCTGACCCGGTTAGTACCGGCGTAGGGAGGAACCCGCGTGAGCGGCGTACGCCCGCCTTCTCCCCGTACACCCCATGTGCTGCGCGCCCGTCTCGGGACCGCTCGGATCGTCACCGTCCTGGTCGCCGTGCTGGCGGTCGTGCTCGCCGGGTGCGCCGGTCGCGGGGCCGCAGGCGGTGGAGACGCCGCCGGCGGCCCGCAGACGATCCGCGTCGCCCTGGACTGGACGCCCAACACCAACCACACCGGCCTCTACGTTGCCCAGCAGGAGGGATGGTTCCGCGACGCCGGGCTGAACGTGCAGTTCCTCCCGTACAACAACACCTCGCCCGACACCCTCGTCTCGTCGGGCGCCGCGGACTTCGGCATCAGCTTCCAGGACTCGTTCACCTTCTCGAAGGCTGCGGGCGCGGACATCACGTCGGTGATGGCGGTGCTGCAGCACTGGGCCACGCGGATCGCGGTGCGCGCCGACCGCACCGACATCAACTCCCCGAAGGACCTCGACGGCAAGACCTATGGCGGGTTCGGTGGGCCGGGGGAGCAGCAGAAGATGCAGGCCGTCATCCGCGACGCGGGGGGCAAGGGCGACTTCAAGACCGTGGTGCTCGGCACGTCCGCCTACGAGGCGCTGTACGCGGGACAGGTCGACTTCACCGAACCGTTCATGGCGTGGGAGGGCATCGAGGCCGACCTGCACGGACAGCCCCTCAAGACTTTCGCCTACACCGACTACGGCTTCCCCGACGCCTACAACGTGCTGCTGATCGGCAACAGCCCGTGGCTGAAAGCCCATCCGGACCTGGCCGCGAAGTTCGTGCAGGCAGCGCAGCGCGGCTACCAGCTCGGCGCCGACGACCCCGCCAAGGCCGCCCAGCTGCTGATGGACGCCAACCCCGGCGTCTTCACCGAGCCGGAGCTCGTCATGCGCAGCCAGCTGATGCTCAGTGACCAGTACCTCCGCGTCGCCTCCGGCAAGGTCGGCGAGCAGACGCTGGAGAAGTGGTCGGGCTTCTCGGGGTGGGTCTTCGACTCCGGGGTGCTGACCGGCCCGGACGGGAAGCCACTCACCCAGCGGCCCGACTTCTCGACCTGGTTCACCGACCAGTACCTGGCGAAGCCGTGAGCGCAACGAGGACGGGCTGGCGACGCACGGTCTCGGCGGTCGTGCCGTCACTCGTCCTCGTCGCGCTCGGGCTCGTGGCCTGGCAGTGGTACGTCACGGCAGCCGACGTCCGGCCGGAGATACTGCCCTCCCCGCTGCGCGTGGCCACGCAGGGCTGGGCGTTCCGGGACCAGCTCTGGGCGAACACCCTCCCGACTCTGCAGGTCACGGCGGTCGGGTTCGGGGTGTCGCTGGCGCTGGGCTGGGCGCTGGCCATCGCGGTGGACTTCTCCCCGTGGCTGCGCCGCGCGTTCACGCCCCTCCTCGTGGCGTCCCAGACGCTGCCGATCATCGCGATCGCCCCGCTGCTGATCATCTGGTTCGGCTTCGGTCTGCTGCCGAAGGTGCTGGTGATCGCGCTGGTGACGTTCTTCCCGATCGCCGTCGGGTTGATCGAGGGGTTCGCCGCCACCGAGCGGCAGGCGACCAATCTGCTGCGCAGCATGGGCGCGTCCCGCTGGAAGCAGTTCCGCTATGTGCGCGTGCCCGGAGCGATGCCGTCGTTCTTCACCGCGCTGCGCATCGGCATCACCTATGCGGTCACCGGTGCGATCTTCGCGGAGTACGTCGGCGCGACGGCCGGACTCGGGATCTTCATGAGCCTGCAGAAGAACTCTTTCCGGACCGATCTGGTGCTGGCGGCCGTAGTGGTCACTGCGCTCGTGTCGGTCACGCTATTCGGACTGACCTACCTCGTGCAGCGGCTGGTGATCCCGTGGCACGGGAAGGAGCGCCGCCGTGCGTGAGAGCGCCGCCAGGCACGACCGGACCGGGCACGAGACCAAGCTGGTGCTCGACGACCTGCGCAAGGCCTATCCCGGCCCGCTGCCGGTGCTCGACGGCGTCACCTTCGACGTGGCGCCCGGCGAGTTCGTCTCCGTGATCGGACCGAGTGGTTGCGGCAAGTCCACGCTGTTCAACGTCATCGCGGGCCTGGAGCGCCCGGACTCGGGCCGGGTGCTTGTCGACGGCGTGGACGCCACGGGGCACGTCGAGCCGTTCGCGTACATGCCCCAGCAGGACCTGCTGTTTCCGTGGCGGACCGTGCTGGACAACACCACGCTGGGCCTCGAGGTGGCCGGGATGTCGCGGCGGGCGGCCCGGGAGCGAGCCCGGCCGCTGTTCGCCGAGTTCGGCCTCACCGGGTTCGAGTCGGCCCACCCGTACGAGCTGTCCGGCGGCATGCGGCAGCGGGCCGCCCTGCTGCGCACGGTGGTGCAGGACCGCGCGGTGCTGCTGCTCGACGAGCCGTTCGGGGCACTGGACTCGCTCACCCGCACGGACATGCAGACCTGGCTCGACGGCGTACGTGCCCACTTCGACTGGACGGTGCTGCTGATCACCCACGACATCCGGGAGGCGGTGTTCCTCTCCGACCGCGTGGTCGTGCTCGGGCCGCGGCCCACGCGCGTCCGCCGCGAGGTGACCGTGAATCTGCCGCGCCCCCGGGAGCTCGCAATGATCACGTCTCCGCGGTTCGCGGCGGTGGAGGAGGAGCTCCTCGGCGTATTGCGCGACCGTTCCTGATGAATGTCGGGCAAACCCGGTGCTGCGGAGATCAGACCGATACTCCTGCGGGGATCGCGAAATAAGCGGGATCATGCACGTTCCTCAGGTCGTCCTGGAGGGCGACGGTATCGGGGTGCTGATGGCCCAGCACGGCGGCGGAATCGGCGGCGGCGCGCTCGAACCCGGCAGCGGCCTCCAGCCAGCGGCCCAGCAGAGCCGCGCACCCCGCGACGTTCGCGCGCAGCGCGATGGTGTGGGAA
>DASRSC010000261.1:0-20990 GCA_035695525.1 Pseudonocardia sp. | reverse complement strand
CGGAGGCTTCCCAGACCTCGCCCATCCCACCGACGGCGATGCGGTGGTCCAGGTGGTAGCGGTCGGCAATCTTCTGCCCGGCCGCGAGAACCGTCACGACTGCTCCTCGCTCGCGCTCGTCGGCACGGCGGTACCGGACGTCGGAATGCCGAATGATGTCGTGGCGGGCCGTCGGGTGCTCACTGTCCACCCCCGAGCGCGGCCCGGATCACCGCACGGCCGATCGGGCCGGCCACCGCGCCACCGGTGGCGGCGAGGTTGTTCCGGTCGCCGCCGTTCTCCACGAGTACGGCGACGGCCACCTGGGGATTGTTCGCCGGGGCGAACCCCACGTACCAGACGTGGGGCGGGGTGTTCTTGGGATCGTTACCGTGCTCCGCAGTGCCGGTCTTGGCCGCGATCTGCACACCGGTGATCTTGCCGGCGCCCTGGTAGCTGTTCTCGTTGTTGACCATGAGATCGGTCAGGGTGCGCGCGACGGTGGGGTCGATGGCACGGCCGAGCCGGTCCGGTTCGGTGGTCGCGACCGGGTCTAGCTCCTGGCTCTGGATCTCCTTGACCAGGTGGGGCGCCATGACCTGGCCGCCGTTGGCGATGGTGGCCACGATCATCGCGTTCTGCAGCGGGGTGAGCGCGACGTCCCGCTGCCCGATCGCGGACTGCTCCAGTGCAGCCGTGTCCGGGATGTCGCCGATCGTGGAGGGTGCCACCGGCATCGGGATCGAGAGGCTCTGGCCGATCCCGAACGCGTTCGCCTGGTCGCGGATCGCCTGCTCGCCCAGGTCGGCGCCCAGCGTTGCGAAGGCGGTGTTGCAGGAGCGCTGCAGGGCATCGCGCAGGCTCGCCGTCGGGGACGTCCCGCACGCATTGCCGTTGAAGTTCTCCAGCGTCGTGTTGGTGCCCTGGAGCGTGACCCGCGGCGCCGCGGTGAGCTGACTGTCGGGTGTGTAGCGACCGCTACTGAGCGCCGCGGCGGTGTCGATGAGCTTGAACGTGGAGCCGGGCGGATAGGTCTCGGAGATCGCGCGGTTGATCAGCACCGGCGGGTTGGCGTCCCTGTCGGCCTTCCACGCCGAGTTCTGCTGGTCGGAGTTGTGGCTGGCCAGCGGGTTCGGGTCGAACGACGGCGTGGAGACCATCGCGAGGATCTCGCCGGTCTGCGGGCGGATCGCCACCACGGACCCCGTGTAGCCGTTGCGCTGCAGCTGGTCGTAGGCGGTCTGCTGCACGTTGGGGTCGATCGTGAGCACCACGTTGCCGCCACTGGGGTCGCGGCCGGTGATGAGGTCGGAGAGCCTGCGGCCGAACAGCCGGTCGTCGCTGCCGTTGAGCACCGAATCGGAGGCGCGCTCGATGCCGCTGGAGCCGTAGATGACCGAGTAGTAGCCGGTGATCGGCCCGTAGACGGCCCCGTCCGAGTACTGCCGCTGGTAGCGCAGCCGGTCGTTGGTCTCGACGCTGCTGGCCAGGATCTGGTTGTTGGCGCTGATCTGCCCCCGCTTGCGGGAGTACTCCGACAGCAGCACCCGCTGGTTGCGCGGGTCGTTGCGGTAGTCGCCCGCCTTGACAACCTGCACGTACGTCAGGTTGGACATCAGCAGCAGGATCATCACCATCACCGCGATTGCGATGCGCCGGATGGGAGTGTTCACCGCGGACGCTCCACCAGCTCGGTGCCGGCCTCGGCGATCGGCGGTAGCGGCGTGGCCGGCCGGCGGGGCAGCGGGGCCCGCGCGGCGTGGGAGATCCGCAGCAGGAGCGCGACCAGCGCGTAGTTGGCGACGAGCGAAGAACCACCGTAGGACAGGAACGGGAGGGTCAGGCCGGTGAGCGGGATGAGCTTCGACGCCCCGCCCGCGACGATGAAGATCTGCAGCGCGAGGGCGAACGCGAGCCCAGCGGCGAGCAGCTTGCCGAAGCTGTCGCGTACCGCCAGCGCGCTGCGCAGGCCACGGGTGATCAGCACGAGGTAGATCACGAGGATCGCGGCCAGGCCGATCAGCCCCAGCTCCTCACCCAGCGAGGAGAGCATGAAGTCGCTCTCCGCGAACGGGACGAGGTCCGGACGGCCCGCTCCGAGGCCGGTGCCGCCGACGCCACCGGTGCCGAGGCTGAACAAAGCCTGCCCGATCTGATATCCGGTGTTGGCGAAGTCGCCGAAGGGGTCCAGCCAGACCTGTACGCGCACTCGGACGTGGGCGAACAGATGGTAGGCGATCGTGCATCCGGCGAAGAAGAACATCAGGCCGATGAGCATCCACGACACGCGCTCGGTGGCCACGTAGAGCATCGCCAGCAGGATGCCGAAGAACAGCAGCGACGTGCCGAGGTCGTTCTCGAGCACGAGCACGCCGACCGACATGCCCCATGCGAGCAGCAGCGGCGCGAGGTCGCGGGCACGGGGCAGTTCCATGCCCAGGAACCGGCGCCCTGCGGTGGTGAACAGGTCGCGCTTCTGCACGAGGAACGCCGCGAAGAAGACGATCAGCAGGATCTTGGCGAACTCGCCGGGCTGAATGCCGACCGGCCCCACCCTGATCCACAGCTTCGCCCCGTTGACCTCGGAGATCGACGACGGCAGCAGGCCTGGCAGCGCCAGCAGCACGATTCCCGCGAACCCGGCGGTGTACGCGTACCGGGCCAGCGTCCGGTGGTCCCGCACGAGCCACAGCGCGGCGACGAACAACGCGAGACCGATCGCGGTCCAGGCGACCTGCCTGCCGATGAGCTCGGTAGGCACGTCCCTGCCCAGCGCCAGCGCCTGGTCGACCTCGGCCAGATCGAGCCGGTGGATCATCACCAGGCCGAGCCCGTTGAGCAGTGCCACGCAGGGCAGGATCAGCGGGTCGGCGAACGGGGCGAACCTGCGCACCGCGAAGTGAGCGATCGTGAACAGGCCCAGATACGCGAGCCCGACGAACAGCAACGACCGCGTGAGCTGCTGCTCCTGGTTCGCCTCCACCAGCACGAGCGCGCCCGTCACCAGCACCGCCGCGAACGCCAGCAGGACGAGCTCGATGCCGCGCCCGTTGGGCAGTGGCGCCGGGGCGAGAGGCGCCGGTTCGGAGCGCGTGTCGGGAGCTGCCATCAGCTCACCGACCGGCAGGTCGTTCCGGGCTCGGGTGCCGGCGTCGGCAGCGGGGTCGTGTCGGCAGGCGGCGCGGCGCCCGGGACGGGTGGCAGGTTCGGGTCGGGCACCGGGGGTGGCGGCTGCGGAGGCGCCGGCGGCGGGCAGGGCTCCAGCATCCGGCCGCGCAGGCGTTCGACGACGCCGCGGGCGCCGGGGAGCCCGTCGAGGGCGCGGATCCCGTCACGGACGGCGCTGCGATCGGTCTCCGGGAGGTCGTCGAGGGTGATGTCGGTGCGCTCCGCCACCCTCTGCAACGGGATGCCGAGCACCTCGCCGTGCACCCCTTGGAAGATCGAGACCAGCTGCGCGTCGACGCCGACGTAGTACTGCTGCAGTACCCACATCCGGGCGAGCACGACCCCGCCGATCAGCACCGCGAGCACGGTGACCACGCCCATCACGATCTTCACGCGGGAGCGACGGGCCGCAGGCGCCTTCGTGGCAGCCACTACCCGCTGCGGGGCCACGCGGGTGAGGGTGGTGGCCGATGCACGGGCGGCCGCGGAGTCCGGCCGCGGGCCGTCCTCACTGCCGTCGCCCACCGATCCGCCGATGATCGGGGCGTCCTCGCCGAACTCGATGTCGACGACGTCCGCGACGATGCACGTGATGTTGTCCGGGCCGCCGCCGCGCAGTGCCAGCTCGATCATGCGATCGGCGCACTCCCGCGGGTCGCGGTAGGCCTGCAGCGTGTCGGCCAGCGTCTCGTCGCTGACGACGCCGGACAGCCCGTCGGAGCAGAGCAGGTACCGGTCGCCCGCACGCGCCTCGCGGATCGTCAGCGACGGGTCGACGTCCTGGCCGGTGATGGCGCGCAGCAGCAGCGAGCGCTGCGGGTGCGTGTGCGCCTCCTCCTCGGTGATGCGGCCCTCGTCGATGAGCGACTGGACGAACGTGTCGTCCTTGGTGATCTGTGTGAAGGCGCCCTCGCGTAGCTGGTAGGCGCGCGAGTCGCCGATGTGCACCAGGCCCAGCCGCGATCCCGCGAACAGGATGGCCGTCAGCGTGGTGCCCATGCCGTCGAGGTCGGGTGCGTCGGCGACGTGCCGCGTGATCGCAGCGTTGCCCTCGACGGTGGCGTGGCGCAGCTCGGCGAGCAGGTCGTCGCCTGGGTCGTCTTCGTCAAGGGGTGCGAACGCGGAGATCACCAGTGAGGACGCCACCTCGCCCGCTGCGTGCCCGCCCATCCCGTCGGCGAGGGCCAGCAACCGCGGGCCGGCGTAGACCGCGTCCTGGTTGTTCTGCCGGACGAGCCCGCGGTCGCTGCGGGCGGAGTAGCGCAGGACAAGCGTCATGTCAGCGCTCCGCCAATACGTTCGGGGCAGATCGGCCGGCGAGGCCGTCCCCGGTCGGATGCCAGGGTGCGGCACTGCAGCGCTCGCCGGCTCATGACCGAAGCTCGATCACCGTCTTGCCGATGCGGACAGGGACTCCCAGGGGAACTCGGGTGGGTCCGGTGACCTTAGCCCGATCAAGGTACGTCCCGTTCGTCGACCCGAGGTCCTCGACGTACCACTCCTCCCCCTGCAACGCGATGCGTGCGTGCCGGGTGGAGGCGTAGTCGTCGTCGAGCACCAGTGTCGAGTCGTCGGCCCGACCGATGAGGATCGGTCGGGAGTCCAGCGACACTCGCGTTCCCGCCAGCGCTCCTTGCGTCACGAGCAGCTGGCGGGCCGTGCGACCGCGCCCGGTCCGGGTGGCGGTCCGACCGCCGGGGACCAGGGCCCGCAGGCCCGACGCGGCGTACAGATCGGAACGCACCACCCGGAGCGTGACCAGCACGAACAGCCAGAGGAGGGCGAGGAAGCCCGCCCTGGTCAGCTGCAGCACCAACTCCGGCACTCGCGGCGAACTCCGTTCTCTCCGATGATTGCTGTTGGCCGAGCTCGGGCCCGCGGCTACTGCGTGCGGAAGACGAGGCTCGAGTGCCCGACCCGGATGACGTCGCCGTCGCCCAGCTGCCAGGTCTGCACCGGATTGCCGTTGACGGTGGTTCCGTTCGTGGAGCCGAGGTCCGTCAGCGTGGCAGTGTGACCATCCCAGCTGATCTCCAGGTGGCGTCGCGACACGCCGGTGTCCGGCAGCCGGAACGACGAGTCCTGGCCGCGCCCGATGACGTGGCTGCCCTGGGTGAGGTCGTAGGTGCGACCCGAGCCGTCGTCGAGGCTGAGCGACGCGGAGAGCCCCTGCTGGTAGCCGCCGTAGCCGCCCTGCTGCCCGTAGCCCTGCTGCTGCTGGTCGTAGCCCGCGTCGTAGCCCTGTTCGTAGGGCTGCTGGTAGCCACCCTGCTGGTAGCCGGCGTCGTACCCGGGCGCGTAACCGGGCTGGCCGTAACCGGGCTGACCGTAGCCGGGCTGACCGTAGCCCTGCTCGTAGCCCCCACCCTGCTGCGGGTAGCCGGGCTGACCGGGCTGCCCGGGCTGGCCGGGCTGGCCGTAGCCCTGCTCGTAGCCACCGCCCTGCTGGCCGCCGTAGCCACCGCCCTGCTGCGGCGGGTAGCCGCCACCCTGCTGCTGGCCGTAGCCCTGGTCGTAGCCGCCCTGCTGCGGGTAGCCGCCGCCGCCGCCCTGCTGCGGGTAGCCGGGCTGCTGGCCGTAGCCCGGCTGCTGCGGTGGCTGCTCGCCCTGGTCGTACCCCCCCTGACGCTGGTCGTAGGCGGGCGGGGCGTACGTCTGCTGCCCGTATCCGCCGGGGGCGCCACGGTCGTAGCCGTACTGCCCGTTCTCCTCGGGGTGGCCCGGTTGCTGGCTCATGGGTGCTTCTCCTGCGTCGCGTGCTCGGATGGCGTCCCGGCGGGAAGCGTCGGGGTCCACGGACGAGCGGGTGCGGAACTGTCCCGTGTGCAGCGCATCGGAGCGCTCCAGAAAGACTACGACCTCGCCGTAGGTGTCCCATCCCTGGTCGGCGAGTTGTTCGGTGACCGAGGCAGAGAGCGTGTTCACGATCTCTGTCCGGTCGCCGGCCATGCGATCGAGATCGGAGGGGCAGAGGAGCACGGTGAACCGGTTGGGCGCCAGCAGGCGACCTCCGGCGAGCTCCTCGATGTGGTCCTCGGCTTCCCTGAGCAGCGCTTGCACGACTTCCTGGGGAACGACACTGCCACCGAAGACCCGCGCGAAGGCGTCGCCCACCAGTCCCTGGAGACGGCGTTCGAACCTATCGACGCGGCCCAACCGATCTTCCTCCGTTCGCATCGGCGTGTTGCTGGCAGCACAGATCGTATCTGTGCTAGCCAGCAGCGCTGCGCCCCCCGACCTGGGGGGCAGATCAGGGCTTGTCGGCCCCGTGCTAACTTTCCTCTGTCAGGGCGAGTGGCGGAATGGCAGACGCGCACGGTTCAGGTCCGTGTGTCCGAAAGGACGTGAGGGTTCAACTCCCTCCTCGCCCACAATCACCTCTTTCCGGCCGTCGGATGGCAGGTCGGTCAGGGTGGTCGACCAGCACCAGCAGGTCTGCGGCTCGCGCCGGATCGTGTTCGGCGTCGTAGCGGGCGTAGGCCGGCAGCGTCCACCGTTCGTCATCGGGAAGGGTGCGGGCGAGGGCGGCCGGGTTCATCCGCAGATGCACGCTCATGTCGAGCGGCAGTCCGCGCCCGAGCAGCAGAGCGCCGGCGAGCAGTACCACCCCGTCTGCGGGGAGCTCCGTGTACCCGTCCCGGTACGCGCGGTCCGCCGCGGCGTCCCACAGCCGGGGCAGCACCCGCCCGGAGCCGTCCGGCCCGGCCGGGTCCAGCACCTCCCGGCGCAGGCCGCCCACGTCCAGCCAGCCGTCGAGGAACTCGTCGGGATCCTCGCGGCCGTACTCCAGCCGCACCGACGCGGGCCGCAGGAAGTCGGCGGCGGCTACCACCAGCACCGCGCGGCCGAGCGCCCGGAGCTCCACGGCCACTCGCTCGGCGAGCGCGACGGGCCGGGCCGGGGGTGGTCCGTCCAGCGCGAGCCGTACCCGCCCCGGCCGCGCCGCGACGAGGCCCGTCACCTCCTCGACGAGCAGGTCCGGGCTGACGGGAGTGATCTGCACGCGTCGATGCTCCCCGAACCCGGCGTCCGGCGCACCCCGAACAAGGTCGACGGCATGCCCGGTGATGCCCGGCGGTCGGCTACTGGCGGTAGCCCTCCACAACATCGCCGGACCGCTCCTGTGCATCGTCGGGGTCCAGGCCGGCGCGGCGGCGTGCGTCGCGCTGGCGCAGCAGGTCCCAGTACCGGTCCAGCTGCACGCCGAGCTGCTCCATCCGCTGCTGCTCGGACTCCGACAGGGGCTGCCCGACATGGGCGCGCTCCAGCCGGTGCTCCTCGGCCACCAGGTCGTCGATCTGGCGATGCAGCTCGTCGTCGTTCATCAGGTCGTCCCCGTCCATCGGTGAGGTGCGCGCTACGCACGTTCTACCCGACACTGGAACCTGTGGCACCGGCGCGCACGACCGGTTCCTCGATCACCCGCGCCCTGCGGGTCGTCGAGGCGGTCGCCGCTGCGGGCGACGGCGTCACCGCGAAGGCCATCGCCCGCCGGCTCGGGGCTCCGCTCCCCACCGTCTACCGCGCGCTCGGCACGCTCGTCGAGGAGGGCTACCTGGTCCGGCTGCACGACGTCCGCGGCTACGGACTCGGCTACCGCGTCGCCGAGCTGCACCGCGGCCTCACCGACCAGGTGCGCCCGCCCGCGTCCGTGCGCGCCATCCTCCACGAGGTGCACACCGCCGCCGAGGCCGCCGCCTACCTCGCGGTGCTCCGCGACGTCGACATCGTGGTGGCGTACGTCGACGACTGCACCGACCACCCCCGTCCCGACGGGATGCGCGTCGGCGAACCCACCGCGCCACACGCCACCGCAGCCGGCAAGGTCATGCTCGCCGACCTCCGTCCCGGGCGGCTGGCGGAGCTCATCGCCCGCACCGGGATGCCCAGGCTCGCTCCGCGCACCGTGGCCGACCGCAGGGCGCTGGACCGCGAGCTGATGCGGGTCCGCTCCGACGGCGCCGCCGTCGAGGTTGAGGAGTACCAGCCAGGGGTGGCCGGCATCGCCGCACCGGTCCGCGGTCCGGGCGGGGACGTCACGGGTGCTCTCGGCATCTCGGTGACGCGGGCGGCCTTCGCCGCCAGACGCTGGGATCTGGAACGGGTGGTGCGGCAGGCCGCGGCACGCGTCGGGGAAACGGCCCACCGGGCGTCGGCGGGATGGCCCTGCTGACGTCTCACGTGTGCGGTTACGCCACCAGGTCGGCGATCTCGTCGAGGCCGGGCAGGACGGTCTCGGGTCCTGCGGCCGGCAGCGAGAACAGCACCCGATCCACGCCGGCTCCTGCGTAGGAGTCCAGCGCCTTCCGGTCCGGGTCGCCGCCGTACATGGTGACGGGGATGTGCCCGCGTCCGGCATCGGCCGCCCGGCTCCGCAGCTCGGCGATCCGGGCCGCGAGGACGTCGATCTCCTCGGGTGCGAAGCGTCGTGGGAGCCAGGCGTCTCCGTGCGACAGCACGCGGTCCAACACCGTCGGGCCCTCGCCACCGATCAGGACGGGGGGCATCCGCACCGGCTTGGGCCAGGACCAGATCGGGTCGAAGTCGACGAACGTCCCATGGAACTCCGCCTCGTCGTTCTCCCAGATCGCCCGCATGGCCGCGATGTGCTCCAGCATCCGTGCCGTGCGGGTGCGCGGGTCGACCCCGTGGTTGGCCATCTCCTCGCGGTTCCACCCCGGGCCGACGCCGAGCTCGAATCGACCGTCCGCGAGGTGATCCACGCTGGCGACGGTCTTGGCCAGGCCGATCGGATGGTGCTGGAGCACGAGCGACACGGCCGTGCCCAGTGCGATCCGATCGGTGACGGCGGCCATCGCCGCGAGCGCGACGAACGGGTCGAACGTGTGCGAGTAGTGCCGCGGCAGGTCCTCGCCGCCCGGCCACCGCGTCTTCAGGCTGGTGGGGATGTGTGTGTGCTCCGTGAGGAAGAGCGCGTCGAGACCGCGCTCTTCCACGGCCGTGGCCAGGGTCGGGCCATCGATGCCGTAGTCGGTCAGGAACGTGACGATGCCGTGCTGCATCCCGCCAGACTTCCACGGTGGCCGAGAACGCTCCTTCCATCATGCGGAAGGTCACGCGGGCGCGCACGGGCACCCGGGATAAGTTGCCGGGCATGCATGGACGCACTGAGGCGCCGTTCCGGGCCGACCACGTCGGGAGCCTGCTCCGCCCGCAGAACCTCCTCGCGGCGCGGGAGCAGTTCGCCGCGGGCAACCTGGACGCCGACGGTCTGCGCGCGGCGGAGGACACCGCGATCCGGGACGCGGTGGCGATGCAGGAGGAGATCGGCCTGCAGGCGGCCACGGACGGCGAGTTCCGTCGCACGTCGTGGCACATGGACTTCATCTACCAGCTCGGCGGGGTCAGCAAGACCGACGAGCAGATTCGCGTGCGGATGCGCAACGCCGAAGGCGAGGGCGCCTTCACGTCGGCCGGGCTCGCCATCCACGACAAGGTGCGCCTCGAGCGCCCGATCTTCGCCGACCACTACCGGTTCCTCGCGTCGATCACCACCACGGCCGTGCCGAAGCTGACGATCCCGTCGCCGAGCATGGTCCACTACCGGGGTGGCACGGCGGCGCTCGACAAGGGTGTCTATCCGGACGTCGAGGAGTTCTGGGCCGACCTGTCCGCCGCCTACGCCGACGAGGTGCGTGCGCTGGCCGGCCTCGGTTGCCGCTACCTGCAGCTCGACGACACGAGCCTGGCCTACCTGAACGACCCGGCGCAGCGAGCCGAGATGGCCGCGAAGGGCGAGGACGCCGACCATGCCCACCTGCGCTACATCCGCCAGATCAACGCCGCCATCGCGGACCGACCTGCCGACATGAAGATCACCACACACATGTGCCGGGGCAACTTCCGGTCGTCGTGGGCGGCGGAGGGCGGCTACGACTTCGTGGCTGAGGCCGTGTTCGGCGACCTCGAGGTCGACGGCTACTTCTGCGAGTTCGACGACGAGCGGTCCGGCGGGTTCGCCCCGTTGCGGTTCGTCCCGCCGGGCAAGCAGGTGGTGCTCGGGCTCGTCACCACCAAACGCGGCGAGCTCGAGGACGCCGACGCGCTCAAGCGGCGGATCGAGGAGGCGTCCAAGTACGTGCCACTCGACCAGCTGTGCCTCTCCCCGCAGTGCGGCTTCTCCTCCACCGTGGAGGGCAACTCGCTCACGCAGGAGGAGCAGGTGGCGAAGCTGCGCCTGATCGTCAAGGTTGCGCAGGACGTCTGGGGCTGACCGGCCGGGCCGCGTCGGTAGCCTCGCGGCCGTGTCCGACGAAGGTCCGCGCGGCTGGGGAGCGCCACTGCACGCACGGGCGCTCGACGCGGCCGGCGTCGGCCCGGGCTGCACGCTGCTGGACCTCGGCTGCGGTGCGGGGGCCTTCGCCAGGGCCGCCGCCGACCGCAGTGCCGTCGTCACAGGGGTGGACGTCGACCGTTCCGCCGTCGTCGCTGCGGCGGCCGCGGTGCCGGAGGGAACCTTTCGCGTCGGGGACGCACACGACCCACCCGCCGGGCCGTTCGACGTCGTCGCGGCCGTGCAGCTGCTGTCCCACGTCACCAACCCGCTCGCCGTGCTCCGGTCGGCGGGCCGGGTCGGCTCGACCGTCGTCCTCACGGTATGGGGGCGGGAGGACGAGTGCGACGTGCGCGCGTTCGGCGAGGCACTCGCCCCGTGGCTGCCACCGCGGCGGGCGCCCACCGGCCCGCCACCGCTCACCGAGCCTGCCCGCCTGCGCAAGCTGGTCACGCTCGCCGGTTTGACGGTCGACGTGTTCGACGAGGTGGCGTGCCCGTTCGACTACCCCGATGCCGACGCGCTGCTCGGGCCACTGCTCATGTCCGGGATCGGGCGGCAGGCAGTCGGGCGGGCGGGCGAACCGGCCGTCCGCAGGGCGGTACTCGAGCGGCTCTCCCCGCAGCGCACTGCCGACGGCGGCTACCGCCTCGTGAACACGTTCCGGGTGCTGGCGACCGTGGCGCAGGAGGGGCGGGGGGTCAGGAGGTGAGGCGGTGCGCCAGCTCGGTCATCGACCCGACGGTCAAATCGGCATCCGGGTCGGTCGGCGGGGGCGGCGGCGCGTCCGGCCCACGCTCCAGCGGCCGGTGGACGTAGGCCGTGCGCAGGCCGCGCGAGCGGGCGGCGGCGAGGTCGTCGGTGTGGGCGGCGACCATGAGCACCTGCTCCGGCCGGAGTCCGAGGAGCCGTGCGGCGCCGTCGTAGACCTCCGCGTCGGGCTTGTAGTGCCCGAACAGCTCGGCCGAGAGCACGGTGTCCCACGGCAGCCCGGCGTGCTTGGCCATGTTCACGAGCAGTGCCACGTTGCCGTTGGACAGCGAGGCGACCACGTGGTGGCGCTTGAGCAGCGTCAGGCCTTCGACGGAGTCGGGCCACGCGTCGAGCCGGTGCCACGCGAGCACCAGCTCGTCGCGGACCTGCTCTGGCGTCTCCGGTGCGCCGAACTCGCCGAGCAGCTCGTCGAGGGAGGCCCGGTGCAACCCGTCGAGCGAAGTCCAGGGCAGCTCGCCGCGGCGCACGCGGTCCATCGACGGGAGGTAGCGCCCGCGCCACGCGTCGGCCAAGGCGTCGGCGTCAACCCGCTCACCGAGCAGCCGCGCGATCTCTCGCGCCACCCCGGAGCGCCAGTCGACCACGGTGCCGAACACGTCGAACACGAGCGCGCGGACATCCATCAGGTGACCCTACGACCGCGGTCGTGCGCGGATACGAGTGCTCCAGCACCCGTATCCGCGCACGGGCGCGTCAGCGCACTGCCGTGGGGTACCTGGTCTGCAGGAGGCTCTTGCAGTACTCCCCGTTCGTCTCGATCCCGATCCGCTGCAAGCGCGCCCGCCGCAGGTGCAACGGCACCTGCGCGGCCGTGACCCGGCTGCCGTCGGCGTGCACGAGCAGCGGCGCCTCGTCGCCGTGCGCCATCCCGAGCGCCGCCCGCCGCTCCCGGAGCCTGCTGAGGTCCGGTGACGGCGGCACGGAGCCGAGGGTCAGCTCCGCGAGCTCGTCGGGGCCGGTGCCGGCGTCCACCAGTGGCCGGGCGACCCGGTCCTGTCCGGCGAGCGCTGCCTTGCGGAGGAACTGCGCGCGCAGCTCGTCCAGTTCGGCAGCGGCTTCGCTCCCGAACGTCCCGACGAACCCGGCCTGCGCCGCCACCCCGCCGTTGATCTCCGCCGAGGCGTGGTGGTCGGCCAGCGTCACGTCCGCCCGCCTCACCCCCGGGACCGTCGACACCGCATCGAAGGCGTCGGCGACCATCAGGAACGAGAAGTTGGGCGCGCAGAAGAAGGTGGGTAGGCGCAGGACGACCGTCGCCACCACCCCGGGAGCGTCGGCAGTGTCGTGCTCGGAGACGGTGCACGACTCGACGAAGTCGAGGTCCGTGATGGGCTCGTCCAGCTCCGGGTCGAGCACCGTCCCCAGCGCGGCCCACACCGCGTCCCGAAGGTCGGAACCGGGTGGGCGCGGCGTCACGCCTGCGCCCCCGCGACGTCCTTGACCAGTTCCTCGCCCGGCTGCAGGTCTGCGCCCGCTGTGGTCGACAGCTGGAGCTCGGCCGGCACGGGGATGTCGTAGAGCCGCGCCGCGTTGAGCCCGAGGATCTTCTTCTTCGTGTCGGTCGTGAGCTTCGCGTAGTCGGTGAAGGCCTCGTCGTCCGGCATCTGCCAGTCGACGAATCCCTCGACCTGCCACTTCGGCACCCAGATGTTGTAGTCGCCGCCGAAGAGCATCTTGTCCTCGCCGACCCAGAACATCAGCTCACCGATGACCTTGGCAAAGAACTTCGGCCGGGCGTGCATCAGCCCGCCGATCACCACGGACAGACCCGCATAGACGTTGGGCTCCTGCACCGCCATGAAGCAGAAGTCCTCGATGCGAGGCAGGCCCACGTGCTCGACGATGAAGTTCAGATCGGTGAAGTCGGTGGCGGTCTGGTCCACGTCTGCGACGTCGAACGCGTCCTTGTTCAGCGGCCAGATCGTGGGGCCCTTGTGGACGTGGATGTTCTTGATGCCGAGTTCCTGGCACTTCTCCAGGAACCGGTACGACTCGGGGTCCGTGAGCTTCCAACCGCGGGAGCCACCGTTCCACTCCGCGGTGTAGAGCTTGACCCCCTTGAGCCCGTACTTCTCGGCGTCCGCCTCGAGCTCGGCCATGCCGGCGTCGCCGTCGCGCGGGTCGAAGCGGCCGTTCACGATGAGGCGGTCACCCCACCGTTCCAGCAGCTCCGCGTTCTTCGCCGCGGTGTTGAAACCGGTGGTGTACCACTCCTTGAGGTACGTCGACTGGAAGATCGCGTGGTCGACGTGGCCCTCGATGAACATGTCGCGCTCGAAGTCCTCGGGCGTGACCTTGAGGTACTTCTCGTAGTCCCAGTGGGTCTCGGGCGGGCCGAGCTGGTGGTAGCCGTAGAAGCAGTCGATCCAGCCCTTGGCGTACTCCTCCGCGCCCGGCTTCCAGTTCTCCCGGCTCGCGTCCCAGAAATGGCTGTGTGAGTCGACGATGAAGTACTTCTCGCCGTCCTTCTCGTACATGTGGTGGGCCTTTCGCGTCGATGCGGACCAGCTGGATATCGAGGGCTATGGAACGAGGATCGCCCGGCCGCGGACCCGGCCGGCGTCGAGATCGTGAAGGGCGTCGAGCGCCGCATCGAGGGGATATTGCCTGGTATGCAGCGTGACCTTCCCGGCCTGCGCCAGCACCATCAGTTCGGCGAGATCGTTGTAGGTACCGACGATGTTGCCGATGACGTTCTTCTCGCCGCCCACGAAGTCCAGGGTCGGGATCCGCAACTCACCGCCGTACCCGATGATGTAATCCGAACCGGCGGGCGCGGTCATCTGCCACGCGTCGTTCTCCGCGCCCTGCTCGGCCACGAAGTCGAACACGACGTTCGCGCCGTTGCCGCCGGTCAGGTCCTTCACGGCGTCGATGTGACTGCCGTCGGCCAGCACGGTCTCGTCGGCGCCGATCTGCTTGGCCAGCGCCAGCGCCTCCGGGTTCCGGTCGACGGCGATGATGCGGGTCGCGGTGAGCGCGGCAAGCGCCTGGATACCGATGTGCCCGAGCCCGCCTGCGCCCTGGACGACGGCAGTCGTGCCCGGATAGAGGGACGGCACGGCCTTGCGCACCGCGTGATAGGCGGTGATGCCTGCGTCGGCGAGCGCGGCGACGTCGGCGGGATTGGTGTCGGGGTTGAGCTTCACGCAGGCCCGGGCGGTGGTGCGCAGGTACTCGGCCATGCCGCCGTCGTTGTCGGACAACCCCGGGAAGAACCCGTTCTCGCACTGCATGTCCCGGCCCGCCCGGCAGGCCAGGCAGAGTCCGCAGGACGGCTGCGGATGCAGGATCACCGTGTCGCCGACCGCGACGTTGGTGACACCCTCACCGACCTCGTGCACCCAGCCGGCGTTCTCGTGGCCGATGACGTAGGGCAGCTGCGGGTTCATCGCGTCCGCCCACTGCCCTTCCAGGATGTGGAGGTCGGTGCGGCAGACCCCGGCGCCACCGATCTTGACGATCACGTCGAGCGGCCCCGTGATCTTCGGTTCGGGTATGTCGTCGATCGTTGGATCGACGTGGTACTCGTGTACCCGGACGGCCTTCACCGGCATACCTCCGTGGATGTCAGTCCTCGATGCGAACCCGCGCCTCGATTCCAATCCTGGGTAGTGCCGCTCACAACCGCCCCGATTCCGCGGAGCGAGAAAACGGACATCTCGGACATCGTCGGTGGGCCGCTGACGTGCAGCTGACCAGCGCTGATGGTGAAGCGGTGCAGTGAACCGGCCTGCCGACACGCGGAATCAGTCCGCTTCTTCCCGCGGGGTGCTACTGACGAGTAACCTCGCCCCGATGACGACGGACGCGGGCTGGGTCGGTACGGCGATGGGACAGGCGGTGCCGTGGGTCCGGACCACGGGCGTCGAGTTCGGGGAGGTCACGCCCGAGCGCGCGGTGGCGTACCTCCCGGACGCTGCCGAGATGCACAACCACGTGGGCGGCCCGCACGCAGCGATGATCTTCGGTCTGGGTGAGACCGCGTCCGGCGCCGTGGCGATGGCGGCCTTCGGTGCATCGATGGACCGAGCCACGCCGCTGGTGGTCCGCTCCGAGATCCAGTACGTGAGGCTGGCCCGCGGCACCCTCACCGCAGCCGCCGTGCTGGACCGGCCGGCGGCGGACGTGCTCGCCGAGCTCAACGCCGGGACGCGGCCGGAGTTCACCGTGACCGTCGTGATCACCGACGCCGGCGGCGGCGAGACCACCCGGATGTCCGTGGTCTGGACCCTGCGCCCGAACCGGTAGGACCACCCTGCCGCGGCCCGGACCGGCCGCACCGGCCGCAGGTGGACCGGGCTCCCGGATGGGTCACGTGCCCGGCGCCCCCGGTGCCGCGCGACTACCGTCTCGCCTGTGCAGGTGGTGATCGCAGGAGCACACGGGAAGATCGGGTTGCGACTGGCCGCGTTGCTGGCCGGTCGCGGCGACGTGGTGACGGGGGTGGTGCGCAACCCTGACCACCGGGCCGACCTCGAGCGAGCGGGGGCGTCGGCCGCGGTCGTCGACCTGGAGTGCGCGAGCGCCGACGAGCTCGCCGCCCACCTGACGGGCGCCGACGCGGTCGTGTTCGCCGCCGGCGCCGGGCCCGGCAGCGGCGTGGCCCGCAAGGACAGCGTCGACCGGGCTGCCGCCGAGCTGCTGGCCACGGCGGCGCAGCTTGCGGGAGTGCGCCGGTATCTGCTCGTCTCCTCTCCCGGGGTGGACGCCCCACCGGAACCCGGTACCGACGAGGTGTGGGCGGCGTACCTGAGGGCGAAGAAGGCTGCCGAGGAGGCGCTGCGGGCCACCGACCTGGACTGGACGATCCTGCGGCCCGGCCGGCTGACCGACGACCCCGGTACCGGGCGGGTGCTGCTCGCCCCGCCGCCGGTCGAACGCTCGGACGTCACGCGCGACGACACCGCCGCCGTGCTGGCGGCGCTGCTCGACGCCCCTCGCACCGCACGCCGGGTGCTGGAGCTGCGCGAGGGTGACCACGACGTGCACGAGGCGGTCGCGGCGGTGTCGGGATGACGGTGCAGGGCGAGCGTGCGGCGACTACGTTCGACGTGGTCGTCGTCGGTGGTGGCGCGGTGGGTGAGAACGCGGCCGACTACGCCACCCGTGCCGGGCTCTCTGCCGTGATCGTGGAGGCCGAGCTGCTCGGCGGGGAGTGCTCCTACTGGGCGTGCATGCCGTCCAAGGCGCTGCTGCGCACCGGCCACGCGGTAGCCGCGGTGCGCAGGCTGCCCGGGACGACCGCCGACTTCGACCCGACCGCCGTGCTCGCCCGCCGCGACTCCTTCACCAACAACTGGAACGACGAGAACCAGGTGGAGTGGGCGGTGGGCGCCGGGATCACACTGGTGCGCGGGCACGGAAGGCTCACCGGCGAGAAGACGGTCGAGGTCGTCGGCGGCCCGGCCGGTGCCCAGACGCTCACCGCCCGCCGAGCTGTCGTGCTGTGCACGGGGAGCGTCCCGGTGCGGCCGCCGGTGCCCGGCTTGGACACGGTGCGCACGTGGACCTCTCGGGAGGCGACCTCGGCCAAGGAGATCCCGGCCCGGCTCGGCGTGCTCGGGGGCGGGGTAGTCGGCTGCGAGCTGGCACAGGCGTTCCGCAGGCTCGGCTCGGAGGTCACGCTCGTGCAGAACGAGCCTCGGCTGCTGCCGGCCATGGAGCCGTTCGCCGGCGAGCGGGTGGCTGCCGCGTTGCGCGAGGATGGCATCGACCTGTGGCTGGACCAGGGGCTCGACTCCGCCGCGCCGGACGGCGACCCGATCACGATGCATGTCGGGAGCGCGACGATCACGGTCGACGAGCTACTCGTGGCGACCGGTCGACGCCCGAACACCGACTCCGTGGGACTCGAGACCGTCGGGCTGGAGCCGGGGAAGCCGCTCACGGTGGACGACACAGGGTTGGTCGAGGGTGTCGAGGGGGAGTGGCTCTACGCCGCCGGTGATGTCACCGGCCGGGCGCTGCTGACCCACCAGGGGAAGTACGCCGCACGGATCGTCGGCGCCGTGATCGCGGCGCGTTCGATCGGTGCGGAGCTCGACACCCGGCCTTGGGGCGAGCACGTCGCCACCGCCGACCACGCCGCCGTGCCGCAGGTGGTGTTCACCGATCCCGAGGTCGCCTCGGTGGGCCGCACCGAGGCCCAGGCCCGCGCCGCCGGGATCGACGTCAGGGTGGTCGACCTCCCGATCGCCGTGGGTGGCTCGTCGCTGCACGCCGACGGCTACGACGGGGCGGCGCGGCTTGTGGTCGACGAGGGGCGCGGCATCCTGGCCGGGGTGACGTTCGTCGGCCAGGATGTGGCCGAGATGATCCACGCCGCCACCGTCGCGATCGTGGGCGAGGTGCCGATGGGCCGGCTGTGGCACGCGGTCCCGGCCTACCCGACGATCAGCGAGGTGTGGCTGCGCCTCCTGGAGGCCTACCGAGAGCCCGCCTGACGCGTCCTGAGCGTCACGCCGCCTGGCTCAGCGCGGCGGCGAGCCCGAGGGTCACCGCCATCAGCGCGGTCTCGAGCCCTGCCCACCGCAGCACCGGGGTGCGTCCGGCGGCGAGCCGGCGTCGGGCCAGCCCGCCGAGACACGCGAGCACCACCAGGCAGCCGGCCTTGGCGAGAACGAGCCGGCCGTAGCCGGTGCTGACGAGCGCCGCCCAGCTCCCCAGCCCGAACTGGGCGCTCAGTAGACCGGTCAGCGTGATCGTCACCACGCACAGGCCGGCCAACCGGGAGAAGCGGGGGAGCACGGCATCGAGCAGGGGCCGGTGCCGCGCGACGAGCACCAGCACGGCTCCGAGTCCGCCGACCCACAGCGCCGCGGCGCCCGCGTGCGCCCCCACGGAGATGACGGCGAGGTCATGGTCCGACGCCGAGCCGGTGTGGCCCGTCACTCCCGGGGTGATCAACCCGAGCAGTGCGGCGACCATCGGGATCCGCACCTGAACGAGGTTGCGGTCGTGCAGGCGGGCGACGGCGCACCCGAGGACGACGGCCGCGCAGCCCGCGGTCAACACCGTGCCCCGGCCTGCAGCGAGCTCTGTCGCCCACTCCACCACCTCGCCGCCGGTCAGTTCGGCCACCGGACGACCGAACGCGGACGCGACTCGGAACAAGATGCCGACCAGGACGAGTGCCAGCCAGGTAGCGGCCAGCAGGACGAGTGAGCGGTCGGCCGTGGTCCGCACCCGGATCAGGTCGCGCAGCGCCCTGCCCGGCAGGGCGCGGGCCTGTGGCAGGAGCGCGCCGAGCAGGGTCAGCCCGACGCACGCCACCCCGGCGATGTCCATGCCCGAGCGGGTGACCGTTATTCCGACCAGCACGGGCAGGGTCGAACCGGCCAGCCCGCCGGTCAGCACGCTGGCCAGGAAGGATGCCCCGACCGTGAGCCCGGCCCAGGCGACCGGCAGCAGGTACCGGTCGACCGGGCGCGGACCCCCGCCGGGTGCGGTCATCCCCGTCCCAGCCGCATCGCCGCGACCACCCCACCACCGACGAGAACGACGGCTCCGACGATCCACGGCCACACCGGAGCGCCCCCGCCGTCCTGGGTTGCGGGGGCCTCGGCCGCGACGGGCGTGGACGGGGCAGGGGCCGCGGCGGCGCCGGTGGCCGTCGGGCTCGCAGCAGCGGCAGTGCTGCCCGGGCCGGGCGTGGTGAGGGTGAACGCGACGCTGCCGGTGACCGGGTGCCCGTCGTCGGACACCACCCGGTAGCCGATCTCGTAGCGGCCCGCGGGGCCGAGCGGGCGCACCCCGATGCTCACCGTGCCACCGTTGGCGGTGACGTCCCCGGTCTGGTACCGGGCCTGGTCCGGCCCGACCACCGTCAGCGTGGTGAAACCGGGCTGCATCGACTCGTTGAACGTCAGCGAGACGCGCTGCGGCCCGGCGGCCAGGCTCGCGCCGTCGGCGGGGTCGCTGCTCTCCAGCCGGGTGTGCGCCAGCGCCTGGCCTGCGCCGAGCAGCAGCGCGAGCCCGCACAGCACGGTGACGGCGGCGGCGCGCAGGACGCGGGCGGTCATCGGCCTGCTCCTGCCGCGCGCCGGTTGCGGAGCACGGCGCCCACTCCGACGCCGAGGCCGAGTGCCCCGACGAGCAGGCCTCCGCCGCCGAGCCAGCGGGCGGTGGTGTCGGTGCCATTGGCCGCCGCGGTGGTGGTCGTCCCGCCGGTCGTCGACGTGGCGACGTCTGCGTCGCCTGCCGCCGCCGGGCTCAGTGCGACGGTCGGCGCGGGCCGTTCCGGCTCGGACCCGTCCGTGGCGGGCGGCTGGTCCCACGCGACGACCTCGCCGTCGTCGTAGGTCTGCACGGCCGGGAGCACGAGCTGGTTGGTGTCGGTCGGCAGCGGGCCCAGCGAGAGCGGGAACTCGGCGAACTCACCGGGGCCGATCCGGGTGCCGGGGTCGGCGGTCCAGGTGACGGCGCTGACGGTTTCGGTGATCGTGCGCCCACTGCTCTGGATCGGCGGGTTCAGCCCGGTCTTGGTCATCGTCGCGGTCCAGCCGGGTCGCGGCGTCGTGCGGACCGAGGTGATCGGGTGGTCGACGGGCAGCTTGACCTCGAGCTTGACGGTCCCTGCTGTGTCGGACTCGGTGGGGACGCGAAAGGCGATCACGGTGTAGCCGCCCTGTTCGGCGCGGCCGGGCTGTGCGGTGACGTGGGCGAGCGCGGGCGCCGCGCCGACGAGGGCGACGGCCGCGGCGACCACGGTGACGGTGCCGGCGCGCAGCGCGGACCGGCGGACGGACGAGGACATGGGTGTCTCCGGTGTGGGCTAGGTGAGTGGGCTGGTCAGCACCCCACCGGAGGGCCGCGCCTTGCGTGGGCGACGGCGAGAGCGCGCGCGAGCCGCGCGGACACGGCGGGACCGGGTACCGCACGGGTGGGCAGTGGCCGGTCGGCCGGGAGCGGGGTCAGTCGCCGGGGCAGCACCCTGCGCACTGCGTCGACGAGCCCGACCGCGGCTCCGTCGGCGTGCCGCAGTACGACGGCGAGGACGAGGGTGACCGCCGCGTGCATTCCCAGCATTCCGGTGCCCGACGCCACCACGGGCTCCATCAGATCGTGCGCCGGACGCAGCAGGTCCATCAGCAGGTGCAGGGCGAGCTGCCCTGCCGCCAGCGTCGTGACCATGCGTGCCAAGCTGCGGCAGCGCTCCGCCACCGTCACGAACACGACCGCGAGCAGCGGGAACAGCACCACGAGCACCGCGAGATCAGGCACGGCGCCGCCGCCGGCGACATGCCCGACGGCGGTCAGCAGCGTGCTCAGCACGGCCAGCGCCGCACCGCGCACCGCGCGGCGGCCGCCCGCAGAACCGCCGCTCATGGGGACGGACGGTAGCCGGACCATGCTACGTGCTGATGCCCAGGTGCGTGAGGAGGTCGGTCTCGATGCGGCCGAGCTCTCCTCCGATGGCCCGGTATGCGGTGCGCCGGCGCGCGGTGGGCATCTGCTCGGCGGCACGCACGGCGACTGCCAGGTCGACCAGCCGCGGGCGTGTCTCGACGGCGAACGTGCGGGCCGCGTCGGCTGCGCCCGCCCCGGCCCGCGACTCCAGCTCGTTGAGCGCCTCCGCCACCCGCGACAGCCGGGCGTGCAGGGCCCCGCCCGGCCCCGCGTAGGCGGACAGCTGACTCGGGTCCACGCCCAGTCGGGCCGCCCGGTAGGCGTCCCAGCGGGCGCGGAGCACCCCGGCGGCCGCAAGGGCGTAGGGCGCCAGCAGCGGAGCGACGACCTTGCTGACGCCGATGAGGCGCTTCGCTCGCGAGGC
>DASRSC010000260.1:0-8549 GCA_035695525.1 Pseudonocardia sp. | reverse complement strand
ACGAAGGCCTTGAGGTCCATGCCGGCGCAGAACGTGCCCCCCGCGCCGGTGAGCACCCCGACGCGGAGGCCGTCGTCAGCGTCGAGCCGGTCCATCGCCTCGGCGATCCCCTGTGCGACGGCTGCTGTGACGGCGTTGCGCGCCTGCGGCCGGTCGATGGTCACGACGAGCACGCCCTCGGCGGGCGTGCTCATGAGTACCTCTGACAACGACACTCCCTATCGGTCGGTGAACCCGGCGCGGCGCTCCTCGAGGAAGGCGCACAGCACCAGAATCGGGCGGGCCGGGCACCCGCTCATCGCACTCCCTCGCTACGCTCGGTCGGCGCTGCGCGACGGCACAGTGACACTGATTCACTCGCAAGCTCGCTCATCGGGCGACACCCAGCACGTCGTCACGGAGCCTGACGCGGCTGAGCTTTCCAGTGGAGGTCCGGGGCAGCTCCCGGAACTCGATGGAGGTCGGGCACTTGAAGCCGGCGAGCCGACCCCGGCAGTGCTCCATCAGCTCGGCAGCCAGCCTCTCTGCGGACTCCCCTGCGAGGTCCTCGAACGAGCGCGGCTCGATCATCGCCGCCACCCGCTGCC
Source organism: Pseudonocardia sp. (assembly GCA_035695525.1). Lineage (GTDB taxonomy): Bacteria > Actinomycetota > Actinomycetes > Mycobacteriales > Pseudonocardiaceae > Pseudonocardia. The sequence continues at coordinate 7,962 of DASRSC010000260.1, read as the reverse complement.
CCCACTCCTCGTCCGGCATTCCGATCACCGCGACATCCGCGACCGCAGGGTGGGTGAGCAGCGCCGACTCGATCTCGGCAGGATAGATGTTCACCCCGCCGGAGATGATCAGGTCCGACCGCCGGTCGCTCAGGTAGAGCCAGCCCTCGTCGTCGAGGTGGCCCAGGTCGCCCACGGTGAACAGGTCGCCGCGGCGGGCGGCGGCGGTCTTCTCCGGCGCCTTGAAGTACTCGAACTCGTCCCCGCTGCGGAAGTAGATGTTCCCTATCTCGCCTGCCGGCAGCGCGCTGCCGTCGTCGTCGAGGACCACCACCTCACTGTCCTCCCAGGCGCGCCCGACCGTGCCGGGATGCTGCAGCCAGTCCTGGGGGCCGACGTAGGTGCCACCACCCTCGGTGGCCGCGTAGTACTCGTGCAGCACCGGGCCCAGCCAGTCGATCATCTGTTGCTTGACGGCCACCGGGCACGGGGCTCCGGCGTGCACGATGCGGGTCAGGGACGAGAGATCGTGGCGAGCCCGTTCGTCGGCGGGCAGCGACAGCAGTCGGTGGAACATGATCGGCACCATGTGCGATGCGGTGACCCGATGCCGCTCCACCAGCTCGAGGAACAGCTGCGGGGTCCATTTGTCCATCAGCGCCACGGTGTGCCCGATCTGCACCGACAGGCTGCCGTACGCGTTCGGTGCTGCGTGGTAGAGCGGTGCCACCACCAGATGCACGCCGGATCCCGCAGTGCGACCGAGCATCCGGGGAAGCAATGACACCCTGGCCGCGAAGCTCAGTTCGGGAGTGGCGTCACGGAGCGGCTTGCGCACACCCTTGGGACGGCCGGTCGTCCCGGACGTGTATAGCATCACCGACCCCTGCCGCCGCCTCTCGGGCGCGGTGGCAGGCATGCCGTCGACGAGCTCGTCCAGTCCTCGGAAGCCGGGGAACGCGGGAACCCCGAACCGGCGCTGTGGTGAAAGACCCGCCTCGTCGGCCGCGGCGGCCGCGGCGACGGCCAGCCGCGGCCCGGCGACGAACAGCTTCGTCTCGCTGTCGGTCAGGATGTAGGCGAGCTCCGGTGCTGTCAGGTGCCAGTTGAGCGCCGTCAGGTAGAGGCCGAGCTGGCTCGTGGCCAGTTGCAGCGCGAGGAAGGCCCGGTGGTTGGGCAGTGCGACGGCCACGGTGTCGCCGTCGACGAGCCCCTGCGCGCGCAGCCCGTGCGAAATCCGATTGGCCAGGTCCCGCAGCTGTCCGAACGTGGTCTCCGACCCGTCGACGTCGATGATCGCGACCCGCTCGGGACCGGCGTCGGCGATCTCCCAGAACCCGAGGGCCCCGTTCACCCGGTAGGCCTCGATGAGGTCCGCCGCCTTCTGCATTGCTGCAGCTCCCCTCGTCTCACACCGGTGAAGATCGGTCACCCGCAGCTCAACGCGCTCGCCTCACCCCGCCTCCACCTCCGTGTTCCCGAACTGCTCGCGCAGCCGGAACTTCTGCACCTTGCCGCTGGCGGTCCGGGGCAAAGCGTCGGTGACCACCATGGAGGTCGGCTTCTTGTACGAGGCGAGCCGGGTACGGCAGTGCTCGATGATCTCCTGCTCCGTCGGAGGGTCCGCCGCGTCGACGGGCACGACGACGGCGCGCGGCGTCTGCACCCACCTCGGGTGGGCGACGCCCACCACCGCCACCTCGGCGACCTTGGGGTGGCAGTCGATCACGGCCTCCACCTCCGCGCAGTAGATGTTCTCTCCACCCGAGATGATCATGTCCTTCTTGCGGTCGACGACGTAGAGATAGCCCTCGTCGTCCATCCGGCACAGGTCCCCGGAGTGGAACCAGCCCCCGGCGAACGCGGCGGCGGTCTCCTCGGGCTTGTTCCAGTACCCGAGCATCATCGTCGGGCCCCGGTAGACCACCTCGCCGACCTCACCGACGGGGACGTCACGCATCTCCTCGTCAACGATGCGCACCTCGATGCTCGGCAGCGGGGTGCCCACCGAGCCCATCTTCCGCACCGCATCCTCCCCGCGCAGCAGGGTGGTGGTGGGGCTCATCTCGGTCTGCCCGAAGGCGCAATAGGCGGGGGCGCCCGGAAAACAGTCCTGCAGCGCCTGCAGCACTGACGGGGGCGCAGGCGAGGCGCCCCAGACGAGGTTGCGCAGCGCCAGCCGACGGTCCTTCACCCCCGGCACGGCACAGATGGCCTGCCATTGGCTCGGCACGAAGAAGCAGTTGGTGATCTGCTCGCGTTCCAGCACGTCGACGACACTCACCGGGTCGAAGTTCGCAGCGCCGTGGATCACCACACGTCCGCCGTCGAGCAGGCCCCGAATCGAGGTGCTCAACCCGGCGATGTGGAACATCGGCACGCCCAGCAGTGACGCGTCCGGGCCCGTGCCCCCCAACCCACCGGAGACCGCGAGGCCGGTGAACGCCGCCATCACCAGGTTCAGGTGGGTGAGGACGGCGCCCTTCGGCCTGCCGGTCGTGCCCGAGGTGTACATGATGAAAGCGGGCTCGTTCTCGGCCACGTCGATGCCGGGTGGCGTGCCCGAAGCGGAAGCGAGCGCGTCCTCATAGGACTCCGCGCGCGGCCCGACGTCGGCCTCTCCTCCGCCCGTGGCCAGCACGGTGCCCAGTGCCTCGGCGCCCACCATGCCCTTCGCCGCGACGCCGGCGAGCTGCTCGTCAACCAGCAGCGCAACAGCCCCGCAGTCGCCGAGGATGTAGGCGATCTCATCGGGGACCAGCCGAAAGTTCAGCGGCACGGCCATCGCACCGAGCCGGCAGGCGGCCAGGTAGGCCTCCACGACCTCGATCCGGTTGTGCATCAGGATCGCGACCCGGCTCCCCCGTTCGACGCCGCGCTCGCGCAGCGCGTTGGCCAACCGGGTGACCCGCTCGTCCAGCTCAGGGAAGGTGATCGAGCGGGGCCCGTGCTGGAAGGCCACCCGGTGCGGGAACTTCCTGGCACACCGGGCGAGCTGTTCGCCGTAGGACATGCGACGAGCAGCGGACACGACCTCGTTGTCGTGATCCAGCATGCGGCTCCTCCTTCTCGCTCCACTCGGCAACGAATGGCTGATCGAGCTGCGCAGGACGGGGCCGTCGACAGAGTGGTTCGGCCGATAACTGATCGATCGTTAAGTCGATCCGATCGCATCACGACCACCCGGCGCTGTCAAGGACCGTCGCCGCCCGACCGATGACCGTGACATGTCGGGCCGAACTCGTGACCGGGCTACGCTGCTCTGCCACCCGAGGCCCGGACCGGAGGTCCGCTGCTGGACACAGGAAGGGCGTGGCATGACGTCTCCAGGCGTGCACCTACGGGAGATCACCGACCACAACCGCGACGCGGTCTGCGCACTGCGCGTCCGACGAGACCAAAAGAGGTTCGTGGCCTCGGTGGCCAGCTCGCTCGACGACGCAGCCGAAGAGCCTGAGGCCAATCCCTGGTATCGAGCCGTGTACTCAGGCGACGAGCCGGTCGGCTTCGTGATGCTCTCGTGGAACGTGCCGCCGGGTCGTCCCGGAGTCATCGGGCGGTACTTCCTGTGGCGGCTGCTCATCGACAAGCGCCACCAGCGGCGCGGGATCGGCCGAGAGGTGCTGATGCAGATCATCGACCTGGTTCGAGCGGACGGCGGCACGGAGCTGTTCACCAGCTACGAGCCCGGCGACGGCGAACCGTGGCCCTTCTACCAGCAGTTCGGTTTCCAGCCCACCGGTGAGATCGATGACGACGAGATCGTCCTGCGACTGACGCTGTCGAGGCGGTGAGCGCACAGAGGACTCCACCGAGCACCATCGGCGCCGATCAGATCATTCCCCGCGGGTTCGCGCTCAGGGCGTTGTCACCTCACGGAGGTCCCCGGTGCCCCCAGCACGCGGTCGAGGTAGGCGTTGGTGAACCGGCCCTCCGGGTCGAGCCGGTCGCGCAGCGCCACGAAGCCGTCGAACGCCGGGTAGCGCTCGCACAACGTCGCCGCGGTCTGTGTGTGCAGCTTGCCCCAGTGCGGGCGCCCGCCCACGCCCGCCAGCACCGCCTCGACGGCGCCGAAGTACGCCTCGTGGGGCTGGCCCCGGTACACGTGCACGGCGATATATGCGCTGTCGCGCCCGGCCGCCGTCGAGAGCGGTATGTCGTCGGCGGCGGCGAAGCGCACCTCCACCGGGAACGTGACGGCGCGCGCGTGCCGGGCGGCGGCGGCGCGCAGCCCGGCCAGGGCCTCGTGGATCGCCTCCCGTGGGACGCCGTACTCCATCTCCACGAACCGGACGCGGCGCGGGCTGGTGAACACCCGGTAGGAACGGTCGACGTACTCGCCTGCGGGCATCTGCCCGGCCATCAGCCGGTTGATCGGCGGCACGAGCCTGGGCACCGCAGCGCCGAGCCGGCAGGTGAGCTCGAACGCCGCGTTGCCGAGCAGGTCGTCGCCCACCCACTCGGCGACGCGCCCGCGGGTCGGTCCGGCTGCCTCGGTCCGGTTGTTGCGCTTGGTGGCGGCGATGTCGGTGTGCGGGAACCAGTAGAACTCGAAATGCTCGTTCGCTGCGACCAGCTCGTCGAGCGCGCCGAGCACCTCCTGAAGCGGCATCGCGGTCTCGACCGCGTGCAGCCGAAACGCCGGGACGGCCTGCAGCGTCACGTGCGTGAGCACTCCCAGTGCGCCCAGCCCGATCCGGGCGGCCGCGAAGACCTCGGGGTGCTGCGTGGCCGAACATGTCATGACCGACCCGTCGGCCAGCACGATCTCCAGCGCCCGTACCTGGGCGGCGAGCCCGCGGTGCGTGGCGCCGGTGCCGTGGGTTCCGGTGGAGATCGCGCCTGCCACGGTCTGCGCGTCGATGTCACCGAGGTTGGGCAGGGCGAGGCCCCGCTCCCACAGCAGCAGGTTGAGCCGGTGCAGCGGCAGCGCGGCGGGGACGGTGACCTGCCCCGTCACGCTCTCGACGAGCAGCAGGTTCGGGTTGGCGGGTGGGCGCAGCGCGATGTCCTCGGGCACGGCGATGGCGGTGAACGAGTGCCCCGACCCGACCGCCTTGACCCGTAGGCCGTCGCGCTGCGCTCCCTTCACCACCTCGACGACGTCGGCGACGTCCCGCGCGACGACCGTCCGCTTCGGGTCCGTGCGCTGGTTGCCCGCCCAGTTCCGCCAGCTCATCCGATCTCCACGGTGTCGGGGCGCGCCGTTCCGATCCCGGCTGTGCCGTCGCGGAGCCGGCGCCGCAGCACGGCGAGATACCAGAGTCCGGCCAGGGCCAGCGCGCCGAGCACGACATAGTCGGCCGAGCGGAACGCCTCGGGCAGCGTCAGCGCCGCCACGACCGCGACGAGCCAGAGCAGCGCCAGCCCTGCGACGGGCAGTGCGGCGGCCCCGAGCCGGAAGCCGCCCTCGCCCTCGCCGACCAGCGCCCGCCGCCGGGCGAGGTACCCGCCCAGGGTGAGCAGGTAGACCAGGTACGGCACGATCGCCGTCGCCCCCACCAGGACCGCGAAAGCGTTGCCGTCCGCCGTCCCGTAGGCCAGCAGCACCAGGCAGACGACCAGCGACGTGACCAGCGCGGGAACGGGCGTGCCGGTACGAGGGTGAACGCGCCGCAGGGCTGCAGAGAAGGGCAGCATCCCGTCGCGCGCCATCGCGAAGATCAGCCGGGAGTTGGATGCGGCCGCAACGACGATGAGTGCGAACATCGAGAACACGACGATCGCGAGGAAGATCTTCGTCACGAGTGGACCGAGCCAGTACTCGGCGATCGCGGCCAACGGCACCGGCGACGCCTGGATCGCGGGCAGGTCCGGGATCGCCACAGTGAAACCGACCAGTGCGAGCATCCCCAGCACGCCGGAGACCACGACGGAGAGGATCATCGCCCGCGGCACGGCCCGCCGGGCGTCGACGGCCTCCTCGGCCATGTCGGCCGCCGCCTCGAAGCCGACGAGGGTGAAGATCCCGATCAGCGCACCACCGACGAGCGCGTCGGCCAGCGGCGCCTGGGTGGCGGTGCTGAACAGGAACGCGAACCCGTGTCCGCCGTCGGGCGTGTCCGCGCCGCCGCGCACCCACGCCAGGAACACCACGACGCTGAGCACCACGGTGCCGATGATCTCGGCGAACACCGCGACATTGTTGACCCGCACGGCCAGCTGCACCCGCACGATGTTGACGAGGTAGGCGACCACCAGCGCCAACACCGCGATGAACAGCAGGAGCCGGACGTTCTCCGCGTCCAGCCCGAGGACCGTAGCCGTCAGTGGGGCGAGTCCGATCAGCGCGATCCCGGGCAGCCCGACCGCGCCGTAGAGCACGCCGAGGTATCCCACGACGTAGCCGAAGCGGGATCCGACGAGCCGGGCCGTCCACTGATAGTTGGCGCCCGCGAGCGGGAAGTACCCAGCCAGCTCGGCGAGGACGAGTACCACCAGGAACTGTCCTGCGGCGGCAACCGGCCAGAGCCAGATCGCGGCCGGGCCGAGCTGGATGAGGCCGTAGGCGTAGTTGACAAAGATCCCCGTGGTGATGGAGACGATCGAGAACGCGATCGCGAAGAGCGCGAACCGGCGGAGCACCCGGGGGAACTGCGATGCGTAGCCGAACTCACCCATCGCTCCTCCTACTGGTTATGTGGGCAACAGAGTGCGACGGCAGTCACAGTGTGTCAATCGTCTGGGACAGTTGACCCGGTCGGTCCGGACGGAGGGTTGTCATGGCTCGGGTGCCGGCACAGGAGCGTCGCCGGCAGCTGGTCGACGCCGCGTTCCGGGTGATCGGGCGCGAGGGCTTCGCAGCGGCAACGACGAGGCGGGTCTGTGCCGAGGCCGGTGCATCGCTCGCGGCGTTCCACTACTGCTTCGCCTCGAAGCAGGAGCTGCTCGTGGAGCTGACGGCGCAGACCATGGCCGGCCTCGTGGCCGCGCGCGCCGGCGTGCACGTCGGGGGCAGCGTCACGGACTCGCTGAGGTCCACGCTGCGCGGCTACTGGGAGACGGTCGAGCAGGACCCCAACCGCGAGTCCGTGCTCATGGCGCTCACCCAGCATGCACTCCGCGAGCCGGCGCTCGCGGGCATCGCCGAGCAGCAGTATGCGGCCTACCACCGCACGGCTCGGGAGACTCTCGAGGAGATCGCGGCAGGCTGCGGGGTGCGCTGGGCACTGCCGGTGGGCCAACTCGCCCGGATGCTCGTGGTGGTGACCGACGGGGTGACGCTGGCCTGGCTCGTCGACCGGGACAATGACGCCGCGCTGGCCGCGCTCGACGCCTTCGCCGACCAGCTCGCAGGGCTGGCCGTCGCCATGGGCTGACAGCACCTGGCGCGAACGTCTGAACCTGCGGTTGGCCACGCCATTTCGCGGGCATCCGGCTGACGCGCACAGGGCGGGGGACGCAACGAGCGGAGTATCCGATGAAGCTGCTGGACCGGTTGCTCAAGCCGACCGTGGAGCGGCTGCTCGCGGAGCGCATCGAAGCGGAAGGCCTGGACGCGCTCTACCGGTATCGCGTGCACAGTGACCCGGCCCGACTGCGAATCCACCCGACGGCGGTCGTCAACAATGCGATCTTCAATACCGGCGGCGGCTACATCACCGTCGGTGCCTATGTGTTCTTCGGGCACAACGTCTGCGTGCTCGCCGGCGTGCACGAGGTCGACAAGTTCGGTCTCGAGCGGCAGCAGGCCATCCCCCGCAGCGGCTACGACATCGAGATCGGCGAGGGCGCATGGCTGGCGACCAACGTGCTGGTCGCCGGGCCGGTCAAGATCGGTACGCATGCAGTCGTCGGAGGCGGATCGGTGGTGCGCAAGGACGTCGAGCCGTATGCGGTGGTGGCGGGCAACCCGGCGAGGTTCATCAGGTTCCTGAACCGGGACGATGGTGGAGACCCGCACGGTTGAGCTCTGGCGGGAACACCCCGAGCACCGACGCGCCCGTCAGCACGTCAGTTCGAGGTGGTGTCCATCAGTAGCTG
>DASRSC010000259.1:0-7840 GCA_035695525.1 Pseudonocardia sp. | reverse complement strand
GACCCGGCTTGAGGGCATGGTGCCCGACGTCGTGGCCCGGCCCCACGTGGTGGGCGGGCTCCTCGACCAGGTGGTGGACGGACTCATCGCGCTGTCGGCGTGACGTGCGTCCGGTCACGTCAGGCGCCCAGCGCCCGCCGTCGGCCCCTGTCGATGCCGGTGGCGCGACCGAGATCGGCCCGCTCGCCTGCCCTGGCTCCTGCAGCGAACCCCGAGCCGGACAGGACGGTGCGCCGGGCCGTGCCCAGCCGCGGGAAGGCCGCGGCGTAGGCGCGGTCGACCCGCTCGCGGCGATCGGCCAGCACCAGCGCGACGCCGGGGCCGTCTGCTGCGGGTTCGGCAGCGCTCGCGGCGGCCCGGGCCTCGGCGCTGCTGAGCCTCCGATGCACCTCGACCGCGAAGCCGTGCAGCCATGAGCGCCGGTAGGCGGCCACGGACTCGCCGGGCCAGGCCGGGCGAACACGGACCAGCTGCGTGCTGGCCTGCAGTTGCAGCGACGTGTAGAGCAGCTCCACGCGTTCGCGGTCGGATGCGTGGCCGAATACCGTGACCGCCGCGACCTTGCCGCCCCACGCCCCGTGCAGCACCCATCGGCAGCCGAGCGCGCTGGCCGTCCAGCCCAGCAACCTGGCCTTCCCCGCGCTGTAGGGATCCTGCATCTCGATGCGCTGCGGGCCGACCCGGTCGGTGTCGGGGCGGGCGGCGGCCAGCAACGCGGCGTCGATGCCGTGGCGGGCCATCAGCTCCATCGCCTTCGCCGTGTAGGTCTCGGCCTCCGCACCCGTGGCTGCGCGCTCCGCCTTCACGAGCAGCTTGCGGACCGTGTCGAGCTTGTCGACCCCCATGGGATCCCCCCCTTGTTCGAACAGCTGTTCGCACTGGAGGGAGTCCTATCACGGCGCGGTGACAGTTCCACCTACACCACGCCCGCGACGCGCCGAGGGGGCGGTGCAGGCACGGCGTGTCGGGGGCGGTCCTACCCTGGAGGGGCCATGCCACAGCCCGCCTCGTCTGATCCCGCGCGGTACCGCCCGGCCCCCGGGTCCATCCCGGAGGCCCCTGGGGTGTACCGCTTCTCCGACCAGCACGGCCGAGTGATCTACGTCGGCAAGGCGAAGAGCCTGCGTCAGCGCCTCAACTCCTACTTCGCCGACCTCGCCGGCCTGCACCCGCGCACGCGGCAGATGGTCACCACGGCGGCCAGGGTGGAGTGGACCGTCGTCGCCACCGAGGTCGAGGCGCTGCAGCTCGAGTACAACTGGATCAAGGAGTTCGACCCTCGGTTCAACGTCCGTTACCGCGATGACAAGACCTACCCGGTGCTCGCGGTCACGATGAACGAGGAGTTTCCGCGGCTGCACGTCTACCGCGGGCCGCGGCGCAAGGGCGTGCGGTACTTCGGCCCGTACGCCCACGCGTGGGCGATCCGGGAGACCCTCGACCTGCTGTTGCGGGTGTTCCCGGCCCGCACGTGCAGCGCCGGGGTGTTCAAGCGCCATGGCCAGATCGGGCGGCCGTGCCTGCTGGGCTACATCGACAAGTGCTCCGCGCCGTGTGTCGGGCGCGTCGACGCCGACGAGCATCGTGACATCGTCGAGGACTTCTGCGACTTCCTCTCCGGCCGCACCGACCACCTCGTCCGCCAGCTCGAGCGCAAGATGGCCGACGCGTCGGAGGGTCTGGAGTTCGAGCGGGCCGCCCGGCTGCGCGACGACATCGGTGCGCTGCGGCGGGCGATGGAGCGACAGGCCGTGGTGCTGGGCGACGGTACCGACGCCGACGTCGTCGCATTCGCCGAGGACGAGCTCGAGGTCGCGGTCCAGGTCTTCCACGTGCGGGGCGGCCGGGTCCGCGGCCAGCGCGGCTGGGTGATCGACAAGGTGGAGCCCACCGACACCGCCCAGCTCGTGGAACGCTTCCTCACCCAGTTCTACGGTGAGCAGGCGGCACTGGCCGGATCCGCGGACGACGCCCACCAGCCGGTCCCGAAGGAGATCCTCGTCCCGGAGCTCCCGGCAGAGGTCGACGCGCTCGTCGACTGGCTCTCGCGGCTGCGTGGGTCGCGGGTGCAGGTCCGTGTGCCGCAGCGCGGCGACAAGCGTGCTCTGGCCGAGACCGTGGCGCGCAACGCGGCGGAGGCGTTCACCCAGCACAAGCTCCGGCGGGCGGGCGACCTCACGGCGCGTTCGGCGGCGCTGCAGGAGATCCAGGACGCGCTCGGGCTCGACAGCGCGCCGCTGCGCATCGAGTGCGTCGACGTCAGCCACGTGCAGGGCAGCAACGTGGTGGCGTCGCTCGTGGTGTTCGAGGACGGGCTCGCGCGGAAGTCGGACTACCGCCGGTTCGAGATCCGCGGGGGCGCGGAGGGCGGGGACGTCGCCGCCGTCGCCGAGGTGGTCAGGCGCCGGTTCCGGCGCTATCTCGCCGAGACCGGGAGTGATCGCGACGGCACCGAGGGCGACGCGCGGGGTAACGGCGTTCAAGATCAGAGCGAAGGTTCCGGTATCGCTTCCCCCGCCAGTACCCCTGCACGTCCCGGCATTGATCCCGAAACCGGGCGCCCACGACGGTTCGCCTACCCGCCCAACCTGCTGGTTGTCGACGGTGGCCAGCCCCAGGTCGAGGCGGCCGCCGACGTACTCGCCGACCTCGGTGTCAACGACGTCGCGGTGTGCGGGCTGGCCAAGCGGCTGGAGGAGGTGTGGCTGCCGGCCGAGCCCGACCCGGTGATCCTGTCGCGCACCAGCGAGGGCTTGTACCTGCTGCAGCGGGTGCGGGACGAGGCGCACCGCTTCGCCATCACCTACCACCGGCAGCGCCGGTCGAAGAGCATGATCAGCTCCGAGCTGGACGCCGTGCCTGGGCTCGGGCCCAGCCGCCGCGCAGCGCTGCTGAAGCACTTCGGGTCGCTGCGGAAGCTGAAGGCTGCCGACGTCGACGCCATCGCGGCGCTCCCCGGCTTCGGGCCGCGGACGGCCGCCGCCGTGCTGGCCGCGCTGCACTCCGCGGACCGGACCGGCCAGGGCGGCCCGACCGAGTCCGACCGGATCGACCGGACCGACCGGACCGAGACGGATGCGGAAGTGCCGGCGACGTGACGTCATCATCCACGATAAGGCCTGCCGGCATCGAGGTCGCTCTGGTCAGCGGGCTGTCCGGGGCCGGTCGCAGCACCGCGGCGAAGGTGCTGGAGGACCTCGGCTGGTTCGTCGTGGACAACCTCCCACCCGAACTGATCGCCACGATGGTCCAGCTCGGCGCGCGCGCCCGCGGCGAGATCACCCGGATCGCGGTGGTGATGGACGTCCGAAGCCGCGCGTTCTCCGCGGACCTCGGCGCCGTCATCAAGGACCTGGACGCGCGGGGTTACAAACCACGGCTGCTGTTCCTGGAGGCGTCCGACGCGGTACTGGTGCGCCGGTTCGAGCAGGTGCGGCGAAGCCACCCCCTGCAGGGCGACGGCAGGCTCGTCGACGGCATCGCCGCCGAGCGCGAGCTGTTGCGCCCGCTTCGGGAGAGCGCCGACCTGGTCGTCGACACCTCGACCGTGGCGGTCCCGCAGCTGCGCGGCACGTTGGAACGCGCGTTCGGTCCGGAGTCTGCGCAGGTCACACGTATCACGTTGGTGTCGTTCGGCTACAAGTACGGTCTCCCGATGGACTCGGACCTCGTGGTGGACGTCCGGTTCCTGCCCAACCCGTTCTGGATCCCCGAGCTGCGCGACCAGACCGGCCGGGACGGACCCGTCCGCGACTACGTGCTGAGCCAGGATGGTGCCGACGAGTTCATCACCCGCTACCTGGAGCTGCTGCGGCTCGTCGGGGCCGGCTACCGCCGAGAGGGCAAGCGGTACTTGACGGTCTCGGTCGGCTGCACGGGTGGCAAGCACCGCAGCGTCGCCATCAGCGAGGAGATCGCCCGCAGGCTCGAGGGCGCCGAGGGCGTCACGGTCAACGTCGCCCACCGCGACCTGGGGCGCGAGTGAGCGCCGGGCTCGTGACCTCCGGGGCGTCGGCTGTGGCCCTCGGCGGGGGCCACGGGTTGCACGCCACCCTGTCCGCGCTGCGGCTGCTCGCCGACGGCGGCCGGATCGCCGACAGCGTCACCGCGGTGGTCACGGTGGCTGACGACGGGGGTTCCTCGGGGCGCCTCCGCCGTGAGCTGGGGCTGCTCCCGCCCGGTGACCTGCGGATGGCGTTGGCCGCGCTGGCCTCCGAGAGTCCAGCGGGCCGCCGGTGGGGTGCCCTGGTGCAGCACCGCTTCGGCGGCACCGGCGCGCTGGCCGGGCACGCTGTGGGCAACCTGCTGCTCGCCGGGCTCATGGACGTCCTCGGCGACCCGGTGGCCGCGCTGGACGAGGTGGGCGCCCTGCTCGGGCTGCGGGGGCGCGTACTGCCGATGAGCTGCGAGCCGCTCGACATAGAAGCCGAGGTCACGGGCCTGGGGGAGCAGCCAGCCGAGCCGCACCGGATCCGCGGCCAGGTGGCAGTCGCGTCCACGCCGGGGCGGGTGCGGCAGGTGTGGTTGCGACCGGACCGGCCGCGGGCATGCCCCGAGGCGGTCGAGGCCGTCCGTGCCGCCGACGTGCTGCTGCTGGGGCCGGGATCGTGGTTCACCAGCGTGTTGCCGCACCTGCTGGTGCCCGAGCTGCGCGACGCGGTGATCGCCAGCCGTGCCCGCCGCGTGATCGTGCTCAACCTCGCACCGGAGCCGGGGGAGACCGCCGGGTTCTCACCCGAGCAGCACCTGGCCGTACTCTCCCAGCACGCACCGGCGCTGCGGGTCGACGCGGTCGTGGCCGACGTCGCCGCGGTGCCGGTGCCCGACCGGTTGCACCGCGCGGCCGCGGTGATGCTCTCCCCGGGCGGTCGGGTCCACCTGGCCCCGGTCGCCGCGGCCGATCCGGCGGTGCCGCGCCACGACCCGGCGTCGCTCGCGGCCGCGCTGGGTGCCGTGCTGGCCGGGTTCGACCCGCGACCGGCCTCGCCCGATGCGGTGCCCGTGCCGTCGGTACCGGTTGCTGCCGAGAGGAGGAGAACGTGAACGTCACTTCCGCTCCCCTGCCCGATCCCGTCAGGAGGTCGACATGGCGATGACCGCATCGGTCAAGGACGAGCTGAGCAGGCTCGTCGTCACGAAGCCCTGCTGCCGACGCGCCGAGGTCGCGTCCCTGCTGCGATTCGCCGGTGGCCTGCACATCGTCGGCGGCCGGGTCGTGGTCGAGGCCGAGGTCGACACCGGCTCCGTCGCGCGCAGGCTCCGCCGGGAGATCCACGAGCTGTACGGGCACACCTGCGAGGCGCACGTGATCACCGCGGGCGGGCTCCGCCGTGGCGCGCGCTACGTGCTGCGGGTGGTGCGCGACGGTGAAGGGCTGGCCCGCCAGACCGGCCTGCTCGACGCCCGCGGCCGTCCGGTCCGGGGCCTGCCGCCGCCCGTCGTCTCCGGTGGTCTGTGCGACGCCGAGGCGGCGTGGCGGGGGGCGTTCCTCGCGCACGGCTCGCTCACCGAGCCTGGGCGCAGCTCTTCCCTGGAGGTCACCTGCCCGGGGCAGGAGGCGGCGATGGCACTCGTGGGCGCCGCGCGCAGGCTCGGGGTCACCGCGAAGTGGCGGGAGGTGCGCGGCGCCGACCGCGTCGTGGTGCGCGACGGCGACGCCATCGGGGCCTTGCTCACGCGGATGGGCGCGCACGAGAGCGTGATGGCGTGGGAGGAGCGGCGGATGCGCCGCGAGGTCCGTGCCACCGCCAACCGCCTCGCCAACTTCGACGACGCTAACCTGCGCCGTTCGGCCAGGGCCGCGGTGGCTGCTGCGGCCAGGGTGGCCCGCGCACTGGAGATCCTCGGTGACGATGTGCCGCAACACCTGCTGGCCGCGGGCAGGCTGCGGGCCGAGCACACGCAGGCGTCGTTGGAGGAGCTGGGTCAGCTGGCCGACCCGCCGATGACGAAGGACGCGGTGGCGGGCCGGATCCGCAGGCTCCTGCACATGGCCGACAAGCGGGCAGCCGACCTGGGCATCCCGGACACGGAGTCCGCGGTCACTGCGGACATGCTCGAGGAGGCCTGACGCTTTGCGGACACTGTTCGCAAAGAGGTAACCTGGCACTGCACACAGTGTTCGCAATGTCAGGAGGCTGGGATGCCCGACACCCGGTACGCTCGCAACGGCGACGTCGAGATCGCCTACGAGGATCTCGGCGGCGCCGGTGGCGACCCGTTGCTGCTGGTCATGGGCCTGGGCGTGTCGCGGTTCTGGTGGCAGCCCGGCCTGGTGGCCGAGCTGGTCGGCCGCGGCTTCCACGTCGTGGCCTACGACCAGCGCGACGCGGGCGAGTCCACCCGCTTCCCCGACCGCGAGGCCGTCCATCCGGTCGTCGCCCTGTTCCGCCGACAGCCCCCGGCGTACACGGCCGAGGACATGGCCGACGACGCGATCGCGGTCCTCGACGCCCTCGGCTGGGACTCGGCGCACCTGTTCGGCCACTCGATGGGCGGCCTGCTCGTCCAGCGCATCGCCATCCGGCACCCCGGCAGGGTGCGCAGCATCACCGTCTCGGGAGCGATGCCCAGTGACGCGGGCGGCCTGCGCCTGCTGCGCTACCTGCGTCCCGCCTTCCTGGTGAGGGCGTCGCGGTTGCGGTTCCCGGAGGGGCGCGCCGGCGACATCGCCGCGAGCCTCGCGCTCGCCAGGCTCGTCGCCTCGCCCGGCTATCCGTTCGACGAGGCCGCGGCGCTCGCCGTCGCCGAGCGCGACGTCGTGAGCGGCGTGCGGGACAGTCGCGCACAGAGCAGGCAGATCGGCGCGAAGTGGAGCGGCGGCCGCCTCGCCGAGCTACGTCTGCCCGCGCTCGTACTGCACGGCACGGACGACCAGATCGGACGCCCCGCCGCAGGTCGTGACACGGCCGCGGCCATCGCGGGCGCAAGGCTGGTGCTCCTGCCGGGCGTCGGCCACGACCTGCCTCGCGCGCTGTGGACCCAGGTGGCGGACGAGGTGCGGCTCGTAGCCGACCGCGCCACGGCGATGAGCGCCGGGTGAGTGGCTCGGAGGGGTCCGGGCTCGCCGGTCGGCGGAGGGCGCCGGCGTGGTCCAGGGTCCGGTGCCGGAAGGATCGGAGGTGCTTGCGCGACGTCGCGCAGGGCGTTGCCCGAGGGGGTAGCCGCCGGTAGAACAAGGTGGATCGATTCCGAACACTAGCCCGCGCGCCTGCTCATCCGGCCGATAGGGTGGTGACCGGTTCGAGTGGGTCGTCCTTCGAGATCAAGGAGGCACCGTGACGGTGCGGGTTGGCGTGAACGGGTTCGGTCGGATCGGCCGTAACTTCTGGCGGGCGGTGGACGCGCAGCGCACCGCAGGCACCAGTGACATCGAGATCGTGGCGGTGAACGACATCACCGACAACGCCACGTTGGCACACCTGCTCAAGTACGACTCGATCCTGGGCCGGCTGCCCTACGACGTCACGTCCACGGACGAGGAGATCGTCGTCGACGGCAAGGGCTTCAAGGGCCTCGCGGTGCGGGATCCCGCGGAGCTGCCGTGGAAGGACCTCGGCGTCGACGTCGTCATCGAATCGACGGGCCTGTTCACCAAGCGCGAGGCGGCGGCCAAGCACCTCGACGCCGGTGCCAAGAAGGTCGTGATCTCCGCGCCGGCCACCGGAGAGGACCTCACCGTCGTCAAGGGCGTGAACGACGGGGAGTACGACGGCTCGCAGAATGTCGTGTCGAATGCGTCCTGCACCACGAACTGCCTCGCCCCGCTGGCGAAGGTCATCGACGACCTGCTCGGGATCGAGAAGGGTCTGATGACCACGATCCACGCCTACACCCAGGA
>DASRSC010000258.1:0-16130 GCA_035695525.1 Pseudonocardia sp. | reverse complement strand
GACGAAGGCGGCCACCTTGACCCGGTCGGTGCGGATGCCTGCCAGCCGGGCGGCCTCCGTGTTGGCGCCGACCGCCTGGATGCGCTGGCCCAGCGGCGTGCGGTTCAGCAGCACCCACAGCAACCCGAGCACGATCACCATGAACCAGATCGGGTTCTGGACGCCGATGAAGGCGCCCAACGTGATGTTGGTGAACGAGGTCGGCACCGCGATGATCGGCGATCCAGCTGTGTATCCGTACGACAGCCCGATCAGCATGGTGCCGACGCCGAGGGTCGCCACCACGGCATTCACCCGCGCCTTGGTTACCAGAAGGCCGTTGACCGCGCCGATGGCCGCGCCCAGCAGGAGGGTGAGCAGGATGGCCACCGGGAGCGCCAGACCCTGGTTGACCAGCAGACCGGTCACCAGCACGCCGGCCAAGCTGGCGGCGTACCCGATGCTGAGGTCGAACTCGCCCACGACGAGCACCATCGTCAGCCCGAACGCGATGATCGCCGTGAGGGCCGACTGGTTGAGGATGTTGAGCAGGTTGTTCGACGTCAGGAACGCTCCGTTCGGCACCGAGGTGCCGAAGATGACGATCATGATGCCCATCGCGATGAGCGTGCCGTACTTCGACACGATCATCAGCCCGATCCGGCTCGCCGGCCGGTGCGGGCGCGGCGCACCGGGCGGCGGCGCCACGTCCACGGGTCCGGCTGTCTCGGTGCTCATGCGGTTGCTCCTTCTGCTGCTGCGCCTACTCCGGAGCCCCTCGCGAAGCTCAACGACACGATGCGGTCAGCCGTGATCTCCGTGCCGGACAGCTCGCCGGTGACCCGGCCCTCGGCCATCACGAGGACCCGGTCGCACAGCGCCACCAGTTCCTCGTTGTCCGAGGAGACGGCGAGCACGGCCGCGCCCCGCGATGCGAGCTCCCGGACGACCCGGTGCACCTCGGCCCTGGCGCCCACATCCACCCCGCGCGACGGCTCATCGAGGATGAGCAGACGCGGCGTCTCGAGCAGCCAGCGCGCGATCGCGACCTTCTGCTGGTTGCCACCCGACAGCGAGCCGACCGGCACGTTCACGGACTCCGCCTTGACGGCCACGAGGTCGGCGACGCTCTGGGCACGGCGCCGCCCCGCCGCCGACCGCAGCAGGGGCAGCCAGCGCGACCTCCGGAGCGACCCGAGCGTGGCGACATTGATGTTGAAGTCGATCGTCCGATCCAGGAACAGGCCCTCCGAGCGCCGCTCCTCCGGCACGAGGCCCATCCCGGCGCGCACGGCGTCGGCAGGCGACCGGAAGGAAACGCGTTGCCCGTCCAGGAGCACCTCACCGCCGGCCGAGCGCTCGGCGCCGTAGATCATCTTGACCAGCTCGGTGCGCCCGGCTCCGACCAGTCCGCCCAGGCCCACCACCTCTCCCTCGTGGACCGTCAGGGAGACGTCCTGCACGCGCGCACCGTCGGAGAGATCGCGGACCTCGAGCACCGTGCGCCCGGCTCTGACCGCCTCCTGGCCGTGCTCAGGGATCTCCAGGTCCCGGCCGACGATGGCGCGGACGAGGTCAGACTTACTCGTCGGCTCCCCCACCACCCGCTTGGTGACGCGGCCGTCTTTGAAGACGGTGACGTCCTCGCAGAGCGCAGACACCTCGTCCAGTCGGTGCGAGACGAAGATGATCGCCGTGCCTGCTGCGGCGAGCTCGCGCACGATGCCGTGCAGCCGCGTTGCCTCCTCCACCGACAAGGACGCCGTCGGCTCGTCCATCGCAATCATCCGCGCGTCGCGCATGAGGGCCCGGCCGATGAGGACCAACCACTGGTCCGCTGTGCTGAGGTCGCCGATCGGAGAGCCCAGCCCGAAGCGCATGCCCAGCCGCCGGGCCACCTCCGCGGCACGCTGCCGGGTGGAGCGCCAGTCGATCACGCCGAAGCGCGTCCGTGGCCGGACGCCGAGGGCCATGTTGCGGAGCACGTCCCAGCCCGGGATGAGGCTCATCTCCTGGTGGATGAACGCCAGACCGAGGCGCGTCGCATCATCCGTGCTGGAGATCGAGACCGGCATGCCGTCGACCTCGATCGAGCCGCTGTCGGGCAGCCCGATGCCCGCCAGGCAGCGGATCAGGGTGGACTTGCCGGCGCCGTTCGCACCGACGAGGCCGTGCACGACACCCGGCCGGATCTCGAAGGACACACCGGCGAGCGCCTGGACGCCGCCGAATGCCTTGCTCACGTCCGTGATCCGGATGAGCGGATCCGCCGAGGGGACGGATGCTCTCACTTCAGCGCTTCGGGGTGGTCCTGGACGAACTGGCCGACGGTCTGCGCAGTCACGAGGATCCCCGGCACGTTCACGGTCTTGGGCTGCCAGCCGGCGCCCGCCTGGATGGCCTGCATGGTCGTGTCGAACATCGTCTTTCCCTCGGCTGCGCCGTCCTCGTAGACCGTCGCCGTGAGGCTCCCGTCCTGCACGGCCTTGATCGCGGTGCTGGAACCGTTGATCCCGTAGGTCTTGACGTCTGTGCGGTTCTGCTGCTTCAGGGCTGAGATCGCGCCGAGCGTGGGGTCCTCCCAGCAGCCCCAGATGGCCAGCGGTCCCGATCCCTGCGGGTGACCGGCGAGCCACGCCGTCGCGTACTTGGAGCCGTCCTGCAGGAATCCCGGAATCGTGACCTCCTCCTTGGAGACCTGCACACCCGGGTTCGTCGACATGATCTGGTCGAAGACGCCCTCGCGGTCGCGGCACACCTGGCCCGCCCGGTAGGTGAGGGCGAGCACAGACCCGCTCCCACCGAGGTCGTCGACCATCTTCTGCGTGGCGGGCTGGGCGAACGGGGCGCCGTCCCCGGTGGTCATGACGACTCCGGTGCCGAGACCCCCTCCCCAGGTTGCGACGGGCACGCCTGCCTGCCTCGCGGAGGCGAGACCGGCCCCGAGCGAGGACGTGGGGAACACCAGGTCGAAGATCATCCCGTCGCCCTTGGACACGAAGTTGCGCATCGCCGAGTTCGCCTGGTCCGCGTTGCCCGCGGCGTCCACGACGTCGACCGTCCACCCCGCGGCCTTGGCGGACTCGGTCACAGCGGCGATGACGCGCGCGTTGTTGGCGTCGGTGGCGCTGATCGTCACGATCCCGACGACCTTGCTGGTGCTCGTGCCGCCTGTCGGCGCAGCTCCGTTGCCGGAGGGGACGCTGCAGGCGGCGAGGCCCAGCACCAGTAGGCCGGCCATGGCGAGAACTGCTCTGTTCCTGGGCATCGCTGACTCCTTCACGAGTCTTCGGGGGAGGGCAGCACTGCTGCCGGGGAGAGGTCGGGGTCGCACCCGGCGGGGGGCGCCCCGATACGAGAGGGCTGTCCGGGTGCCAGCAGCAACTCTGCGACCGATAGGCGGTCGTCGTAGCGGCGCGACGGGTTCCTGGCGAATGTCGCCGACTCGTGCACGATGACCAGCCGGTCTGTGCTCCCGGCAGTCATGACCATCTCATCGATCAGGCGCAGCCCGTCCCAGCCGCTGCCACCGCCGAAGCCGATGTTCACATAGCGGCCCGAACCGTCGATGCCCTCGGCGTTCTCGTAGCTGTACATCGCGTCGCCGGTGACCACCCAGCGGTGATCGTCGTGGTCGGTGATCACGACGTACTGACCACCCTGCGTGTGCGTGTCCCACGCCGTCCGGATCTCGAGGCCGGGGAACAGCTGCAGCGCCCCGTCGAGCAGCACGAGCCTGCCGTCACGCGCCATCTCCTCGAGCATCGTGACGTCGGCGGGATCGAGCGCCGCGATGATCGAGTCGTAGAGCGGCGACTGCCCGAGTGCCCAGCGCGAGCTCTCCAACTCGCGGCGCTGCAGGTAGAAGCGGGCGTTGGGGAACCAGCGGGCGGCGCCCGCGTGGTCGTAGTGCGCGTGCGTGAGGACCACCGTGTCGATGTCCTCGGGTCGCACGCCCACCTTCGCGAGGACGGCGTCGGGAGCCTGGTAGTCGACGATGTCGTTGTCGTCGTTCCAGGCCTTGTTGGTGGACCGGATGTCGTGACCGACGTCGACAAGGATCTTGTGGCCCGCGCCCTCGACGTACACGTAGCTGTAGGCGAACTCGCGCGTCCGGCCGGACCACTCGCCGTAGAAGATGCATCCCAATGGCTGCGCGTGGCAGTGGCCGTACTCGAGCATCCACTATGAGTACGACGGCATGGCTACTCCTCGTCGAGCGCTGGTGAGTAGAGCACCGGGCGGCGTGGGCGGGTCGGTCTGGCGCAGAAATCGATTGCTCGCCTGCCGGAACAAGATCTTAGAAATCGATTGCTGACCTTAGGGTCTGCACTTTCGGCGTGTCAACCACCGGTACGGCACGGCCTGCGCTGCGCGGCGGCTCAGCCCGCGCCGTGGCGTCGCGAGCTCTCGCGGACGATGAGCATGGTCGACAACCACAGGTGCCGCGGCGCGTCGGGCGCAGTGCCCTTGACCCGCTCCATCAGGAGCTGAGCAGCCTGCGCGCCGACGTCGTAGGCCGGCTGCGCCACGACGGACATCGGCGGGCTGATGAAGGGCGCCCACGGCGCGTCGTCGAAGGTGATCACCCCGAGGTCCACGCCGACCCGAAGTCCGCGGCGGCGGACCTCCTCCAGAACACCCAGCGCCATCTGGGCGTTGGCCACGAACAGGGCGTCCGGCGGCTCGGGGGCATCCAGCAGCCGGGCCGCCCCGGTCATGCCGCCCTGCTGCCGGAACGGCGCGTGGACCCACAGCTCGGCCAGCTCCCCGTGCTCGCGCACCGCCTCCAGGTAGCCCTCGAGCCGTTCCTGGGCCGTCCAGGCATCCTCCGGCCCGGTGATGCAGGCCGGGCGGGTCCACCCCGCGTCGATGAGGTGATTGGTCGCTGCCCGCGCACCCTCGCGCGAACGCACCATCACCGAGTCCACCGGCTCGTCCAGCGGGCGATCGATGACGACCATGGGGATGGACGCGCGCCGCAGATGGGCGACATCGCTGCCGGTGCGGTGCGGGGAGAGGATCACCCCGGCCACCTGCTCCTGCTCCGCGACGTGGAGGTAGGTCGACTCCTTGCCGGGGTCCTCGTCGCTGTTGCACAGCAGTACCGAGAGGCCCCTGCTCTGCGCGACGTCCTCCACCCCGCGGGTGATCGCGGTGAAGAAGGGGTTGCTCACGTCGGTGATGATCAGGGCCAGCACGTCGGTGACCTGGCGCCGCAGGCTGCGGGCCACACCGTTGGGCCGGTAACCGAGGCGGCTCGCGGCCTCGCGGACCCTGGCGGCGAGCACCGGGTCGACGGAGGACCGGCCGTTGAGGGTGCGGGACACCGTGGCAGCCGACACCCCGGCTTCCCGCGCAACATCATTGATCTTGACCACTTCGGCCGCCGACCTTCCTCCTCGCGCCCCACCCTCCAGCGGGGACGAGGCCCGCACGGTACGGGCCCCGCTTCCGACGACGGCCGTTCTCCCTGTCGCTGCGGCCTTCCCGGCTGCGTCGTCGGGTAAACGTTTGCTGGCAGACGGTACTGTGCCCATATCGACCGTGTCCAGGCAAAACGCCGTCCGCGCTTGACGTGAGTAATCGATTTCTGGATAAGCTCCGCGGCACGGCCCGTGCTGCGACCGGATGGGCACGCGGTGATCACGACGAAGGAGTCACCCATGACCACGTACGCGCTGCCGGAGGTCCGCGAGCACGGCACGACCCCGCCCGCGACGGCGTTCCTGATCGCCAGTGGCGACCTTCGCCCGTCGGCCAACGTCGCCGGCTGGCCCACGCAGGCCGGCGTCGAGGAGTCGCTGACGCGGGCGTTCGCGGACCTGGGCTGGACGTTGCGCCGCGCCAATCCGGTCGATCCGGAGAAGGGTCACGGCTTCATCGACAGCCAGCGGATGGGCTTGACGGTCTTCGCGTCCATCCCGCCGGACGCGCCCCTCGTCGTGGCCGAGGCCGTCTGGCAGTACAGCCACCACGTGCTCGCCGGCCTGCGCACGCACCGCGGCCCGATCCTCACCGTCGCCAACTTCGTGGGCGACTGGCCCGGCCTGGTCGGGCTGCTGGGACTGAATGCGGGCCTGACGAAGATGGGCACGCCGTACTCCACGCTCTGGAGCGTCGACTTCACCGACTCGTGGTTCCGGGACGGCTTGCGGAGCTGGGTCGAGACGGGCCGGATCGAGCACGACGCGAACCACGTCCGCCCGCTGCCTGCGCTGCCCGCCATCCCCGAGAAGGAACTGGGCGAGGCGCTGGCCGACCAGCTGCAGACCGAGAAGGCGATCATCGGCGTCTTCGACGAGGGCTGCATGGGGATGTACAACGCGATCATCGACGACGAGCTGCTCAACCCGCTCGGCATATTCAAGGAGCGGCTCTCGCAGAGCGCCCTGTACGCCGAGATGCTCCGCGTGCCCGACGAGGACGCAGCTGCCGTGGGGAGCTGGCTGGCGGAGCGGGGCATGCGCTTCCTGACCGGCACGGACGATGCCACCGAGCTCACCGAGGCCCAGCTCAGCTGGCAGTACAAGATGTACATCGCCGCGCTGCGGATCAGCGACGACTTCGGGCTGGACGCCGTGGGGATCCAGTACCAGCAGGGCCTGAAGGACCTGGTTCCGGCATCGGACCTGGCCGAGGGCCTGCTCAACAACGTCGAGCGGCCTCCGGTCACCAGCCGCGACGGGAGCCGCGTGCTGTGGGAGGGCCTGGCACTCCCCCACTTCAACGAGGCCGACGAGGGCGTGGCCGTCGACGCGCTGCTGACCAACCGGGTGTGGTCGGCCATGGGGCTGGACCCGGCCACGACGCTGCACGACGTCCGCTGGGGCGAGCAGTTCGGCGACGAGTTCGTGTGGGTGTTCGAGATCTCCGGGTCGGTGCCGCCCTCACACCTTCGAAACGGCTACGCCGATGCTGTCGGCTGGCGCCAGAGCCCGGTGTTCTTCCCCGCCGGAGGCAGCACCATCAGAGGCGTTTCCAAGCCGGGTGAGATCGTCTGGTCGCGCGTGTACATCGCCGAGGGCGGACTGCACCTGGACATCGGCCGGGCGACGGCTGTCGAACTGCCGGAGGAGGAGACGCAGCGCCGCTGGGCGGCGACCAACCCGGAGTGGCCGATCATGCACGTGGTGCTGCACGGCATCACGCGCAACCAGTTCATGGCCCGGCACAAGGCCAACCATGCCCAGGTCGCCTACGCGCCCGACGCCGAGACGGCCGACCGGGCGCTGCTGGCCAAGGCGGCGCTGTTCGCCCGCCTCGGCGTGACGGTCCACCTGTGTGGCGACGTCCCGCTCCCCGAGACCCCATGACCGGGGTCGTGCTGGGCGTCGACATCGGCACCTCCAGCAGCAAGGCCGTCCTCGTCACCCTCGACGGGGCGATCCTGGCGTCCGCCGTCCGGGAGCACGAGGTGTCGTGCCCGCAGCCGGGCTGGTTCGAGATGGACGCGGGCCTGTGGTGGAGCGAGTTCGTGCTGCTGGCCCGGGAGCTGCTCGCCGGGCGCGATGTCGACGTCACAGCGGTGGGCGTCAGCGGCATGGGCCCGTGCGTCGCGGTCACCGACGCGGTCGGCACGCCCCTGCGGCCGGCGATCCTCTACGGCGTCGACATGCGCGCCACCGCGCAGATCCGCCGCCTGGAGGACGAACTGGGCGCGCAGGACATTCTCGATCGCGGCGGCTCCGCATTGTCCACGCAGGCGGTAGGGCCCAAGCTGCTGTGGATCGCCGAGAACGAGCCCGAGACGTTCGCGCGGGTGCGCCGGTTGTTCATGCCCAGCTCCTGGCTTGTCCACCAGCTGACCGGCGCGTATGTGCTCGACCATCACTCGGCCAGCCAGTGCTCACCGATGTACGACACGGAGGCACATGCGTGGTACGAGCCGTGGGTGCGCGCCATCGCCCCGGATCTGGAGCTACCCGAGCTGCGGTGGCCGGGCGAGGCCGCGGGCACGGTGACCGCCGAGGCTGCAGCCGTCACCGGGTTGCGCGTCGGGACCCCGGTCATCACCGGCACGATCGACGCCTGGTCCGAAGCGGTCAGCGTGGGCGCGCACAGGGTCGGCGACCTGATGCTGATGTATGGAACCACGCTGTTCCTCATCAACACGGTGGCGCAGCGCCGTACGTCCCCGGTCCTGTGGAGCACCGTCGGCGCCCTTCCCGGGACGCGCAACCTCGCCGGGGGAATGGCGACGTCCGGGGCCATCACAGCCTGGCTGCGCCGCCTCGCCGGCTCACCGGACTACACCACGCTCCTGGACGCCGCCGGGCGTTCGGGCCCCGGCGCACGCGGGCTGCTGATGCTGCCCTACTTCGCCGGGGAACGGACGCCCGTGGCCGACCCCGAGGCACGGGGCGTGATCGTGGGGCTGACACTCGAGCACACCGCGGGCGACCTGTACCGGGCGGCGCTGGAGGCGACGGCCCTGGCTGTCCGGCACAACGTCGAGTTCTTCCGGGAGGCGGGCGGGCAGATCGACCGGGTCGTCGCCGTCGGGGGCGGGGTGCGAGGCGCCCTCTGGACGCAGATCGTCTCGGACGTGACCGGCTTGCCGCAGCAGATACCGAGCGTCACCATCGGCGCGAGTTTCGGCGCTGCCTTCCTCGCCGGCGGGCTGGTGGCCGCACCGTCGATCAACGTGTGGAACCCGGTGCGGACGGAAGTCACACCGCAGCCCGCGCTCGCCGCCACCTATCACCGGCTGTACGGGCTGTACCGCGAGCTCTACGCCAGCACCGCGTCGGTGGTGCACCAGCTCGGCCGGGGTGGGTGAACCCGGCGGAGCTCAGCCCACCAGGCCCGCCACCTGCCGCACGATCGACGGCCAGAGCTCGCGCGGCAGGTTGTGGCCCATCCCGGGATAGGTGACGAGCCGGGCACCCGGAACCGCTGCCGCCGTAGCTCGTCCGGCCTCCGGTCCGACCAGCGGGTCGGCCTCGCCGTGCACCACCAGCGTCGGCGCCCGCACGCTGCGCAGCCCGGCCACGCGGCTCGGCGAGGCGTTGACCGCGGCGAGCTGACGGCGGGTGCCGGTGGAGTCCTTGCTGCGGGCGAAGGCGCGCCTGGCGTAGTTGCGCAGCCAGTCCTCGTCGAGTGGGTAGCCCGGTGAGCCGATGACGCGAAACGTGTCCACCACCCGCTGCGCCGCCTCCTCGGCGGTGCGTCCCGGCCGCGCGGCCAGAGCGGCGGCCGCGCCGAGCGTCGGCCGTCCGATCCTCGGCGACGGGGTCGACATCACCGAGGTCAACGACCGCACGCGGTGCGGGTGCTCGATGGCGACGGTCTGCGCGATCATCCCGCCCATCGACACGCCCACAATGTGGGCGGACTCCCACCCCAGCGCGTCGAGTACGGCGACCGCGTCGGCGGCCATGTCGGACACGCGGTAGGCGGCGACGGCCTGGGGCAGCGCAATCACGACCGGCAGCGGCGGCGCGCCGAGGTGGGTGAGGTGCGTCGAAGCACCGACGTCGCGGTTGTCGAACCGGGCAGGGCTGAAGCCGGCGCGCGTGAACTCGGCGCACAGGTCGTCGTGCCAGAACAGCATCTGCATGCCCAGGCCCATGATCAGCAGGAGCGGCTCACCATCAGCCGGGCCGACCCGCTCGAAGGCGAGCTCGATGTCGCCGTTCCTGGCACGCGCCGTCGTCCCGTCACGCCGCGCACCTCCTGCGTCGGATGATGTGGGCCCGCCCCGACGGGTTCGCCGGGTAGCTCCCACGGTAATCCGACCGGCGGGTACGACTGGAGGACGTGATCTACCGTGAGCACCTCCGTGGCGACGCGCGAGATCACCTCGGACATCGGGCCGGCACGGCAGCGCTCGCGGCCGTGCCCGCGCGGTCGTCGGCATCGTCGACGCCGGCGGCGAGTGACACACCAGGCCGATGCCACCCCGAATCCATGACCTGAGAGGCCACCACCATGAAGGCGATCATCTACGACCAGCCCGGCGACGCCTCCGTGCTCCGTCTCGTCGATCGCGAGATACCCGAGCCCGGTGCGGGTGACGTGCGGATCAAGGTCATCGTCTCCGGGGTCAACCCGACGGACTGGAAATCGCGCAGTGGCGCCTTGGGGGGCGAGCCCGATCCGATCGAGCGCGTGCCCAACCAGGACGGCGCCGGGATAGTCGACGCCGTCGGCCCAGGGGTGGACGGCGTTGCGGTAGGTGATCGGGTCTGGGTCGTGCTCGCTGCGCACGAGCGACCGACCAGCGGTACCGCGCAGGAGTACACCGTCGTGCCGGCCGAGCGCGTCTTTCCCCTCCCGGCGGGCGCCGACTTCGACCTGGGCGCCAGCATCGGCGTTCCCGCCGTCACCGCCCATCGCGCTCTCACGGTCGCGGAGGGTGGGCCGGCGCGCCTGCGCCCGGGGACTCTCGACGGCAGGGTGGTGCTGGTGGCAGGCGGCGCCGGCGCGGTCGGGCACGCCGCCATCCAGCTGGCCCGTTGGGCCGGAGCAACGGTGATCACGACCGTCAGCAGCCCCACCAAGGCCGCCTACGCGACGGCTGCCGGCGCGCATCACGTCGTCAACTACACCGACGCCGACGCGGTGTCGCAGATCCGCGGCATCGCTCCCGACGGTGTGGATCTCGTCGTCGAGGTCGCGATCGGGCGCAACGCCGAACTCGATCTCCAGGTCCTGCGCCCGCGCGGCACGATCTCGATCTACGCGAACGACGGCGGCGCACCTTTCACCGTGGACGTCCGCAGGAACATGGGACTCAACACCCGGTACCAGTTCGTCCTGCTCTACACCGTGGGCCGGGAGAACATCACCGCCGCCGCCGAGGACATCAACGCCGCGATCGCCGATGGCGCCCTCCCCGTCGGGGAGGCAGCAGGTCTCCCGCTCCACCACTTCACCCTCGAGCAGGCTGCGGAGGCGCACCGGGCTGTGGAGAGCGGAGTGGCGGGCAAGGTCCTCATCCGGGTCGCCGCCGAACCCGCCTCGTAGGGACCCGTGCCGGTGCTCGACTCACCGCCGGCCCGGCGTCTCCGCCGCTGCTGCCACGAAACGTGACACGGCCTCCGGGTCGCCCGCAGGGTGCGTGTGCAGGAAAGAGGCATGTACCCCGCCGGCCACCCACCCCTCGGTGACCAGGCCCTCCGGCTCGCCACTTCGCCAGCCCCACGCCGGCGCAGCCCCGACCGTTGGGACACCGGCCCGGGGGGCGACGGCGCAGCGGTGGAACTCGTGGCCCGCCACCCGTGCGCCTGCCGGGAAAAGCGAGGAGCCTTCCAGCGCGACGGCGTCGCGGTAGCCGAGCGTCAGGCGCCCGGTCATCGCAGCCGTGGCCGGGAGAACGCCGCACATGGGCGCGTCGTCGAGTGACTCGCAGAGGTAGAGCAGGCCGCCGCACTCGGCGTGCACGGGCGCGCCGGAGGCGGCGAGCGCAGCGACCGCGTCCCGCAGCGGCTCGTTCGCGCCCAGCGCCGCGACGTGCTCTTCCGGGAAGCCGCCCGGGAGCACCAGGGCAGCGGTCCCGTCGGGGAGCGCTTCGTCCCGCAGCGGGTCCACGACCACGACCTCCGCACCCGCCGCCGCCAGCAACTCCACGTGCTCCGCGTACCCGAAGGTGAACGCCGGGCCGCCGAACACGGCCGTGCGCGGATACGAGTGCTCCGGCACTCGTATCCGCGCACGAGCCGCGTCAGCGGCCGACCAGGCCGGCCCCGGCGGCAGCGGCTCGGCGAGCCGCAGCACGGCGTCCAGGTCGACGTGGGTGGCCGCGAGCTCGGCCATCGCGTCCACGGCCGCGACCGCTGCGGGTCCGTGCTCGGCGGCCGTGACCAGCCCGAGGTGTCGCGACGGCACGGCCAGCGCGTCGTGCCGGGGCAACGCCCCCAGCACCGGTAGCCCGGCCTCGTCGGCCGCCGCTCGGAGCACCGCCTCATGCCGCGCGCTGCCCACCCGGTTGAGGACGACCCCGGCGAGCCGCACGGACGGGTCGAACGATCGGAACCCGTGCAGCAGCGCCGCCAGGCTGCGCGACTGCCCGCGGCAGTCCACAACCAGCACCACCGGAGCCCCGAGCAGGCCCGCCACCTGCGCCGTCGAGCCGTGTCCGTCGGCGAGGCGACCGTCGAAGAGGCCCATCACCCCTTCGACGACGGCGACCTCGGCGCCGGCCGCACCGTGGCGCGCGAGCGGCGCGATGCGCTCGGCCCCGACGAGCACCGGGTCCAGGTTCCGGCCCGGCCGCCCGGTGGCGAGAGTGTGGTAGCCGGGGTCGATGTAGTCCGGGCCGACCTTGAACGGGGCCACGGTGGTCCCGCGCCGGTGCAGTGCCGCCATCAGCCCGGTGGCGACGGTCGTCTTCCCGCTCCCGGACGAAGGCGCGCCGATGACGACCGCCCGAGCCGTCACCGCCACCTCCGCCCGCGACATCGACACGTGTGGCCGTTCCGGACGGCAGCAGAACAGCGTGCTGTGTCCATGGGGAGAGCATAGGTGCAGAACCCGGGTTTAGGCAGCTCAGAGCCCTGCGGAGCGATCTTCGCACGGGGGTGTAGGGCACAACCCGCAAGCGCGACAGAAGGGTCCGTCCACGACGCCAGGTCCGCCGAGCCGTAACGCGAACTGGAACATCTGCGACCTGGAGTGGCGCGCCCGTCCGGCGCCACGTCCAGAGAGGAACCAACAGCGTGAAGATGGGATCAGTGGCCAGGCGCGCTTGCGCCAGTCCCGTGAGGAACCCGTGAAAGCGTTCGCGATCTGGTTCGCGGTGGGGTTCGTGGGCGCGGGTACGTATTTCGGCAGCGCGATCGTCGGCATGGTCGCCGGGGTGATCCTGTACCTGGTCACGGTCCAGGTGTGGCCGTGGACGCTGTGCCATGCGTGCGAGGGGATCCCTCGTCGGCACCGCGACTGGGGGGAGGCCGCGCACTGGCGGACCTGTGGCGCGTGCAAGGGCACAGGCAAGGAGCCGCGCGCCCTCGCGCACCCGTCTCGCGTGCAGTGGTAGAGGCGCGGCGATCCCCACATGTGTCCATGTCGCGCGCTCGGCGACTACTGGTGGCCGAGGACGGGGTGCGGAACGTAGGGCGCCTCGAGCGCGGCGATCTCGTCGTCGGACAGCTCGACGTCCACAGCGGCCACCGCGTCCTCGACGTGCCCCGGCTTGGTGGCCCCGACAATGGGGGCGGTCACCGCTTCCTGGTGGAGCATCCACGCCAGTGCCACCTGCGCGAGCGGCAGGTCACGGGCCTTCGCCACA
The DNA here is from genome assembly GCA_035695525.1 of Pseudonocardia sp. Lineage (GTDB taxonomy): Bacteria > Actinomycetota > Actinomycetes > Mycobacteriales > Pseudonocardiaceae > Pseudonocardia. Next base: position 2,917 of record DASRSC010000258.1, on the reverse strand, counting down.
TCGGCGACGGCGTGCACCACGGCGTCGTCGGCCTCGACGTACATGCGGTCGCCGATCGGGTCGCTCCCCGAGCGGGTGGTGGTGGAGCGCTGCTCCGCGACGCGGGCCAGCCGCCCGCGGGCCAGCGGGCTCCACGGGATGACCCCGACGCCCTGGTCGAGGCAGAGCGGGTGCATCTCCCGCTCCTCCTCCCGGTAGATCAGGTTGTAGTGGTCCTGCATCGAGACGAAGCGCGTCCAGCCCCCCAGATCGGCCGTGTACTGCGCCTTCGCGAACTGCCAGGCGTACATGCTGGAAGCGCCGATGTAGCGGGCCTTGCCCGCCTTCACGACATCGTGCAGCGCCTCCATCGTCTCCTCGATCGGCGTCTCGGAGTCGAAGCGGTGGATCTGGTAGAGGTCGACGTGGTCGGTGCCGAGCCGGCGCAGCGAGGCGTCGATGCTGGACATGATGTGCTTGCGCGACAGGCCACGGTCGTTCGGGCGGTCGCTCATGGTCGAGAAGACCTTGGTGGCGAGCACGTAGTCCTCGCGGCGGGAGAAGAACTCGCCGAGCAGGGTGCCCGTCACCTCCTCACTGACCCCGAGCGAGTAGACGTCGGCGGTGTCGAAGAAGGTGATTCCGGCGTCGACGGCACTGCGCACCAGCGGGCGGGAGGCGTCGAGGTCGAGCACCCAGTCGCGCCAGGACGACGAGCCGTAGCTCATCATCCCCAGGCACACCCTCGAGACCTGCAGTCCGGTCGAGCCAAGTCGTGTGTACTCCACGTCTGACGACCTTAGCCCCGACCCGGGCAGCGGATCACCACTCGATGCCGCGCTGCCCCTTCTGTCCGGAATCCATGGGGTGCTTGATCTTCGTGGTCTGCATCACGAGATCGGCCGCCGCCACCAGCTCCGGCGCGGCGTCGCGGCCGGTGATGATCACGTGCTGGCGGCCCTGCCGGGCAGCCAGCACCTCGACCACCTCGGCGACGTCCACCCAGCCCCACTTCATGGGATAGGTGAACTCGTCGAGCACGTAGACGTCGTGCGCCTGCGCCTCGATGCGGCGGCGGATCTCCGCCCAACCCTCGGCGGCGGCAGCGGCGTGGTCGTCCTCGGTGCCCTGCTTGCGGGTCCAGGACCAGCCCTCGCCCATCTTGTGCCACTCCACGGACCCGCCCTCACCGGTCTCGGTGTGCACGCGGCCGAGCGCACGGAACGCCGCCTCCTCGCCCACCTTCCACTTCGCCGACTTGACGAACTGGAACACCCCGATCGACCAGCCCTGGCTCCAGCCGCGCAGCGCGAGCCCGAATGCGGCGGTCGACTTGCCCTTCATCTCCCCCGTGTGGACGACGACGAGCGGCCGGTTCCGGCGCTGGCGGGTGGTGAGCCCATCCTCCGGCACGGTGGTGACCTGGCCCTGCGGCATTGTTCCTCCTTCGTCGGGGGTCGCGAGCTACGCCGCTCGCGCGGCGCGGACGACACCTGCCACGTGATCGGCCGACAGCTCGGCGACGCCCACCGTCGGGGCGTCCGCCGCGGCGGCGATGCGGGCCGCGAGCCCGAGCCGGACCGGGCCGCTCTCGCAGTCCACGACGATCGTCGCGACGCCGTCGGACGCGAGCAGGGCCGCGGCTCGGCACGCGTCGTGCACGGGGTCGCCACCCACCCGCGCCGCGACCGTGGCCCGTCCGTCGGTGAGCAGCACGAGCAGGGGACGACGGCGCGGATCACGCAACCGTTCGACGCGCAGCACCGCCCGAGCCCGCAGCAGTCCGTCAGCGAGCGGGGTCCGACCGCCGGTGCGCATCGCCGCGAGCCGGACCTGCGCCGCCGGAACGCTGGACGTGGGCGGCAGGACGAGCTCCGCCCCTGCGCCCCGGAACGTGACGAGCCCGACCTTGTCACGGCGCTGGTAGGCGTCCCGAAGCAGCGAGAGGACCGCCCCGCTGACGGCGGACATCCGCGCCCGCGCGGCCATCGAGCCCGAGGCGTCCACGGCGAACAGGACGAGGTTGCCCTCGCGGCCCTCACGCTCCGCGCGGCGCAGGTCACCGGTGCGCAGCAGCAGGCCCGCGCCCGCCCGGCCGCGGGCCAGCTGGTACGGGGCGGCGGCGGCGATCGTGGCGGGCAGGTGGAGGTCGGCGGCGCGACGCGGCGACTGTCCGGACGCGCGGACGACCTGGCCGACGTCGGTGCGCGCCCGCGACCGGCGGCCGGGGGTGCCCTCGCCGATCCCGGGGACCTGCAGCAGGCGCGCCCGGAACGGCCTGGACGGTGGCGGAGCGGCCACGCTCCGCCCGTCGCCGCCAGGTCTGTGACCGCCGGCTCCTGCGCCGGTGGGCTGCTGATCAGCGTCGGACCGGGAGGGCTCGGGCGCGGGCGTCCCGTCCTGCGGCGGGGGTGCGCCGCCTCCGTCGGGTGGATTTCCCCCGCCGGACCCCGGGTCGTCGGGACCACCGTCGTCGGGGGGCCCGTCGTCAGGAGTACCGCCGTGCTCACCGTCCCCGGGGCCGTCCGGGGGCTGCTGGGTCGCTTCCTCTTGGGTCGGTTCCTGTTGGGCCGCTTCCTGCAGGGCCGCGTCGAGGGCGTCCTCGTCCATCCCCGGCTCGTCGAACGGGTCACGGCGGCGCCGGTGCGGCAGCGCGAGCCGCGCGGCCACCCGTACATCCTCCTCCGCCACCATGTCGGACCCACGCCAGGCAGCGTGCGCCACGGCGGCGCGGGCGATCACGAGGTCGGCACGCATGCCGTCGACGTCGAACGCCGCGCAGACGGCGGCGATCCGGCGCAGCTCGACGTCCGGCAGCACCACGGAGCCGACCCGGGCCTGTGCCGCGGCGATGCGCGCCGCGGTGCCGGCTTCCGCGGTGCTCCACGTGGCGGCAAAGCCCGCGGGGTCGTCCTCGAAGGCGAGCCGGCGCCGCACC
>DASRSC010000257.1:0-7465 GCA_035695525.1 Pseudonocardia sp. | reverse complement strand
TGATGACGCGGCCGGCGGCAGGCGCCACCGCCATCGACGCAGGCGCCGATCCGACCACGGGTCCGTTCGGCCGGGTCCCGGCGCAGGAGCTCACCGGTCGGATCCTGCCGTTCGACGACGAGATGACAGGCCCGATCGCGGTGGTCGCGGCGGTGGCCGCCGCGCCTACGGTCGAGGCAGAGCCCCTGACGCAGCCGTTCGCGGCGGTGACGGCGCCGGAGGCCGCCCCGGAGACCGACGCGATTGCGGTCGTCGAGGCGCCCGTGTCGTCGGCAGTGCTCGACGCGCCCACTCGCGCCGCGCGACGGCGTCGGGCCTCCGCGCCTCGGCGGTCCCCCGCGCGCGCGCTCGTTCGCGGCACCGTCCTCGCCGTGCTCATCGCACTGGTGGGTGGCAGTGCCACGGCGCTGGCCATGGACAAGACCATCACGATCACCGTGGACGGCCAGGACCGCACCCTGCACACGTTCGCCACCGACGTCGCATCCGCGCTGGAGTCGGCCGGGCTCTCCGCGGCCCCGCAGGACAGGGTCGAGCCCGCGCTGCCCACCGAGCTGGGCGACGGCGACCACATCATCCTCAGCCGCGCCCGCAAGCTCACCCTCGTCGAGGGTGACTCGGAGCGACAGGTCTGGACCACCGCGGCGTCGGTCGGCGAGGCCCTGCAGGGGCTCGGTGTGGCGGCCACCCCGATCCAGATGTCCGCCGCGCCCACCACGAGCATCCCGCTCGCCGGCCTGGCGCTCAAGCTCAACGTGCCGCGTGCCGTCTCGATCACCGACGGCACCGGAGCGCCGGCGCAGGTCACCACGACGGCGGGAACCGTGGCCGGGTTGCTCGCGGAGCGGGGCATCGAGCTCGGGCCGGACGACGTCTCCGTGCCGCCCGGTGACACTCCGCTCACCGACGGCGTGTCGGTGCAGGTGGTGCGCAACGGTGTCGGCGAGGTCGTCGTGACCCGGCCGATTCCCCCGCCGGAGCAGGAGATCGAGGACCCCGAGATGGCCCGGGGCAAGCGCACGGTCGTCGACAGGGGCAAACCCGGCGAGCAGACGGCGATCATGCGCGTGTATGTGCAGAACGGCAAGGAGGTCCGGCGCGAGCAGGTGCGGGCCGGCAGCAGCACACCGCCGGAGCCGCGGGTGGTCAAGGTCGGCACGAACGACAACATCCCGCAGGCCCCGGCGATCTCCGACGGCAGTGTGTGGGACCGGCTCGCCAACTGCGAGGCCACCGGCAACTGGGCGATCAACACGGGCAACGGCTACTACGGCGGCCTGCAGTTCGACGCCGGTACCTGGCGCGCCTACGGCGGCACCGACTACGCCCCGCTGCCCCACGAGGCCAGCCGCGAGGAGCAGATCGACGTGGCCAGCAAGGTTCGCGACGACCGCGGCGGCTACGGCGCCTGGCCGGCCTGCGCGAGCAAGCTCGGCCTGCCCCGGTGATGCCTGACCGGCTGCTGACGGCCCCGGTGACGGCCGGCCGAGCAGACCGGTGCACCCTCCCGGGGTGACGGACGAGCAGTCGCGGTTGCTGGGGCCCGCGGAGGTACGGGCACTGGCGGGGGAGCTGGGGCTGCGGCCCACCAAGCGGCTCGGACAGAACTTCGTCCATGACCCGAACACCGTGCGTCGTATCGTCCGGGCAGCGGAGCTCGCACCCGACGACGTCGTGCTCGAGGTGGGACCGGGGCTCGGGTCGCTGACGCTGGCCCTGCTGCCGGCCGTGCGCGCGGTGCACGCCGTGGAGATCGACCCCGTGCTTGCCGCGCGGCTGCCCGGCACCGCGGCCGAGCGGGCCCCGGCGCTGGCCGGCCGGCTCACCGTCACGGCGGCCGACGCGCTGCGCCTGCGAGCCGAGGACCTGAGCGGTCCGGTGCCCACCGTGATCGTCGCGAACCTGCCGTACAACGTCGGCGTGCCCGTGGTGCTTCATCTCCTTGCCGAGCTGCCGCAGCTGCGGCGCGGGCTCGTGATGGTCCAGTCCGAGGTTGCAGAGCGGCTCGCCGCCCCGCCCGGAAGCAAGGCATACGGGGTGCCGAGCGCGAAGCTGGCCTGGTTCGCCGCGGCCCGCCGAGCGGGTCCCGTGCCCCGAGCGGTGTTCTGGCCCGTGCCGAACGTCGACTCCGGGCTGCTGGCGTTCGACCGCCGCGACCCGCCACCCGGCAATCGCGTTGAGGTGTTCACGCTGATCGACGCGGCGTTCGCGCAGCGTCGCAAGGCCCTGCGCTCGGCGCTGTCGGGCTGGGCGGGCTCGCCGGCTGCGGCGGAGGAGGCTCTGCGCGCAGCCGGAATCTCGCCGCTGGAGCGCGCCGAGCAGCTCGACGTCACCGCGTTCGCTCGCCTGGCCGCCGCCCGCCCGTAGCCGCCGCCCGCGGGGGTTCCACGTGTACTATTCCGCGCGGAATAACCCCAATGGAACGATCCGAGCGGAGTGGTGCGTGTGGCGGCGGCACTGACGTCGCTGGCGACCAGCATCCTGGCGATGGTGTGCGAGCGGCCGATGCATCCCTACGAGATGTACCGGCTGATGATGGATCGGTTCGAGGACCGGGTCGTCAAGGTGCGCCCGGGCTCGCTTTACCACACCGTCGCCCGGCTGGCGGCCGACGGTCTGGTCGAGGCGATCGGCACCGACCGCGAGGGCGGGCGTCCCGAGCGCACCACGTACCGCGTCACCGACGCCGGGCGAGCCGCGATGCAGGAGTGGATCCGCGGCGTGCTCGCCAAGCCGGTCAACGAGTTCCCCCGGTTCCCGGTCGCCCTCGGCGAGGCGCACAACTTGTCGCGCGCGGAGGCGATCGAGCTGCTCACGGCACGCATCCGCCACATCGAGGCGGAGCTCGCCGAGGTGGAGCCGGCCCTCGCACACGGGGCGACCAAGACCGCTGAGGCCCGCCTGCTGGACGGGTACTACCTCGTGGAGATGTTGCGGGCCGAGCTGAGCTGGCTGCGGCGGCTCGTGGCTCGGCTGGAGACCAAGGAGCTGGGATGGCCACTCGACGACTGACCGATACGGCTGCTGAGGCCGCGCCGTCCAGCCCGTGGCCCGCGCTGTGGGCGCTGGTGGTCGGGTTCTTCATGATCCTGGTGGACTCGACGATCGTCTCCGTCGCCACTCCCGCGATCATGGGAGGCCTCGGTGCCGGCGTGGACTCGGTCGTGTGGGTCACGAGCGCCTACCTGCTCGCCTACGCGGTGCCGCTGCTGATCACCGGCAGGCTGGGTGACCGGTTCGGACCGCGCCGCGTCTACCTCGCCGGGCTGGCCGTCTTCACGCTGGCGTCCCTGTGGTGCGGCCTGACCGGCAGCATCGGCGAGCTCGTCGCCGCGCGGGTCGTGCAGGGCCTCGGCGCGTCCCTGATGACCCCGCAGACGATGGCCGTGATCACGCGGACCTTCCCCGCCGAGAGCCGGGGCAAGGCGATGAGCCTGTGGGGTGCCACTGCCGGGGTGGCCACGCTCGTCGGGCCGATCCTGGGCGGAGTGCTCGTGGACAGCCTCGGCTGGGAATGGATCTTCATCGTCAACGTGCCGATCGGCGTCGTCGGCCTCGTGCTGGCGGCCCGGCTGGTTCCCGAGCTCCCGACCCACGTCCGCCGCTTCGACCTGCTCGGTGTGGCGCTGAGCGCGATCGGCATGTTCCTGTTGGTCTTCGGCATCCAGGAGGGGCAGACCTACGACTGGGGGACGATCACCGGCCCGATCTCCGTGTGGTCGCTGATCGTCGCCGGCCTGGTGGTGATGGCAGGCTTCCTGTTCTGGCAGGCGCGCACCCGCGGAGAGCCGCTGGTGTCGCTGGGGCTGTTCCGCGACCGGAACTTCAGCCTCGCCAACGTCGCGATCACCACGGTCGGGTTCGCGGTCACCGCGATGACGTTCCCGATCATCTTCTACGCCCAGGGCGTGCTCGGGATGACCCCGACCGGCTCTGCGCTGCTGCTGGTGCCGATGGCCGTCGTGTCCGGCGGTCTCGCGCCGATCGTGGGCCGGTGGACCGACCGTGTGCACCCGAGCTGGATCGCAGGCATCGGGATGGTGTGCTTCCCGGCGGCGTTGCTGTGGCTCGCGGCGATCATCGGGCCGACCACCCCGGTCTGGCAGCTGTTGCTTCCGATCGCCCTGTTGGGCGTGGCCAACGGGTTCGTGTGGGCTCCGATCGCCACCACGGCGACGCGGAACCTGCCTCCCTCGAACGCCGGTGGCGGCGCCGGGATCTACAACACGACCCGCCAGATCGGTGCGGTGCTGGGCAGTGCGGGGATCGCCGCACTGATCGAGTCGCGGCTCGCGGCGAACCTGCCGGCCTCTCCGGCAGGCGGGAGTTCGGAGGTCGGTGTGTCACAGCTTCCGGAGGCGCTGCACGCAGGTTTCGCCACGGCGATGGGGCAGGCGCTGGTGTTGCCTGCAGTGGTGCTGCTGATCGGGCTGGTGGCGGTGCTGCTGTTCGCGCGGCCGCGGCACCTGAGCCACCCGCTGCCCGCCGAGACGGCGGCGCCGGTCCTGCCGGCCGCCAAGTGAAGGACGCCGATTCGTGGCCCGCGCCGCTCGGGCCGGGAGTAGACGCACGTAGTGTTGTCGGGTGCTCGCTGCCGTCCCTCCCCCGGTCACCGTGCGCGTTCCCGCGAAGATCAACCTGCATCTTGCCGTCGGGCCGCTGCGCGAGGACGGCTACCACGACCTCGTCACGGTGTTCCACGCTGTGAGCCTGTTCGACGAGGTGTCTCTCGCACCCAGTGACGCTCCGGGGATCGAGGTGCACGGGGAGGGTGTCGCCGAGGTGCCCGCCGACGAGACGAACCTCGCATGGCGCGCGGTCCAGCTCCTGGCCGAGCGCGCCGACCGCGACCCGGACGTGCGACTGGTGCTGCGCAAGGGCATCCCGGTCGCCGGCGGGATGGCGGGCGGGAGCGCTGATGCGGCAGCCGCACTCGTCGGGCTGTCGGCGTTGTGGAAGCTCGACCTTTCCCGCGACGAGCTGGCCGTGCTGGCCGCCGAGCTGGGCAGCGACGTCACGTTCGCGCTCTACGGCGGTACCGCGCTCGGCACCGGGCGCGGCGAGCGGATCGTCCCGGTGCTCTCCCGGCACCCGCAGCACTGGGTGATCGCGCTGCACCGTGGTGGTCTCTCCACGCCGAGCGTCTTCCGCGAACTCGACCGGCTGCGCGGGGGCGGGAAGCCGCCCGACCGTCCGGTCGAGCCGGTGCTGGAGGCACTCACCGGCGGTGATCCTCGTCAGCTCGCACTCAGCCTGGGCAACGATCTGCAGGCTGCCGCCGTCAGCATGGCTCCTGAGCTGCGGCGCACGCTGCGCGCCGGGGTTGGCGCGGGTGCGCTCGCCGGGCTCGTCTCCGGTTCCGGGCCGACGTGCGCCTTCCTGTGCTCGAACGCCGACGCCGCGATCGACGTGGCGACGGAGCTGGCCGGGGTGGGCGTGTGCCGCACCGTTCGCGTGGCGCACGGCCCGGTCCCCGGTGCCCGGGTGATCGACCAGTACGAACCGCCCGGCCCGCCCACCTCATGGCCCCCGGTGCGTGCCTGATGGCCCCACGCGGAGCAACCCAGAGATCGGCCCAGAATCTGGTGAACCTGGAGTCGGTCACCGCACACGTCCCCGGCGACGCCTCGCGCGTACTGCTCGACGCCGTGTCGCTGGGCATCGAGCGCAGCGAGCGGGTCGGCGTGGTCGGGCTCAACGGTGGTGGCAAGACAACGCTGCTCGACATCATCACGGGCGACCGCGCCCCGGACGGCGGGCGGGTCAGCCGCGTCGGCGACCTGAACCTGGCGCACCTCGCGCAGGGCGACACGCTCCCGCCTGGTGCCCGCGTCCGCGACGTCGTGCTCGCGGCCTGGCACGGGGCCGCCGACCACGAGTGGGCCGCCGACGCCAAGGTCCGCGACGTGCTCGACGGGCTCGGCATCGGCGACCTCGAACGGAGCGTCGAGGGCCTGTCCGGCGGAGAGAAGCGACGGGTGGCGCTGGCCGCGGCGCTCGTCGGCGATCCCGACCTCGTCGTCCTCGACGAGCCCACCAACCACCTCGACGTCGAGGGCATCGGGTGGCTCGCCGAGCACCTGTTGTCGAGGCGATGCGGGGTCGTGGTCGTCACGCACGACCGTTGGTTCCTGGACGCGGTCTGCACCCGCACGTGGGAGGTCGCGAACGGCCGGGTGGAGAGCTACCTCGGTGGCTACGCCGACTGGGTCTACGCCCGCGCCGAGCGCTCGCGGCAGGCCGACGCCGCGGAGGCCCGCAGGCAGAACCTCGCCCGCAAGGAGCTGGCCTGGCTGCGTCGCGGAGCGCCGGCGCGCACGTCGAAGCCGCGGTTCCGGATCGAGGCCGCCGAGGCGCTGATCGCCGACGTCCCGCCGCCTCGCAACACCGTGGAGCTGCTCGGGTTCGCCACCAACCGCCTCGGCAGGACGGTACTGGAGTTGGAGGACGCTACTGCTGAGATCGCCGGCCGCACACTGCTCAACCACGTCACCTGGCGGCTCGGCCCGGGCGACCGCGTCGGCATCGTCGGCGTCAACGGCTCCGGCAAGACCACGCTGCTGCGCACGCTCACCGGCGAGCGCCCGCTGCAGGGCGGCCGGCTGGTCAAGGGCACCACTGTGCAGCTGGCCGAGCTCAGCCAGGAGCTCGTCGACCTGCCGAAGGACATGCGTGTGCTGGAGGCCACCGAGCAGGTGGCGAAGTACGTCCGGCTCGGCAAGCTCGAACTGACGGCGTCGTCGGTGCTGGAGCGGCTCGGCTTTCCCGCAGCCCGCCAGTGGACGCCCGTCGGGCAGCTGTCCGGTGGGGAGCGGCGACGGCTGCAGCTGACCCGGCTGCTCATGGCCGAGCCCAACGTCCTGCTCCTCGACGAGCCCACCAACGACCTCGACGTCGACACTCTGGCGCGGCTGGAGGACCTGCTCGACGGCTGGCCGGGCACGCTCGTCGTCGTCAGCCACGACCGTTACCTGGTGGAGCGGGCCTGCGACACGGTGGTCGCGCTGCTCGGCGACGGGAAGATCACGCACCTGCCCGGCGGGATCGAGGAGTACCTGCAGCGGCGGGCGGCGGCAGGCACGCAGGCCACGGGCCTCTCTGCCGCGCCTGCGGGCCCGGCAGTGGCGAAGCCCGCGTCGAGCGCCGCCGACCAGCGCGCCGCCCGCAAGGAGGCCTCCAGGCTGGAGCGTCGGATGACGGCGCTGAGCAAGCGCGAGAAGCAGCTGCACGAGGAGCTCGCCGCGGCCGCCACCGACCCCGCCCGGCTGCTGGAGCTCGATGCGGAGCTGAAGGCGGTGCTCGCCGAGCAGGAGAGCGTCGAGCTGGACTGGCTGGCCGCCGCGGAGCTCGCCGAGTCGTAGCTGCCCGTGCGCGGAAACGAGTGCCGTAGCACCGATATCCGCGCACGACCCTCGACCGGTGCTCGCGCAACGCCCGTGGGCGCGCTGCGGCGTGACGTGCGGTG
>DASRSC010000256.1:0-12605 GCA_035695525.1 Pseudonocardia sp. | reverse complement strand
AGCGTCCAGTGCCGCCTCCCCTCCTCCAACCGCTGTAGGCGCCCCTCCGCGCGGTGCTCGGGCGGCGTCAGGTCGAGAGCGGTCACGGCAGCTCCACCGCGGACGGTGCCATCCCGGCCTGGGGGGCGTCCTGCGGCGCGGTGTCCGACGAGAGCAGCAGGATCGCGATGTCGTCGGAGAGCGGGCCGCCGTTGAGGTCCTGCGCGCGCTCGACCAGCCGGGCCGGCAGCTTCTCCAGGTCGGTGTCGCGCTCCTGCTCCAGCATCTCGAGCAGCCCCTCCTCCCACAGCGGCTCACCGGGAACGGGACCCCGGCCCTCGATCAGTCCGTCGGTGTGCAGCAGCAGCGCCCACTCCGCGCCCAGCGGTACGCACACGGGCTCCCATGTCGCATCGGCGGCCACGCCGAGGGGCAGCCCCACCGGCGGCGCCGCCGGGCGCGGCACAGGGATCAGCGACACCGGTGGCGGATGTCCCGCCAGCCGCACGAGCATCTCCGTCGCCGACCTCACGCCGGCAGCGTCCAGCTCCGACCGGAACGCCACGGTGCAGACCGTCGTGAACAGCGACCGGACGTGCCGCTCGGTGATCAGCAACTGCTGGAGCTTGGGCAGCACCTGCGGCTCGTCCACGCCGGCCAGCACGAGCGCGCGCCACGACACCCGCAGCAGCGCCCCCAGGGCCGCCTCGTCCGGGCCGTGGCCGCACACGTCACCGACGATCGCGTGCACGGTCCCGTCGGGCCCGAGCACCGCGTCGAAGAAGTCGCCGCCGATCAACGAACGGGTGCGGCCCGCCCGGTAAAACGACCGCGCCCGGACCGGACTCCCGGCCAAGAGCGGCGACGGCAGCAGCCCGCGCTCGAGCCGGGCCGACTCCGCCGCCGCGAGCTGCTCCTCCCGCAGCCGCAGCAGGCTCGACTCCGCGCGGCGCCGCTCCACGGCGTAGCGCACTGCCCGGATCAGCACCTGCCCGTCGACCTTGGCCTTCACCAGGTAGTCCTGCGCGCCCGCCGCCACAGCCGCCGTACCGAGGTGCTCGTCGTCCAGGCCCGTGAGCACGCAGACGGCGGGAGAGCCCCCGGTCTGCAGGATCGTGAGCAGCCCGTCCAGACCGTCGGAACCGGGGAGGTTGAGGTCGAGCAGCACGCAGTCGCAGTGCGCGAGCAGGCCGCGTTCGACCACGTCGCTCACGGACTCGGCGACCGTCACCCTCAGCCCGGGGTCGACCTCGGCGAGAAGCTCACGCACGAGGAACACATCGCCGGCGTCGTCCTCCACCAGCAGCACGTGCCGGGGCCCAGCCGAAACGGATCGGGTCATACCGGGCGCTTCTCCTCGCGGGCCCCCGCAGCACGGTGCACGAGGCACCCGAAATCCTAGATCCCGAAACTCACGTCACCCACCACGGGGCGCTGTCACACAGCCGACGCTGCGATCTGCAGCACAGACGTGAACAACGCCAACCCGTCGCGCGACGGCCCGGTGAGCGCGTCGATCGCGTGCTCGGGGTGCGGCATGAGCCCGACGACCCGGCCGTCGGCCGAGCTGATCCCGGCGATCGCCGACATCGCCCCGTTGGGGTTCGCGCCCGCGTACCGGAACACGACCCGGCCGTCGCCCTCGAGCCGTTCGATCGTGGCGGCGTCGGCGACGAAGCGACCTTCGCCCGACTTCAGCGGAACGAGGATCTCCTGGCCCGCCGTGAGGTCGCTCGTCCAGGCGGTGGAGCTGGACTCCACCAGCAGCCGCTGGTCGCGGCACACGAAGTGCAGCCCGGAGTTGCGGGTCAGCGCGCCGGGAAGCAGCCCGGCCTCGCACAGGATCTGGAAGCCGTTGCAGATACACAGCACGGGCGTGCCGCGGCCGGCGGCGTCCACGACCTCGGTCATGATCGGGGCGAGGCTGGCAATGGCTCCGGCGCGCAGGTAGTCGCCGTAGGAGAAGCCACCGGGGACGATCACCGCGTCGACGCCCTGCAGGTCGCGGTCGGCGTGCCAGAGCGCGACGGGCTCGGCGCCCGCGTAGCGCACCGCCCGGGCAGCGTCGACGTCGTCGAGCGTGCCCGGGAAAGTGATGACCCCGATCCTCATGTCCTGGTCACCACCCAGTCCTCGATCACCGGGTTGGCCAGCAGGCTGCCGGCCACCCGGTGCAGGGTCTCGTCGTCGACCGAGTCGTCCACCTCGAGCTCGAAGTGCTTGCCCTGCCGGACGTCCTCGACACCGGCCACGCCGAGCCGCGCGAGCGCACCCGCGACGGCCTGGCCCTGCGGGTCGAGGATCTCCGGCTTCGGCATCACATCCACCACGACCTTCGCCACCACATCAGCGTACGGCGAACACCATTGCCGCCCCGCGCCACCGTCCGTGAGCCTCCTCCCATGGGTCGGTGGTTGGTGCTCGGCGGCACACGTTTCCTCTCCCGGGCGGTGGCAGCCGCGGCTGTGGCACGAGGCCATGAGGTGGTGTGCGTGGCCCGGGGGGTTTCCGGTGGCGTTCCGGACGGTACGAAGCTCCTCGTCGCGGACCGCGATGTACCCGGCGCGCTCGAACCCCTGCGCGGCGAGCCGTTCGACGCCGTCGTGGACGTCGCCAGGATGTCGCTGCCGTGGGTGCGGTCGGCACTCCACGCCCTGGCCGTGAACGCGGCGCACTGGACCTTCATCTCGACGATCAACGTGTACGCCGACAGCACCACCCCCGACCAGGGCGTCGACGCCACACTCGTCGTCCCGCGGACGGACGACACACCCACCGAGGACCCGGAGGCGTACGGCCCGATCAAGGTGGCGTCCGAGAACGCGGTGCGCGACACCGTGGGACCCCGGGCGCTGATCGTGCGCTCCGGCCTCATCTGCGGCCCGGACGATGGCAGCGACCGGTTCGGCTACTGGCCGAACCGGTTCGCCCGGGGCGGGCACGCGGTCGTGCCGGCCGATCCAGGACAGCCGGCTCAGCTCGTCGACGTACGCGACCTCGCCGACTGGATCGTGCGGTCCGGGGAGGAGCACGTCGTCGGGACCTTCGACGGCAGTGGCCCCCGCTCGACCCTGGGCGCCGTACTCGACGAGATCGCCGACTCGGTGGGGGCTGCGGGACTGGAGCAGGTGGCCGTCGCACCGGAGGCGCTCACGGCAGCCGGAGTGCAGCCGTGGTCCGGGCCCCGGTCACTGCCGCTGTGGCTGACCGGGTCGGACGTCGGCATCCTGGCGAGGAACACCGCACCCGCCGCAGCCGCAGGCCTGCGGTGCCGTCCGGTCGCCGAGACTGCTGGCGCCGCGCTGGAGCACGAACGCGCTCTCGGCCCGGACCGTCCGCGCCGCGCCGGGCTCACCCCGGCCGAGGAGTCGGAGATCCTGGCCGCGCACCTCCCCTGAGCCGCGAGTCGCCCGTCCCAACCCCGCGAGTCGCCCGAATTCCGCCCACGAGTCGCCCCGTTCCAACCCCGCGAGTCGCCCAAATTCCGCCCACGAGTCGCCCCCGGCCCGCGAGTCACAACCTCGGATGTGTGTGCGAGTCGCTGTGGTGCCGCACCCGCGGACTGGTGCGCGCACGTGGTCGGGTTCGGGTCCGCGAGTCGCCCCCGTCGTGCCCGCGAGTCGCTTGTTCTCCGCCCGCCAATTCCTGTCTGCATGCACGAGTCGCCAGCAGCCGAGCTGTGGGCGTGTCAGAGCGCAGTGGCCGTCTCGCGGTCGAGGACGCGGACGGTGGTCTGCTCTGGGGCGAGTTGCTCGAACAGCCTGTAGTGCATCGCCGGTCGGGCGAGGACGGCTTCGTGGATCGGCACGGCCGTGCGCGGCGCAACCGCCCGCATGTAGTCCACGGCCTCGGACAGCTTGAGCCAGGGCGCCCCGGTCGGCAGGAAGAGCACGTCGACCGGCGCGGGCGGCGGCGTGAAGGAGTCGCCAGGGTGCAGGTGGGTGCCGTCGATCAGATAGGCGTTGTTGGCGATGACGGGGATGTCCGGGTGGATCACCGCGTGCTCCCCGCCGAGCACGTCGATCCGGGAACCGCCCACCTGGATCGACGCCCCTGGCGCCACCACCTCGTGCTCGATATCCGCGAGCTGCTCGGCTGTCCCGGAGTCGACGATCAGGCTGGCATCGGGGTTGGCGGCCAGTAGCGCGCCGAGCCGGTCGGCGTCGATGTGGTCGAAGTGCTGATGTGTGACGAGGACGGCGTCGAGTCCGTCCACCGCCTCGAAGCCGGTCGAGAACGTCCCGGGGTCGAACAGCAGCCGCGCGGCGCCGGTGTCGAGCAGGAGACACGAGTGGCCGAAGTGGGTGGTCTGCACGTCTTCGAGTGTCCCACCGGCAGGACGCGTAGGTGCGGATGACAGTGCAGATCGCGCGGCGCGGGGACATTGAGCCGCTGCTCGCGCTCGGTGCGCATCTCGCCGACCTTCTGCTCAACCGGGCGGGGCAGACGTGGCTGAGGTTCGGGACGGAGGGGTCTTTCTTCCCGGCCACGGCGACTCGCAGGCCGAAACCGGGCGACACGGGGGCTGGGGACGGGCGACTCGCGGGCGGGGATCGGGCGACTCGCGGAGTGGGGACGGGCGACTCGCAGGCCGAAACCGGGCGACTCGCGGGCGGGTCAGGCCGCGCGGGACGTTGCCGTCAGGCGGTAGGTCGCGGGAACAGCACCTATGCGGAGCGCGGCGTCCACGGCCGCCAGCACGGCGGTGCGGCGCGCTCCCCGTTTCAGGTCCTTGGCCCTGACGTTGATCCGCACCAGCCCACCACGCCGCACGGTACGGGCGACCTCGGCCTCGAGCATCCGGCACCGCCACGCCTCGGCGGCCTTCCGGTCGTCGGCGAGCGGATGGCGCTCCCCCGAGACGCGGAACCCGAGCACCCGCGCCCGCACGACGGTGTCGATGCCCTGGCCCTGCAGGAGGCGCACACCGTTCTCGTCGGCCAGCACACCGAAGCCCTGGTCGTGCAGCGCCTCCACGGTGCCGGGCGACGCGAGCCAGCGTGGCGGGACGAACAGGTCGGTGCGCAGGCCCAGCACCGTCAGCGCGCGGCGGGCCGCGGTGAGCCGCAGGCCGGCCTCGTGGCGGGGCAGCGTGGCGAACTCTGCTCGCCGACCCACCCGCGCGAGCGCCGAGGACTGCCATGAGCCGATCGGGTCGGCGGTGTGGTCGTAGCCGTGCAGCACGACGGCGTCGCCCGCCGCGCGCCGCGCGTGCATCCATCGCACGAGCGGCGAATCCACCCGCAGCGTCCCGGACGCCGCGCGGGGGCGGAACAGCTGCGACAGCGGCACGCCGCGCTCGTCGAGCTCCGCGGTGAAGTCAGCGCCGCGGCTCAGCGACTCGGGTGAGTCGTCGGCCAGCCCGGACAGCGACACGACGAGATGGGCGACGGGCGGCTGCGTGACCACCCACCCATGAACGCATGCCTACGTGAACGGGGGTTGACCGTGCTGTGAGGGGCGGGTGCTACTCCGGCGCCCATCACCATTCTTCGCCGGTGATCCGCTCGTAGACCTCAACATAACGGGCACGTGTTGCGGCGACGACCTCGGTGGGCACCTCGGGTCCGGGCGGCCGCCGGTCCCAGTTCATGGTGGCCGACCACTCGCGGACGTACTGCTTGTCGAAGGAGAACTGCGGGCGGCCCGGCTCCCAGGTGTCGGCGGGCCAGAACCTGGACGAGTCGGGCGTGAGCACCTCGTCGGCGAGCACGATCTCCCCCGCCGGGTCGAGCCCGAACTCCAGCTTCGTGTCGGCGACCAGAATGCCGTTGCGCGCCGCGATCTCCGCCCCGCGCGCGTACACCGCGAGCGTCAGGTCGCGCAGCCGTGCCGCCGTATCCCGCCCGACCACGTCGACGACCTCGTCGAAGGTCATGAACTCGTCGTGCTCACCCACGGGAGCCTTCGTCGTGGGCGTGAAGATCGGTTCCGGCAGCTTCGAGCCCTCGACGAGCCCGGGCGGCAGTGCCACCCCGGAGACCGTGCCCTGCTTCTCGTACTCCTTGAGCCCCAGCCCGGCGAGGTAGCCGCGGGCGATGCACTCGACGGGCAGCATCGAGAGCCTGCGGCACCGGACGGCCCGGCCGACGAACTCCGCGGGCACGTCCGACGCCGAGATGACATGGTGCGCCGTGATGTCGGCGAGCCGGTCGAACCACCAGAGCGACAGCTGGGTGAGCAGCGCGCCCTTGTCCGGCACCGGCGTCGGGAGCACCACGTCGTAGATGGAGAGTCGGTCGGACGCCACGAGGATCAGGTCGTCGCCATCGGCATAGACGTCCCGGACCTTGCCGCTGTGCAGCAGATTCACAGGATCGCCCCGGGGGTGTAGGCGGCAGCCTCGGGATGGGCGTCGACGATCTCCCGCACCCGGGCGACGACTGCACTGACCTGGGTCGTGGCGGCGCCGGTGAACCGCAGCGGGTCGGCAAGGAGCCCGTCGAGCGCCCCAGCCGGCAGCCCCAGCCGTTCGTCAGCGGCCAGTCTCGCGACGAGGTCGTTGTCGGCCTGGCCCTTCTCCCGCATCGCGAGCGCGACGCCGACAGCGTGCTCCTTGATCACCTCGTGGGCGGTCTCCCGCCCGACGCCGGCGCGGACCGCAGCCATCAGCACAGCCGTCGTCGCCAGGAACGGGAGGTAACGGTCCAGCTCGCGCGCGATGACGGCCGGGTAGGCGCCGAACTCATCGAGCACGGTCAGGGTGGTCTCGAACAGGCCGTCGAGCGCGAAGAACGCGTCGGGCAGGGCGACTCGGCGGACCACGGAGTCGGAGACGTCACCCTCGTTCCACTGCGCTCCGGCCAGCTCGGCAGCCATGCCGGCGTAGCCGCGGAGCAGCACCATCATGCCGTTGATCCGTTCGGTGGAACGGCTGTTCATCTTGTGCGGCATCGCCGACGAGCCGACCTGGCCGGGCTGGAAGCCCTCGGTGGCGAGCTCGATGCCTGCCATCAACCTGATCGTCGTGGCCAGCGACGACGGCCCGGCGGCGAGCTGGAGCAGCGCGCTGAGCACGTCGAAGTCCAGGGAGCGCGGGTAGACCTGCCCGACGCTGGTGAGCACGCCGGCGAATCCCAGGTGCGCCGCGACCCGGTCCTCCAGCGACGCGAGCTTGGCAGCGTCCCCGTCGAGCAGGTCGAGCATGTCCTGGGCGGTGCCCATCGGGCCCTTGATGCCGCGCAACGGGTAGCGCGCGCGCAGGTCCTCGAGCCGGCCGTACGCGACGAGCAGCTCGTCCGCAGCGGAGGCGAACCGCTTGCCGAGCGTCGTGACCTGCGCCGCGACGTTGTGGCTGCGTCCCGCCATCACCAGCTCGGCGTACTCGGCTGCCAGCCGGGCGAGCCGGGAGAGGACGGCCACGGTGCGGTCGCGGACGTGTTCGAGCGAGAGCCGGACCTGCAGCTGCTCGACGTTCTCAGTGAGATCGCGGCTGGTGAGGCCCTTGTGCACGTGCTCGTGACCGGCGAGGGCGTCGAACTCCTCGATCCGGGCCTTCACGTCGTGGCGGGTGACTCGCTCACGGGCGGCGATCGACTCCAGGTCGACCTGCTCGACCACGCGTTCGTAGTCGGCGATCGCGGACTCGGGGACGTCGACGCCCAGGTCGCGCTGCGCCGCGAGCACGGCGATCCAGAGTCGGCGTTCCAGCACGATCTTGTGCTCGGGCGACCACAGCCGGACGAGCTCCGGGCTCGCGTAGCGAGCAGCCAGCACGTTGGGAATCACGTGCGGAAACGATAGGCGCTCTGCGCTCGTGCATCGAAACTAGTGCTCCGAACCACCACCCGCCGCTCCGCTCACAGCCCTCACGCGCGCAGGGCGCGGATCATCACGCCGCTAGCGACCGAACGCGGGTCGGCGTCCGCCTCGATGAGCGCGCTGATCACCGCGCCGTCAACCAGGGCGACGAGGTCGCGCAACGCCGCGGCGTCGAGCGGGTGGCCGGACCGCACGAGGATCTCGGCGAGCAGCGCGTCCAGGTCCTCGCGCAGCTCGCGCATGAGCGGCGCCAGGTACGGCCGCCTGCCCGCGCCGACGAGCCGCTCATAGCGCAGCAGGACGGCGTCGAGCCCGCCATCGCGCGACTCAGGGCCGAGCAGCTGGTCGAGCACCAGCTCGACGAGCGCGGGCGTGGCGACCGGTCCGTCCGCGAGCGCATCGAGCTGCTCCCTGCCCTCGGCGAGCTCGTCCCGGCTGGTGCGCTCCACGGCCGCGGTGACGAGGTCGTCGAGCGAGGCGAAGTAGTAGGTGGTGGACGCCAGCGGCAGCCCGGCGCGCTCGGCGACGGCCCGGTGCCGAACGGCGTCGAAGCCGCCGGAGCGCAGCAGCGCCGCGGCCGCCGTCACCAACTCCTGCCGACGCCGCTCACCCTTGGCGGTACCCACGGCTGCAGTCTTCCGCCGCTGCGCGAAACCGCCAGCGTGGGGGCGAGGTCGGGAAGGCGCTAGAGGCGGGGCGCCAGGAAGGCCGCCGTTGACTCCAGCCTGTCCGCGAACGGCGGCGGGGCACCCGGCTCGGACGCGCGCGAGCTCACGATCACCGTGCCGCCCGAGACGGTCGGCGCACTGACGGCGCCCGGGACGAGTGCGACGATCACACCCGGCGGCAGGTACTGCACGCTGAGCAGCCCCACCGCGCCGCCGTCGCTGACCTCGACGTTGATGCCGCGCTCACCGCGCGGACGGCACTCCATCGTGGTGGCCGCCTCCGGGGCGCCTGCCACGCCGGGCAGGACCTCCTCGACGATCGTCCGCAGCGCAGGGTCCTGCCGATCGGCGCACTCCGCGGTGCCCGGCCCGAGTGGGGGGGCTCCCGCTCCTGCCGCCTCCGCCGCAGCCTGGCCGCTCCCGGCGTCTGCCGCCGGCCCGGCGTCCAGCCGCGCGCCGGGGTTCGGCGCGAGCATCGGCGCCGCGACCGTGGAGGCGTCTCGGTCGGGGGAGGCGGGCAGCGCGATCGTGGCCACGACGCCGACCACCGCGAACAGCGCGACCACGCCCCCCGCCAAGGCAGCACGGCGACGTGCAGCGGCGCGACGGGACGCGCTCACCACCGAGTCGTGGTCGAAGCGCGGTGGCGGCGCCCCCGAGTCGGAGGCGGCGGCACGGAACAGCGTGCCCAACTCCTCGTCGTCGACGTCAGTCATCCCGTCACCTCTCTCCTATCCCGCAGGCCGTAGGTCGTCGAGCGCGTCACCGAGCACCGTGCGCAACGCCGCGAGGCCGTGGGCGGTCTGGCTCTTGACCGTGCCCTCGGAGCAACCCAACGCAGTCGCGGTGGCGGCGACGTCCAGGCCGTCGAGGAACCGCAGCACGAGAACGGCACGCTGGCGCGGCGGCACCGACCGCAACCCGTCCACCAATACATGCCGCGTGGCGACCGCGTCCGAGTCGGACGGGACGCTGCTCGCGTGGGCGGGCTCGGGGGTGAAACGCTCCCTGCGCCACGGCCGCCGGGACTCGTCGACGACGGCGCGCACGAGCGTGCGCCGCATCCACGCGTCGAGCGCACCGCGGTCACGGATCCGCCGCCAGTGCCGGTGCAGCGCGACGAACGCCGCCTGTGCGTGGTCGTCGGCGCGGTGCCAGTCGCCGCACAGCAGGAACGCGGTACGCCGCACCGAGTCCCGACGTGCGCGGAAGTACTCCTCGAACGTGTCTGGGACGAACTCGCGCTCGCCGGCCTCGTCCACCCGGCTGTTCCCCCCTCCCACGTCGGTGTCGGATACGGGACGCAAGGATCGGGCTCCGGGGTTGCCCAGTTGGGCGCGCTTCACACGAATAGCCCAACGTCGTGACAGTTCTGTGACCCAGCAGAGACGAGCCCGTCGCCTCCTGGTTGAATCGCATGCCGTGCGATCCACATCACGAGCCCGGCGGCCGGCGGCCCATGACGGCCCGATCGATCTCCGCTCGGACACCGTCACCCTCCCCACGAAGCAGATGCGGGCCGCAATGGCGGCCGCCGAGGTCGGCGACGACGTCCTCGACCGCGATCCGACGATGCGCGAGCTCGAGGTGCGGGTGGCAGGCCTGCTCGGAGCGGCCGACGCGCTGTGGACCCCCAGCGGCTCGATGGGCAACCTCATCGCGCTGATGCACCACCTCGACCGCGGCGACGCGTTTCTTGCTCCCGCGGGCGCGCACGTGCTCGACGCCGAGCTCGGTACGGCCGCCTGGCTCGCCGGCGGGATGCCGCGACCGATGGACCACGACGCCGGTCCCGGCAAGGTCTCGCCCGCAGCCGTGCGCCGCGCCGTGGGCTCCACCGGGCCCTATTACTCGCTGCGCACCACGCTGCTGTGCCTGGAGAACACGCACAACGCTGCGGGCGGCGCCATCACCGCACCGGAGGAGCACGCGGCCGTCGTCGCCGCGGCGCGGGGGGCGAAGCTGCGGGTGCACCTCGACGGCGCCCGACTCTGGCACGCCGCGGTGGCGCTGGGCGTGCCGCCGGGGGCCTTGACCGTGGGCGCCGACACCGTGCAGGTCTGCCTGAGCAAGGGTCTCGGGGCGCCCGTCGGGTCAGTGGTCGCCGGCTCGGCCGAGTTCGTCGAGGAGGCCAGGCGGCTGCGCAAGATGCTCGGCGGCGGCGTCCGTCAGGGCGGGGTGCTCGCCGCGGCGGGACTGGTGGCGCTGGACCGCGTGGATCGCCTGTCCGAGGACCACGAGCGCGCCAGGACGCTCGCCGCAGGGCTGCGCGAGCGCGGCTGGTTGGTCGGGGTGCCGGAGACCAACATCGTGCTGGTGGCCGTGGCCGACCTGGACGGCACGATTCGCCGCTTCGCCGACGCCGGCGTCCGCGCGTCGACGATGGCAGGGCAGGTCCGGCTCATGACCCACGCCGACCTGACCGACGCCGATATCACGGCGGCGCTGGAGCGGATCGGGCCGGTGGAGCCGTCCCGGCCGGGCGCCACAGCGCCCGCGCCGGGCCGCGCGGCCAGGTTGCGGGCCGGTCGCGCCCCAGCGCATCCCGCGGGGTGCTGATCACGCGGTGACCGCTTCAGCCGAGCCGAGCCAGTCCCCATCCTCCGCAGCGCTTCCGTGACGGCGTCGGTGTCCCCCGCGCAGGACAACCGGATCCACCGCGCTGGCCTACAAGAGGTCTGGTGTGACGCGCGGACCAGACGTAGAAGACGCTCCGCTCAGCTCCCCCGTAGCCACCCGGCTAGGCGCCGTAGTGCCTCGGTGATGTCGTCCGTAGCGCCCGCGAACGAGAGCCGTACGAAGCGGTCCCCGTCGACGGGGTCGAAGTCGATCCCGGGTGCCAGAGCTACCCCAACCTCGGAAAGTGCCTGGTAGACCCACTGCATCGAGGTCTTAGAACCCGTTAGGTGGGAGACGTCCGCGTAGACGTAGAACGCGCCGTCGGCCGGGGCGAGGCGCGTGATACCCAGGCGTGGCAGGCCGTCGAGCAGTAGTCCCCTATTCACCGCGTACCGGGCGACGTGCGAGTCGGCCTCTACGTAGCTGGTGGGATCGAACGCGCCGATCGCGGCCCGCTGCGCGAGAGCGGGCGGGCAGACGGTGAAGTTGCCGGCGAGGCATTCGGCCGGGCGCAGCAGCCGCGGGGGCAGCAGCAGCCACCCCAACCGCCACCCGGTCATGGAGAAGTACTTCGAGAAGGAGTTGACGACGATCGCCTCGGATGAGGTGCTCCACGCCGAAGAGGTCGCCGGGGCGCCCGCGTAGGAGATGCCGTGGTAGATCTCGTCGCTCACCAGTTGGACGCCGTTGCGCTCGCAGTACGACGCGAGAGCCACGAGTTCGGTCGGGTCCAGGACGGTCCCCGTCGGGTTGGCCGGGCTGGCCACGACCAGCCCTCGCACCGGCTCGTCCAACGCCTCGAGCATCGCGACGGTCGGCTGGTAGCGGGTCTCGGGGCCACACGGGAGTTCGACGACCTCACAGCCGAGGGCCGTCAGGATGTTGCGATAGCAGGGGTACCCGGGCCTGGCCAGCGCCACCCGGTCCCCCGCGTCGAACGCGGACAGGAACGCGAGCAGGAAGCCGCCGGACGACCCGGTGGTGATCACCACCTGTTCCGGCGGCACGTCGAGGTCGTAGCGGCGGGCGTAGTGCCCGGCGACAGCGGAACGCAGCTCCGGAATTCCGAGTGAGACCGTGTAACCGAGCAGGTCATCGGTCAGCGCGGCGACTGCGGCCTCCCGCACGGCGGGGGGAGCCGGTGTGGACGGTTGACCCGCGGAGAGGTTCACCAGGTCGCCGTGGGTGCGCTCTCGCTCGGCAGCGGCTGCCCACACGTCCATGACGTGGAAGGGAGGAATCGAGGCACGGGCCGCAGCCGTGATCCCGGATGTCAGAGGGTGCACGCCTCGAGCCTAAGCGCGGGCCGGCGGCCGTCCCCACCCGAGGAGGACGGCCGCCGGTCGCCTCAGATCAGGCCTGCGAGCAGGTCCGAGGTCGAGAAGACGTCACCGGCGCCGGGGAGGGTGTCGGTGGCGGTGCTGCTGTTGGGCAGGTCGAGCTGGACGGCTGCCTGCAGGCTGTGCGCGGCGGACTGGTCGGCGCTCGGCAGCGACGGCAACGACGGAAGCGAGTCGGCGCTGGGCAGCGAGGGCAGCGACGGCAGGGCGCCGACGACCGGCAGCGACGGCAGGGAGT
>DASRSC010000255.1:0-13006 GCA_035695525.1 Pseudonocardia sp. | reverse complement strand
GTCGCCGTCCACGGGGCCGCCGACGTCGAAGCCCGCCGCGTCGTGGGCGACGAACGGGAACCGCTCCCCCGTGCCCACCAGCGGATACGTTGCGCCCGAGGGAACTCCACGGTGCCGCGCGCGCTCCGTGACCGCGTCGAGGTCCTCTCCGGCGAGGTCGCGGGAGAGGACGCCGGCCCCGGTGCTCGACGCGCCGCCCGGAAGCCAGCCGCCGTCGGGGTTGCGGTGGCAGTACACCGCGCCGGTGGGATCGCGCAGGAGCTCACGCGTGGAGCCCTTGAGCACGAGGGTGGTGCCCAGGGCCGAACACCACTCACCGGGCGCGAGCGCCGCGGTCGCCACCTGGGCCGCGCAGCCGTCGGTCATGCCCGCGGCGATCGGCGTGCCGGCCGGGATCCCGGACGCCTCGGCAGCCGCGGCCGACACGACGGCCACCCGCTGCCCCGGGGTCACCACCGGCGGCAGCAGCGCCGGGTCGACGCCGAGGGCGTCGAGCACCGCGGTGGGCCAGGTGTCGCCGAGCAGGTCGTAGCCGGTCTTGAGGGCGTGGCTCCAGTCGGTGGGAACGGGGTGCCCGGCCAGCCGCGCGGCGATGTGGTCGGCCTGGTGGGCGAACCGGTGCCCGGCACGCACCGCGCCCCGCCCGGCGAGCTGGACGACCTTCGGCAGCGCCCAGCTGGCCTGCATCCGGTAGCCGAGCGCGTTCCACAGCGCATCGCCCACCTCCTGCACCCGGGCGGCCTCGAGAGCGGCACGCCGGTCGTCATACATGAGGCCGGGCCCGGCCGGGAGCCCGCTCGGGGACTGCACGACCAGGGTGCCCGAGGTCGAGTCGATGCTCACCGCGCCCACCCGGCGGCCCACGGGGCCGGCGAGCGCGGCACGGGTGGCGGTGCAGGTGGCACTCCACCACTCCGCGGGGTCCTGCTCGTGCCTGTCGCCGTCGCGCACGTCGCGATGAAGGGGCGCGGAGCCCGTACCGAGCACGGTGCCGGCGCCGTCGACGAGGACGGCCCGGACTCCCTGCGTGCCGATATCGACGCCCAGCCACAGCGCGTCGGCTGCAGGGTCGTCAGCAGGCTCCGGACCGGGCACCGTTGCTCCTTCCTCGGACACGGCGTGTGACTCGTTCCACGGGGATCGCCGCGAGGCGCCACAGTATGGCGGAGCACATCTCACGTCAATACGTGGTTGTCACAGATTTGTGTGTGATGTCTGTCCGGCCGATCCGGAGCGTTTGTGCAGGCCACAGCCTATGGGAGTCGCACAGGTTGCTGACGATCTCCGACAATCACACCGATCTATGTCGCTATCACATCTTTGCTTGACTGATCGGGCGCGAGGGGCTGTGATGCCAGACGCAGCAGTTCGAGCGAAGGAGAAGACCAGTGGTGGAGGTGGCCGGGCACTCGGACGAACCGTCCGAGAACACTCCTCCGGCGCGTGCGCTCGGTCCCGAGGGCAGGCAGGCCCGCATCACCGACCTGGTGCTGCGCCGTGGAACGGTCTCCGCACAGGAGCTGGCCGAGGCGTTCGGCGTCTCGGTGATGACCATCCACCGGGATCTCGACGAGCTGCAGCGCCAGGGCGTGCTGCGTAAGGCGCGTGGGGTCGCCACGGCGCGGCCCAGCGGCACCTTCGAGTCCAACGTGGAGTTCCGCGCGAAGGCCAGCGTCGAGGCCAAGCGAATGATCGCGCAGCACGCCTGCCGGCACGTCGAGCCGGGCATGTCGGTGCTGATCGACGACTCCACCACCGCAGCGCAGATGCTCCCCCACCTCGCCGCGCTCGCACCGCTCACGGTCGCCACCAACTACCTCGCCGCGCTCGTCGAGCTGGCCCGCCTCCGCGACGTCCAAGTCATGGCCCTGGGCGGCCACTACGACGTGCAGCACGACTCGTTCCTGGGCTCCGGGTGTATCGACGCGGTGCGTTCGATGCGGTTCGACGTCGCCTTCGTCAGCACATCGGCGGTGAGCGAGGGCTACGCCTTCCACCAGGAGGACAAGATCGTCGCGGTGAAGCGCGCGATGGTCGAGGTCGCCGCACGCACCCACCTGCTCATCGACCACAGCAAGCTCACGCGCAGCGCACTGCACCGCCTGCTGCCCCTGCACCGGTTCGCCTCCGTCATCGTCGACGCCGACGTTCCCGCCCGCGACCTGGCCGCGCTGCGGGAGAACGACGTGCGTGTGGAGGTGGCCGGCCGGGCCGAATGAGCCCGGGCCGCCCTCGTCGCCCACCGGGAAGGAACCCGCCCGACATGCTCCTCCACGACGAACGCGTCCAGCTGGTGCAGTACTGCCGCCGGATGCAGGCCGACAAGCTCACCGTCGGAACCTCCGGCAACATCTCCGTCCGGTCCGGCGACCACATCGCGATCACGCCGAGCGGCGCGGCCTACGAGGACCTCACCCCCGAGTCGATCTGCGTGATCGACCTGGACGGGACGCCGGTCGAGGACGGGCTCGAGCCCTCATCCGAGGTGCAGATGCACACCTCGGTCTACCGGCACACCTCCGCGCAGGCCGTGGTGCACACCCACCCGCTCTACGCGAGCACACTCTCCGCGGTCGTCGACGAGCTGCCGCCGGTGCACTACATGGTGGCGCTTCTCGGCGGCCCGGTGCGGGTTGCTCCGTACGCCACGTATGGCAGCTCCGAGCTGGCCGAGAACAGCGTGCGCGCGATGGAAGGCCGGTTCGGCGTGATCCTCCAGAACCACGGCGCCACCACCTACGGCGACAGCCTCGCGAAGGCCTACACCCGCAGCGTCTACCTGGAGTGGGTCTGTCAGATGTACTACCAGGCCCGGTTGCTCGGGGAGCCGAACCTGCTGCAGCTCGACGAGATCGCCAGGGTGGCGGAGAAACTCGGTAGCTACGGGCAGTCGGTGCCCGGGCGGTCATGAACCCCCCGACCTGGCTCGGCGTCGACGCCGGGACCTCCGTGGTCAAGGCCGCCCTCTTCGACGAAGACGGCGGTGCGCTCGCCGTCGCGGGTCGGCCCCTCGACCTCGTGCACGGCGCGGACGGCGCCGTCGAGCAGGACCTCGAGCACGTGCTCGCCCATCTCGGCGAAGTGGTGCAGGAGGTGGTCGCGACGGCAGGCCGCTCGCCGAGTGTGGTGGCCCTCACCGGCCAGGGCGACGGCCTCTGGCTCACCGACGCGGCAGGCGCACCCGTGCGACCCGCGCTGTCCTGGCTGGACGGCCGGGCGTCGGAGCTGCTCGGCGGCTGGACGGCCGACGGCGTCACCGAGCGGGTGTTCCGGACCAACGGCACCACGCTCTTCCCCGGCGCGCCCGGGCCCCTGCTCGGCTGGCTCGACGCACACGAACCCGCGTCGCTCGACGCGGCCGCCACGGCAGGCACCTGCAAGGACGCCCTGTTCATGCGGCTCACCGGCGTGCGGGCCACCGACCCCAGCGACAGCTCGCTACCTTTCGGCGACGGCACGGGCACCGGCTACAGCGACGCGGTCCTCGACGCGATGGGGCTGGCCCACCGCAGCAACCTGCTCGCGCCGATTTCCACGCCCGTGCCCCAGGCCGAGCTGTCCGCGGCCGGGGCCGCCCTGCTCGGACTTCCCGTTGGCGTTCCGGTGAGCT
Organism: Pseudonocardia sp.; assembly: GCA_035695525.1. Lineage (GTDB taxonomy): Bacteria > Actinomycetota > Actinomycetes > Mycobacteriales > Pseudonocardiaceae > Pseudonocardia. The sequence goes on along the minus strand of DASRSC010000255.1, from coordinate 9,396 downwards.
CCGGCCCGTTCGACTTCCCGGCCTGCGCGTTCGGGGGCGGCGTGCGGGGCATCGGCGACGGCTTGCTGATCGTGGGCACCACGCTCGGCTGCCTGGTCCACGTCGACCGGCTCGCGACCGACGGCGAACCCGCCGGGTTCTCCGTCGCAACCGGGGAGCCGGGCCGCTGGCTGCGGGCCATGCCCGCGATGGTCGGTACGGCGTCGATGGACTGGATGCTCACCACACTGGGGCTCGGCGTCGAGGCGATCGACGCCGCGCTGGGGACGAGCCCGCCGGGCGCGGGTGGTGTGGAGGTGCTGCCCTACTTCGCGACGTCCGGGGAGCGGGCGCCGTTCGTCGACCCGGAGGCCTGCGGGCAGGTCACCGGCGTACGACTGACCACCACCCGCGACGATCTGGTGCGAGCGATGTGCGAGGGCCTGGCGTACGCGGCACGGCACTGCTTCGAGGCGGCGGGTGGCGTGGCGCGGCTCGTGGCCTGCGGCGGCGGCGGCCGGTCACGGCCGTGGCTCCAGGTCTTCGCCGACGTTCTCGGCGTGCCGCTGGAGCTGGCCCGCACACCGGAGGTGGGCGCTCGCGGCGCCGTGCTCGCCGCGGCGGCCGCGCGCGGCGAGCCGCTCGACGTCGGCACGTGGACGGCGGCGCAGGGGATCGTGGAGCCCGACGGCACGGTGCAGGCCCACTACGACGACGGCTACGCGCGCTACCTCGACCACGTCCGGGCCGCGCAGCCGTTCTGGGCCACCAGGCGGGCGTCCCTGGCGACGGTGTCCCGGTGAGCGGTGTCCCGGTGAGCGGTGCCGGAGCCGATCCGTCAGACGGGACGTCGGAGCCCGGGCGGCTGTCCCCCGCCGGCCGACGCGCCGCGGTCGCGGCCGCCCGCACCGGGCGGTTCGACGTCGTGGTCGTCGGCGGCGGGGTGACCGGGGCCGGGGCCGCGCTCGACGCGGCGAGCCGGGGCCTGTCGGTGGTGCTCGTCGAGGCGGGCGACCTGGCTTCGGGCACGTCGTCGCGGTCGGGCAAGACGGTGCACGGCGGGCTGCGCTACCTGGAGCAGCTGAACTTCTCGCTCGTCGCCGAGGCCTTGCGCGAGCGCGACCTCATGGTCCGCACCACCGCACCACACCTCGTGACGCCCGAGCCCTTCCTCGTCCCGTTCACCACGCCGTGGGAGCGGCCCTACATCGGCGCGGGCGTGCTGTTGTACGACCTGATGGCGGCGGCAGGGCGCACCGGCGGGCGCGGTGGAGTACCGCACCACCGGCACCTGACGCGCCGCGGCGCGCTGCGGGAGGCCCCCGGCCTGGCGGCCGACGTCGTCACCGGCGCCGTGCAGTACTACGACGGCCGGATGGACGACGCGCGGCACACCCTCGCCGTCGCCCGCACCGCGGCAGCACTCGGGGCGCACGTACTGAGCCACGCGCGGGTGGTCGGCGTGCTCCGCGAGGGCCCACGGGTGGCAGGCGTCGTCGTCGAGGATGCACTGAGCGGCGACCGGTTCGACGTCACGGCGTCCGTGGTGATCAACGCGGCCGGCGTGTGGGCGGCGGACGTGCAGGCGATGGCCGGATCGGCCTCGTTCGCCGTTCGCCCGGCCAAGGGCGTCCACCTGCTGGTGGAGCAGGGCGCGTTCGACTCCCGCACCGGGTTGCTCGCCCGCGCCGAGGACTCCGTGATCATCCTGCGCAGGTGGTTCGGCCACTGGCTGCTCGGCACCACCGACACCACCTACACGGGCGATCGCCGGGCTCCCACGGTAGAGCAGGCCGACGTCGACTACCTGCTGCGCAACGTCAACCGCTACCTCGGCCGCCCGCTCTCCCGCTCGGATGTGCTCGGTGCGTTCGCCGGGCTGCGCCCGTTGCTCGCGCCGGTGACCCGCGACGCCGCCACCACGTCCGCGCTCTCCCGCGACCACACGGTCGTCGCGGAGCCGGCCGGGATGGTCACGGTCGTCGGTGGGAAGTACACGACCTACCGGCGGATGGCCCGCGACGCCGTCGACGCCGCCGGGTGCGAACTGGGCCGTGCGCTCCCTCCGTCGCCGACCGCCGAGATGCCGCTCCTCGGCGCCGCCGGCTGGCGCGCGGTCGGCAACCGGGTGCCGCGACTGGCGGCGGAGCACGGCGTTCCCGCTGACCACGTGCACCGCATGCTGCACCGTTACGGCGCCGAGCTGCCGGCGGTGCTGGCGCCCGTTCGCGACGACCCGGCGCTCGGCCGCCCCTTACGTGGCGCGGAGGGCTACCTGCCCGTGGAGTTCCGCTACGCGGTCACCCACGAGGGCGCGGCGACCCTGTCCGACGTCCTCACCCGCCGGACGCACCTGGTCATCGAACGCACGGACGGCGGCACGGCGGCCGCCCCGGCCGTGGCCGCTCTCCTCGCGCCGCTGCTGGGCTGGGACGAGACCCGGCAGGCCCGGGAGGTCGCGGAGCACCGCGCCGAGGTGGAGCGCGACCGGACGGCGCTCGCCAGTGCCGGACCGGCGCCGATTGACCTACGGTGAAGGCGGTTCTAGAGCCTGCGACGGTCGAGGGCGGCCGCGCACGGTGCGCTGACGGGGGGCGACGGCATGGTGACACGGCAAGAGACGGTGCAGGAGAGGGTGGCGAACTCCACCCTCGCCCAGATCCGGGACGTCGACATCGACGACGTGCTCGACTACCTGCACGCGGACCTCAAGAAGCTCCCTGACTACCTCGATCTGTACCGGCGCTACCTCCGGCAGCGCTGGGATGTCTATGAGCTCGACTTCGACCAGGACGCCATCGACTGGCGCACCCGGATGAGCGCCGAGGAGCGCGCGGCGTTCGTCGCGATCTCCTCCGGCTTCCACCACGGCGAACGCCAGGTTGAGGTCGAGCTGCCGGTGTTCATGCTCGGCGGCAGCGAGGAGTCCAAGATCTACATGTCGAGCCAGATCGAGGACGAGGCCCGGCACACGATCTTTTTCGACCGCTTCTACCGCGAGGTCGTGGCGCTCCCCGGCACGGGCATCCAGGACGTGCTCGACGCCTCCTACCCGCACGTCTCCGAGACGTTCGTGGGGCCGTTCGGGCTGCTCGCCCATCAGGCCGACGAGCTGCGCCGGGACCCGGAGGACCCTGCGGCGCGCGTCCGCTACGGCACCACCTACTTCCTGTGGATCGAGGGCGTGCTCGCGCTGTCGGTCATGAAGATCACGCTGTCCTACTGCCGCACCCGCAAGCTCCTCCCCGCGTACTACTCGGGGTTCACCGCGACCTGCCGGGACGAGGCGCGCCATGTGCAGGGGGGCATGCGGATCCTGCGGGACGCCGTCCAGTCCGACCCGGCCATGCTCCACGAGATCCACGAGACGCTGCGCACGATCCTGCGGATGAACGGGGCCGTGAGCCGTCGGCTCGCTCTGGAGTCGCTCGGCTGGACCCCGGAGGAGGTGCGCAGGCTGATGATCCGGCAGCTGACGATGAAGCTCTCCGACGTCGGCATCGACCTCCCTCCCGACCTCAGGGAGCAGATCGATCGCCTCCAGCCCGAGCTGGCGGGAGGCTGACGATGCCCACGACGACGACCAGCGCGCCTGCACTGTTCAGCCCTGAGTGGGCCGAAGCCGTGCGGGATGCGGTGGACCGCGGTCCGAGCGACGAGCTGCGGGCCGAGAAGCTCCCGACGTACTGGGAGTGGATCGACGAGGTCCGGGCCGGCTACGACGACTCGTGGGCGCTCGTCGACCCCGACCTTCCCGCGGAGTTCGGCGGTGGGCCGGCCCACCTGCTGCTGCAGTGGGAGCGGGGACGGTGCACGCGAGCCGCGATCGTGGGGCCGGAGGAGGCCGCGGGGGCGACCTATGTCCTTCGCGCCACCCACGAGGCGTGGCGCGAGCTGCTCGACGGGGCCGACGCGGGTCGCATGCTCATCTACCGGCGGGTCCGGCTCGAGCGCGGCGACGTGCTGCAGTTCTTCCGCGGGGTCTACTTCGTCGTCGAGGCGCTCGCCGCGCTCGGCCGCGTCCCGGCTCGCCTCGATGAGGTCGGGCGTCTTACAGACGACCGGCAGGCGTACCAGTAGAGGCGAGCGGTGGCGGCGGGCTGACCTCGGCGAGGCGGCGGGTGAGGAACCGGCGCTCGGCGTCGGTGCCGGTGAGCCGCAGTGCATCGCGGTAGGCGTCGGCCGCATCGCCGTACCTGCCGAGCCGCCGGAGCAGGTCGGCCCGGGTTGCGGGGAGCAGGTGGTAGCCCGCCGGCTCCCCACCGAGGGCGTCCACCAGCTCCAGCCCGGCTGCCGGTCCGTCGGCCATGGCGACGGCCACAGCACGGTTGAGCCGGACGACCGGCGAGGACGTCATCTCGACGAGCCTGCCGTAGAGCGCGGCGATCTGCGGCCAGTCGGTGTCCACCGCCCGCCCTGCCCTCGCGTGGCACGCCGCGATGGCCGCCTGCACCTGGTAGGGACCCGCCGGCCGCCGGCCCGGACCCCCGCGCCGGAGCGCGGCGTCGAGCAGCTCGAGCCCCTCGGCGATCGCGGCGGCGTCCCACCGGGACCGGTCCTGGTCCTCCAGCGTGACCGGCTCGCCCGTGTCGTCCAGCCGCGCGCCGCGGCGCGAGTCCTGCAGGAGCAGGAGGGCGGCCAGGCCGAGGACCTCGGGTTCGTCGGGCATGAGCCGGGCCAGCGTGCGGGCGAGCCGGATCGCCTCCGCGCACAGGTCGTGGCGCAGCAGCTCGGAACCGGCGGCAGCGGCATACCCCTCGTTGAACAGCAGGTAGATCACACCGAGCACGGCGGCCGTCCGGTCGGGCAGGAGGTGGTCGGGCGGTACGCGGAACGGGATCCCGGCCTCGCGGATCTTCCGCTTGGTGCGCACCAGGCGCTGCGCCATCGTCGACTCCGACACGAGGAACGCCCTAGCGATCTCCGCGGTGGTGAGGCCGGCGAGGGAGCGCAGGGTGAGGGCCACCCGGCCCTCCAGCGGGAGCGCAGGATGGCAGCAGGTGAAGATCAGCCGGAGCCGGTCGTCCTGCACGGCGCTCCCGTCGTCCTGGTCCCCCTGGATGGGCTCCATTGCGGCCTCCCGCAGCTTGGCGGCCTCCAGCGCCGTGCGCCGGAGGCGGTTCAGCGCGTGGTTGCGCGCCGTCGTGGTGAGCCACGCGCCGGGGCTGCGCGGGACACCGTCCCGGGGCCAGCGCGCCACCGCCTGCGCCAGCGCCTCCTGGGCGCACTCCTCCGCGAGATCCCAGTCGCCCGTCATCCGGATCAGCGTCGCGACGACCCGGCCCCACTCCGCGCGGAACGCCGCGACGACGGCGGCCTCGACCGCCGCCGCCTCGACGCCCGTCACCCGGTCCAGAACGGCCTCACCTCGATCGACCCGTACCGCGCCACCGGGTGCTTCGACGCCACCTCGATCGCCTCGTCCAGATCCTGGCAGTCGAGCAGGTCGTAGCCGAGAATCTGCTCCTTGGTCTCCGCGAACGGGCCGTCGGAGACCAGCACCTCGGTCTCGCGCACCCGCACCGTCGTGGCGTCCGCAATCGGGCGCAGCCGGTTGCCCTGTAGGCGGACGCCGCGTCCGTCCATCTCCTTGGCCCACGCCTCACCAGCGGCGGCCATGTCCACACCGGGCACGGGCTCGGCGTCCTCGACTCCGCAGATCATCAGCAGGTACTGCACGGATCCTCCTTCGTTAGTCCGGTCGCTACAACGACAATCGGGAAACGCCAGGATCGACAGTTCGACCGAGAAAGTGTCAGGACAGGTACGCCTCCAGCCGGTCCGCCAGCTCCCGGGGCCTGCTGAGCGCGACGAGGTGACCTCCCGGCATCTCGTCGACAGGGATGCCCAGTCGTTCCCGCACCACCCGCCGCTGGAACTCCAGCGGAAAGAAGCGGTCGTCGCGGCCCTGCAGGAACCGCGTGGGAACGTCCGGCCACCTCTCCAGCGGCCACGGCTTCTCGAACGGCGTGCCGCACTGAACCGGCTCCGGCTGCGCGAAGACCGCGGCCGTCACCTCGGGCGGCACGTCGTGGAAGAACTCGACGGCCGGGTTGAACCCGTCCCCGGACGACCGTCCCTCGCGCTCAGCGAGCTGGGCGGCCGCCTGCGCCTGCCCGGTGTTCTCCCACCAGTCGCCCGGCGCCTCCCCCGGCGTCGGCACCATCGCGTTGAGCAGCACGAGCAGTTCGACCGGTACCCGCTCGCACACGAGCGGCCCGGTGAACCCGGCGAGCGACTGAGCCACCAGGACGATCCGCGAACGGTCACCGATGGCAGCGACCACCGCATCCGTGTACTCCGCGAGCCCGGCGGAGTCGTCGCCTGCGGGCAGGTCGACGGCGATGACCGCACGACCACGCCGGTGCAGCTCCTCGACCAGCCGGTGCCAGTAGAACGCGCTGCCCCCGGCACCGGGGATCAGCACAAAGGTCGGGCTCGCGTCCACTGGGGGTCCCTCCGTCATCCGGGCTTGCGGAGAGGAGACCGCCCGGCGGGTCAGAACTGATCGGTGGCCGTCGAGACCGTGCCGTCCGACTTCTCGTTGCCTGCGAGGACCGCCCATGAGCGCGGCGCCAGCAGCCAGGAATCGCCACCCGACCCGCTCGACGCAAGCACCTGAGCATCGCCACGCGGGTCGAAGCGGTGCTCCCGGTCCGCGAGGTTGAGCAGCACCGACACCTCTCCGTCGCCGCTTCGGCTGGTGAACGCGAGCTGCTCGTTCGCCACGTGGTCGACCGCGGTGCGTGCCCCGGTCAGCCACGCGTTCCGCCGGCGCATCCCGATCAGCTCCTGGTGCGTCCGGTACACCGGCCAACCGTGGGGCGCGAGCCCGTCCGTCGTCTCCGGGAACGCGGGCCGCACCGCGTCGTCGCCCCCAGCCCGATCTTCCTTCACTCCCCGGAACGCCTGCTCGTCCCCGTAGTACACGGCCGGTACCCCGGCCACGCCGAAGAGCACGGCCAGCGCATGACCCAGTAACTCTGGATCGGTCAGCCTGCTCGCGAGCCGTGTGACGTCGTGGTTGCCCACGAAGGTCAACGGCACGAGATCGTCCAGCAGTGCGTCGTGCCGCTGCAGCGCCCAGGCCAGCTCGAACAGATTGCGGTCGTTCAGCGAGCTCCAGATGGCCTTCCACAGCTCGTACTGGGTCACCGAGTCCAGCCCACCCGTGCGGACGAACGAGGGGTAGTCACCGTGGATCACCTCACCGACAAGCCAGGCGTCGGGGTGTTCGGCGTGAACGGCGTCGCTGATCGCCCGGAGCGCATCCTGCGGGATGGCATAGGCCGCGTCGAGTCGCCACCCGCTCGCGCCCACGTCCAGCCAGTGGTTCATCACGGTCGTGATGTGGTCGATCACCTCCGGTTCGGCGTGGTTGAGTGCCACCAGCTCGTGGTGACCCTCGAAGTCGCGGTAGCCGAACCCGTCGGGTCCGCCCGCCTCGAGATCCAGGTCGAACCAGTTGGCCCAGCGTGACGCTCCTCGGTGCTCCAGCACGTCCCGGAACTGGGGGAAATCCCGGCCGACGTGGTTGAACACCCCGTCGAGCAGGACGTGCACACCCCGCTCGCGGCACGTGTCGAGCAACCAGCGGAGGTCGTCGGAGGTGCCGAGGCGCGGGTCGATGCGGAAGTGGTCGGTCGTGTCGTAGCCGTGGGTACCGGAGGCGAACACGGGGCCGAGCGCGAGGCCGTTGCAGCCGAGGTCGAGCAGATAGCCCAGCCACGGTTCCAGCGCGCGCAACCGCGGCACCGGGTGGGGTGCGTCGGCAGCGGAGCCCTCGGCGCCCGTGAAGCCGAGCGGGTAGACGTGCCACCAGATGACGTGCTTCGTCCAGTCGAGCACCGTGCCTCCTGCTGGTCCGCCTGTCGGCCGAACCTACTGCCTTGACAGGCAAGTCGCCACTTGCCTATAAATCTCCCCGTGAGCGCCTTGTTCAAGGCTCTTGTCGATCCGACGAGAAGGGCGATCCTCGACGAGCTCACGGACAAGGACGGCCAGACTCTGTTCGAGATCTGCAGCCGCCTGACGATGAAGCACGGACTGGGCTCGTCGCGACAGGCGATCTCCCAGCACCTCGCGGTGCTCGAGGAAGCAGGCTTGGTCACCACCAGGCGAGAAGGCCGCTACAAGTTCCACCACCTCGACACGGGGCCGCTGCGCTCGATCATCGAACGGTGGCCGATCGACCCATGAGGAGAGACCCATGCTGAAGATCCACATTGCCAGCGTCTTCGTCGACGACCAGGCGAAGGCCGAGACGTTCTACGTCGACGTGCTCGGCTTCGTGAAGAAGAACGACATCCCGCTGGGTGAGGCCCGGTGGCTGACGGTGGTGTCGGCCACGGAGTCGAACGGCACGGAGCTGCTGCTGGAGCCGGACGGCCACCCGGCCGTCGGGCCGTTCAAGAAGGCACTAGTGGCCGACGGCATCCCGTTCACCTCATTCGCGGTGGAGGACGCGAACGCCGAGTTCGAACGCCTCCGGTCGGCGGGCGTCCACTTCGTGCAGGAGCCCGTGAACATGGGCCCGGTGACCACCGCCGTCTTCGACGACACCTGCGGCAACCTCATCCAGATCGCCAGCGAGAACTGACCGCCGACCCTGCAGCCTCCCCTGACCCCGGCCGTGCGCGGATACGAGTGTTCCAGCACTCGTATCCGCGCACGGGCTCTTGTGCCGCGGGCGGCGATGACCGCCCAGCTGAGTGAACTCACGGGTTCAAGTTGGGCTGTACGGTGCCGGCGTGGGCGGAATCGTCGGCACGGCCGAGCGCAACGGCGCCCGTGAGCGCTTCGACAAGCGGCAGGCGATCCTGAGGGCCGCCATCACCGTGTTCGCCCGCGAGGGATACGCCCAGGCCGGGGTGGACGTCATCGCGGCCGAGGCCGGTGTGGCCCAACCCACCGTCTACAACCACTTCGAGGACAAGGAGACCCTGTTCCGCCAGGCCATAGCAGCCGACTCCGACCGGGCGCTGGCCGAGAACCTGGCCGCGGTCGAGCGACTGCAGGACCAGGACGGCGACGTGCGCCCGATGCTGGAGGACGTGGCGCACCGCCTACTCGTGTGCTACTGCGACGATCGTTCGTGGGCGTTGCGGCGCCTGTTGTACATCGAGCTCACCCGGTTCCCCGACCTGATCGACGTCGTCCGGGAAAGCGCGGCGGATCGCGTCACCGACGCACTGGCCGACAAACTCGCGCGGCTCTCCTTGGCCGGGAGGCTGGGCAAGCTCGATCCGGATGAAGCCGCCGAACAGCTCATTGCGCTGCTCACCGGCCCGATGGAGGCACGTGCCCGGCTGGGCACCCGGCGCGTCCCGGACGACGACCTGCGGGCGGTTGCACGGGCCGCGGTGCGCACCTTCCTGCACGCTTTCGCCGCGAAGCCCGACGAGTACGGCAGGTAGC
>DASRSC010000254.1:0-4672 GCA_035695525.1 Pseudonocardia sp. | reverse complement strand
CCGAATGGACGGTGCACTCACCTGATCGGTTGAGGCCCGGTAGCGGCACCGGTCACTCCTGCAGCAGTATCGGCACCCGGTATGCGACAGGGGTCACCGGGTAGTGGCGCGACGCGGCGAACGGGTGAGGGCTCTCGGCCGCGAGAGCTCGTCCCGACCACCCGAAATGCCCGATGGCCCAGTCGCGAGTGCGGGGGCGGCGGGCAGGCATTCTGATGCGCACGGCAGAATGGCCCGGTTGGTGGTGTGTCGGGGCGCAATCACGGCCCGTCTGGCTCGCTTCCGCAGCAGTTCCATCCGTTGGGGCGACCCCGATCGGGTGGCGGACGGCGTAGCGGCGCCGTTGCAGTCGGTAACGTGCCCCCGGCTGCTTCGGGGTCACGTGGAGAGAGGACATCGGCAATGCGCCTTGCAGTCATTCCCGGCGACGGCATCGGGCCGGAGGTCATCGACGAGGCGCTGAAGGTCCTCAACGAGGTCGAGCCCGGTGCGGCGACCACGAACTACGACCTCGGCGCCGCACGGTGGCACTCGACGGGCGAGCTGCTGCCGGAGTCGGTCCTCACGGAGCTGCAGGAGCACGACGCGATCCTGCTCGGCGCCGTGGGAGACCCCTCCGTGCCCAGCGGCATCCTCGAGCGGGGCTTGCTGCTGCGCCTGCGCTTCGAGCTCGACCACCACGTGAACCTGCGTCCCGCACGGCTCTACCCGGGCGTCCGCGGCCCGCTGTCCGGCAACGCCGAGATCGACATGCTCGTCGTCCGCGAGGGCACCGAGGGCCCGTACGTCGGCACCGGCGGCCTGCTGCGCAAGGACACCCCGCACGAGATCGCCACGGAGGTCAGCGTCAACACGGCCTTCGGCGTGGAGCGGGTGGTCCGCGACGCGTTCGCCCGCGCCACCCGCCGGCCGCGCCGGCACCTCACGCTGGTGCACAAGACCACCGTGCTGAGCTACTCCGGGCGGCTCTGGTCGCGGCTGGTGGAGGAGGTCTCACTCGAGCACCCCGAGGTCAGCGTGGCCTACCAGCACGTGGACGCCACCACGATCCACATGGTCACCGATCCCGGCCGGTTCGACGTGATCGTCACCGACAACCTGTTCGGTGACATCCTCACCGACCTAGCGGCAGCCGTCACGGGCGGAATCGGGCTCGCGGCCAGCGGCAACCTCGACGTGAGCCGCCGCAACCCGAGCATGTTCGAGCCGGTGCACGGCAGCGCGCCCGACATCGCCGGGCAGGGCATCGCCGACCCCACGGCCGCGGTGCTCTCGGTGGCGCTGCTGCTCGACCACCTCGGCAACCGGGACGCCGCTCGCCGCATCGAGGCCGCGGTGGCGTTCGACCTGGCCACGAGGGATCACAGCGCCACGGGCCACACGCAGAGTATCGGCGACCGGCTCGCTGCCCTGGTGAGCGCCCACGCCACGACGAACGCTTCCTGACGCGCCGTCACACGGTTGTGGCCTCGCCCGTCAGCATCGTCGTACCTGCGCCGGCGAAGTTCGGGAGATCGGCGACGGCGGCCTGACCCTCCGGGCCGCTCATGCCGGCACCGAAGGTCTCCTGCGACTCGAACTCGAGTACGGCGACGAGGTGATACGGGGGCTGGTTGCCGTCGGCGTCCGGGCCGGGCCGGCTCACCGTGTAGCGCTGCAGGCCGGGGATCGTGGCGGCGAGCGGGGCGTGCACCTCGTCGTAGTGCTTGTCGAACGCGGCAGGGTCCTCGGGTTGGTTGTAGAGCACGGTGAGCTGGAACACGCAGCACCTCCAGAGACGGGCCCACGGACCACGGTGTCCGCAGGCTCCGCGCCTAATCAGTAGCGGAGCGCGCCCTCTGTGGACATAGCGTGTCCACTATCCGGGACGGCGGTGTGACATCCCGGGACGATCCGTGCCATGCTGACACGGTGCAGCACTTCAGCGTGATCATTATCGACAGGCGCGTCGGCTAACCAGCACCACAGCCGACGCGCAGACCTCTCGCATTCGCGGGGGGTCTTTTTTGTTGCCCGATCACGTCCCGAGCCCCCAGGAGCACCCCGGATGTCTCGCACCGAACCAGCCGAAACCCCGCTCGGCGACGCGTTCCACGTCTACGACACGACGCTGCGCGACGGCGCCCAGCGCGAGGGGATCAGCTACTCGGTGGCCGACAAGCTGGCCGTCGCCCGGCACCTCGACGCGCTGGGGGTCGGCTTCATCGAGGGCGGCTGGCCGGGGGCGATGCCGAAGGACACGGAGTTCTTCGCCCGCGCCGCGTCGGGGGAGCTCCGGCTGCGGCACGCCGCGCTCGTCGCGTTCGGGGCGACGCGGCGCGCCGGTCTCACGGCGGCGGCCGACCCGCAGGTCCGCGCCCTGCTCGACAGCGCGGCGCCGGTCGTCACGCTGGTTGCGAAGTCCGACCGCCGCCACATCGAGCGGGCGCTGCGCACCGACGTCCGGGAGAACTGCGCGATGGTGGCCGACACGGTGGCGTTCCTGCGCGGTGAGGGCAGGCGCGTGTTCCTCGACGCCGAGCACTTCTTCGACGGCTACCGCTTCGACCCGGAGACGGCGCTGCGGGTGCTGGACGCCGCGGTCGGCGCCGGCGCCGACGTCGCGGTGCTGTGCGATACGAACGGCGGGATGCTCCCGCTGGGCATCGCCGAGGTCGTGACCGAGGTGGCCGAGCGCACCGGCTTCCGCCTCGGCATCCACTGCCAGGACGACACGGGCAGCGCGGTGGCCAACTCGGTCACCGCGGTGCAGGCCGGCGCGACGCACGTGCAGTGCACCGCGAACGGCTACGGCGAGCGGACCGGCAACGCCGACCTGTTCGCCGTCGTCGGGAACCTGGTGACCAAGCTGAACATGCCCGTCCTACCGGACGGCGCGTTCGGCGAGCTGACCCGCACCTCGCACGCGTTGGCCGAGATCGCCAACATCGCTCCCGACACCCACCAGGCCTATGTCGGGACGTCAGCGTTCGCCCACAAGGCGGGCCTGCACGCGAGTGCGATCAAGGTGGACCCGGAGCTGTACAACCACATGGACCCTGTGGCGGTCGGCAATGGGCAGCGGGTACTGGTCACGGAGATGGCCGGCCGGGCCAGCGTCGAGCTCAAGGGTGTCGAGCTCGGTCTGGACCTGGCCGGCCGTCCCGACGTGGTGTCGTCGGTGGTGGCCACCGTCAAGGAGCGTGAGGCGCAGGGTTGGTCGTTCGAGGCGGCCGACGCCTCGCTGGAGCTGCTCATGCGCTCAGCCCTGGGCGGGGCCGACCGGGTGCCCTTCGCCCTCGAGTCCTACCGCGTGATCGTCGAGCACGGTGCCGACGGCGACGTCGTCGCCGAGGCGACGGTGCGGGTCGTCCTGGCCGACGGGCAGCGGCTGATCGCGACCGCGGAGGGCAACGGGCCGGTCAACGCGCTCGATGCGGCACTACGGGGCGCGCTCACACCGTCGTGCCCGTGGCTCTCGGACGTGGAGCTGTCCGACTACAAGGTCCGCATCCTCACCACCGGTCGTTCGGACAGCTACGGCACCGATGCGGTCACGCGTGTGCTGGTGGAGTCCACAAACCGATCGGGTTCGTGGACCACCGTGGGCGTGCACAGCAACGTCGTCGAGGCGTCCTGGCTCGCTCTCGTCGACGCGCTGGCCTACGCGGCGCTGCGCGCTCCCGTCCCCGCGGGCGCCGGGAGCTGACGCCAGGGCAGGATCAGCCCGTGGACGATGTGCTGCAGCGGATCGACCGGTTCTGCGATGAGGTTCCACGGCACTGGGCCACCCCTCTCGACGACGGCCCGCTGCGGCTCTTCGTCCGCAACCGCCCGGGCTGGCCGTTCTACGCCCGCCCGGTCCCCGGCGGTCCGCCGGTCACTGCAGAGGACGTCGAGCGGGTACGGGCACGCCAGCGAGCGCTGCGCGTGCCGGAGGCGTTCGAGTGGGTCGCCGGCGAGGCCCCGTCGATGGCGGACGCGGCCCGCGCGGCGGGCCTGGCGGTGAAGATGTGCCCGCTGCTCGTGCTCGACGGCGCCCCTGTGGGCCCCCCACTCCCGGCCGGCTACTCCGCGCGCCTGGTCGGGCCGGCCGACGGCGATCTGCAGGCGGCGGCGCACTCTGTACTGACGGTCGCTGCTGCAGCCTTCGGCGCCCCGTCTCCCGGCCCACCGGTCGGCGCCGCCCTCGCGGAGCTGCGTGCCGATCTCGCCGCAGGGGCGATCGCGCGAGCGCTGGTCACGGGCCCGGACGGGCCGGTCACCGCGGGATCGGCGCAACGCGTCGGGGACGTGGTCGAGCTGGTCGGGATCGGCACCGTGGCAGCCGCGCGCGGCCGGGGACTCGGTGGAGCGGTGACGGCACTGCTGGCCGGGGCCGCCCGGGACGCGGGCGCGGAGGTGGTGTTCCTCGCCGCGGGTGACGCCGCCGCCACCCGCGTCTACGAGCGCGTCGGATTCCGGCGGGTGGGCGAGTGCGGCATCGCCGAGTCGGGCTGAGAGCTGGTCAGACATCGATCACGGTGGGGGCCTGGACGCGATGGTCGACCTGGACCGGGTCGCCGCCGACATGCGCGACGCGGGCGACACGGTCGACGCAACGCCCGCGGGCCTGCTGGACCGGCAGCGGATCACGAATTTCATCCGGTTGATCACGGTGAGCGGGCAGAGCAGATGTCCGCTGTTACACCTG
>DASRSC010000253.1:0-1878 GCA_035695525.1 Pseudonocardia sp. | reverse complement strand
CCGCCGCGACGCGAGGACGTAGGGGAAGACGATCCTCGTCGACGTTGGAGGTCTGCAGTGAACGCACGCGGCGTGGTCTTCGTCCACTCGTCGCCGACTGCGGTGTGTCCGCACGTCGAGTGGGCGGTCTCTGGCGTGCTCGGGACCAAAGTCTCCCTGCAGTGGACTCCACAACCTGCGGTGCAGGGTCAGATGCGGGCCGAGTGCAGCTGGACGGGGCCGACCGGTTCTGGTGGCGCGCTCGCGGGAGCGTTGCGCGCCTGGCCGATGCTTCGGTTCGAGGTGACCGAGGAACCCAGCCAGGGGGTCGATGGCGAGCGGTTCTGCCACGTACCCACACTCGGCCTCTGGAGCGGGCGGACCAGCGCCAACGGCGACATCGTGGTGGGGGAGGACCGGCTGCGGGCCCTACTTGTCGAGGTGTCGGCGACCCAGCTCCCCGCCCGAATGCACGAACTGCTCGGTACGGCGTGGGACGACGCGCTGGAGCCGTTCCGGCTGGCGGGCGACGGTGCGCCCGTCACCTGGCTGCATCAGGTGGGGTAGCGCGATCAGGTGGGGTAGAGCGTGACTGGAAAGCGTTGCTCCGGCCCTGGCGTCCGCTCATCGGCCCGGCAGCAACGCTTTCCGTTCACGGGCTGGTGAAGACCACGGCCGCATTGTGGCCGCCGAACCCGAACGAGTCGCAGACCGCGGCGTCCAGGTCGACCTTGCGCGGCTCGCCCGCCACTACGTCGAGCTCGACGCCGGGGTCGAGGTTCTCGAGGTTGAGCGTCGCCGGGATCACGCCCTCCTTGATCGAGAGCAACGTGATGATGCTCTCGACGGCGCCTGCCGCGCCGACCATGTGACCCAGTGCCGACTTCGGCGCGGTGAGGATCGGGTGATCGCCGAGCGCCTTGCGGACCGCCTTCGTCTCACCCACGTCACCGGCCACCGTGGAGGTGGCGTGGCAGTTGACGTGCCCGACGTCGGCCGGATCCAGCCCGGCGTCGCGGACCGCCTTCGCGATGGCCCGCGACTGCCCGACGCCCTCCGGCTCCGGGCCGGTGATGTGGTACGCGTCCGACGTGAGACCGGCGCCGGCGAGCCTGCCGTGCACGGTGGCTCCGCGGGCCGCCGCGAAGTCCGCGCGCTCGAGCACCATGATCCCGGCACCCTCACCGAGCACGAACCCGTCGCGGTCGACGTCGAACGGCCGGGAGGCCCGCTCCGGCTCGTCGTTGCGCTGCGACAGCGTGCGGGCCTGCACGAACCCGGCGACGGTGATGCCGGTGATGCAGGCCTCCGCGCCACCGGCGATGACGACATCGACCTCTCCGCCGCGCAGCAGCCGCAGTGCCCACGCCAGGGCCTCCGCGCCGGACGCGCACGCCGAGACCGGCGCGTGCACGCCGCCCTGGGCGCCGTACTCGATGCCGATCCAGGCTGCCGGCCCGTTCGGCATCAGCATCGGCACGGTGAGTGGCGAGACCTTGCGCAGGCCGCTGTTCTCCAGCAGGTCGTCCTGGTCGAGCAGGGTGACCGCGCCGCCGATGCCGGTGCCGACCACCACCGCGAGTCGCTCGGGCTCCACCTGCATGTCGTCCCGGTCGCCCAGGCCGGCGTGGGCCCATGCCTCCTTGGCCGCGACGAGCGCCACCTGCTCGCACCGGTCCAGCCTGCGGGCCTGGACGCGGGGGAGTACCTCGGTGGGCGCGACGGCCAGCGGTGCAGCGATCTTCACGGGCAGCTGGTGGCGCTCGACCCACTCGTGATCGGCGTCGTCGATGCTCCGGACGCCGGAACGCCCGGCGAGCAGCGCCTCCCACGTCGACGCGACGTCCCCGCCGAGCGGGGTCGTCGCGCCGAGCCCGGTGACGACGACGTCAGGAGTGG
>DASRSC010000252.1:0-9242 GCA_035695525.1 Pseudonocardia sp. | reverse complement strand
GCTCGCCACGTCCTGGTGCGGTTCGTGGCTTTCCCCGAGGTATGAGCGGTCCCCGGTGACCTGGCGTGCTCTTCGCAGGACCCGCCGGCCCTGCGAAGAGCACACCCCTCAGCGAGGATCACCCCTCAGATCCCCGCTAGGGCTACCGGGGCGGCCACCTCCGGCTGGGCGAACTGGGTGCGGTGTAGTTCTGCGTAGCGGCCGTCCTGTGCGATCAGTTCGGCGTGGGTGCCGCGTTCGACGATCTGGCCCGCCTCCAGCACGAGGATCTGGTCGGCGGCCCGGATGGTGGAGAGCCGGTGGGCGATGACGATGGCGGTGCGGCCGAGGAGCGCCTCGCCCAGCGCCTCCTGCACGGCGGCCTCGGAGGTGGAGTCGAGGTGGGCGGTGGCCTCGTCGAGCACCACCACCCGGGGACGGGCGAGCAGGAGCCGCGCGATGGTGAGCCGCTGGCGCTCGCCGCCGGACAGCCGATATCCGCGCTCGCCGACGACGGTGGCGAGCCCGTCGGGCAGCGAGGCCACCAGGTCGGCGAGGCGGGCCCGGCGCAGCACCTCCCAGAGCTCGTCGTCGTGGGCCTCCGGGCGGGCGAGGAGGAGGTTGGAGCGGATCGACTCGTGGAAAAGGTGGCCGTCCTGGGTGACCAGGCCCAGCGCCCCGCGGATCGTGTCGAACGAGAGCCGCCGCACGTCGACCCCGCCCAGCCGCACCGCACCCGCGTCGACGTCGTAGAGCCGGGGGAGCAGCTGAGCGATCGTCGACTTGCCGGCGCCGGACGAGCCCACGAGCGCGATCATCTGCCCGGACTCGGCCGTGAAGGACACGTCGTGCAGCACCTCCTCGCCGCCCCTGCCGTCGAGCAGTGCGACCTCCTCCAGCGACGCCAGCGACACCTTGTCGGCGGCGGGGTAGCCGAAGCGCACCCCGTCGAACTCCACCGAGAGCGGCCCCTCGGGCAGCGGCAGCGGGTCGGCGGGCTCCGCGATGAGCGGCGGCAGGTCGAGCACCTCGAACACGCGCTCGAAGCTCACCAGTGCACTCATCACCTCGACGCGTGCACTGGCCAGCGCCGTGAGCGGGGCGTAGAGGCCGGTGAGCAGCAGGGCGAGCGCGACGACGTCACCCGCGGCCATCCCGCCGGTGAGCGCGATATACCCGCCGAGCCCGTAGACCAGCGCGAGCGCCAGCGCGGAGACGAGCATGAGCGCCGTGACGAAGACCCACTGCACCATCGCCGTGCGCACGCCGATGTCGCGGACGCGGGCGGCCCGGGCGACGAACTCGCGCGTCTCCTCGGCAGGCCGCCCGAACAGCTTGATCAACGTGGCGCCCGGGGCCGAGAACCGCTCGGTCATCTGGGTGCCCATGGCTGCGTTGTGGTCGGCCGCCTCGCGCTCCAGGTAGGCGAGCCGGTGGCCCATCCGGCGGGCCGGGAGGACGAACACCGGCAGCAGCACGAGCGCGAGCAGCGTGACCTGCCACGACAGCGTCAACATCACCACGAGCGTGAGCGTGAGCGTGACGAGGTTGCCGATGACGCCGGACAGTGTGTCGCTGAACGCGCGCTGGGCGCCGATGACGTCGTTGTTGAGCCGGCTCACCAGCGCGCCGGTGCGGGTACGGGTGAAGAACGCGATCGGCTGGCGCTGCACGTGGTGGAACACTGCGGCGCGCAGGTCGAGGATCAACCCTTCACCGAGCGACGCCGAGAGCCAGCGCTGCACGATCCCGCTGACGGCCACGGCCACCGCGATGACCGCGATGAGCCCGGCCAGGCCGATCACGACGCCCATCGGCCCGCCCTTGACGATGGCGTCCACGACCCGGCCCGCGAGCACCGGTGTGGCGACCGCGAGAACCGCGCCGATCACGCTGACCAGCAGGAACGTGGCCATGCGGCGGCGGTGCGGCCCCACGAACGCGACGATCCGGCGCAGCGTGGCCATCGAGAAAGGGCGCTTCTCCTCCTGGGCGTTCGCCGCGTGGTACATCGAGTGCCACGCCACCATCTCCATGCTCATGAGCTGCTCCTCGTTCCGGTTCGCCGCACCCGCCGTGCACCCATAGGACATGGGGAGCCGGCGGAACTCATCGGTGCGGAACAACTCCGCCTCGCCAGTGTGGCGAGTGGGACCGACAGTTCTCGTCCGGTTCTTCCCGATTGCGCCGAACACTAGAAGTTAAAGCGAGGTTCAAGTCAAGCCCTGCTTGACCGCTGCCCCCACCTCGGCGACCATTAGTGATATTGCTCACAAATGAGACATTCGGGGGCGTCATGACCGAGGTGCAGCGCAGCGCCAGTACCTACCCGCTCGGCGTGAGCCGGCCCGATTTCCGTATGGACGACCTGCCGACGCCGGAGGAAGTCTTCCGGGTCCGCCGGATCGGTCCCCGCCAGATGGTCATGTTCGTGATCGGCCCGAGTCTCATCGCGCTCGGCATCTCGATCGGCAGCGGCGAGTGGCTACTCGGGCCGCAGGCAGTCGGCCAGTACGGGTTCGTCGGGGTCGGCTGGGTCATCGTGGTGTCCGCGGTGCTGCAGACCTTCTACAACGTCGAGTGCGCGCGGTACGTGGTCGCCACCGGCGAGGCGCCGGTCGTCGGCTGGGGGCGCGTGCCACCGGGCAAGATGCTGTGGATCCCGCTGTCCGTGTTCGTCGTGATCTTCGCCTTCATCGCGGGCGGGTGGGCCGCTTCAGCGGGCCAGGGCCTGTTCGCGCTGGTCAACGGCCGGGTCGCCGATGCGTCCGAGGTGCAGCAGACGCGCTGGTACGCGATCGGGCTGCTGGTCGTGGTCTTCCTCATCACTGCATCGGCCCGCCGGATCAGCAGGGCGTTGGAACTGTCCAACTGGGTCATGGTGGGCTTCATCCTGGTCACGCTGATCGTGGTCGACCTCATCGTCGTGCCGTGGAGCGTGTGGTGGGAAGGCATCCGCGGGTTCGTCACCCCGGCGGCCCCACCAGCAGGTATCACCGCCACCCAGCTCGGGGCCCTAGCCGGGTTCACCGCGCTGGCGTCGGGGCTGAACTGGTACGTGATGGGCCACTATCGCGACAAGGGCTACGGAATGGGCCACCGCACCGGCTACATCGCCGGGATGCGCGGCGGGCAGCGCGAGCTGCTGTCGGTGGGTGTCACCTTCCCCGACGACGAGCGCAACACGAGCCTGTGGCGCCGCTGGTACCGCCTGCTGATGGTGGACATGTGGGGCGTGTTCTTCGTCGGCGCGATGCTGGGCATGCTGCTGCCCACGGTGCTGATGTCGCAGGCGGTGGCGCTGTCGGGCGAGCAGCCGACGGCCGCCAACGTGCCCACGTTCGCGGCGAGCGCGCTGCAGACCGAGTACGGCTCGGGCATGTTCTACCTGCTGCTCGTGCTGGGCGTGCTCATCCTGTTCTCCACGCAGCTCGGGATCTTCGAGGCGATGGTGCGAGTGGTCACCGACGCCGCGCCCGCGGTCAGCCCCCGCATGCGTGCGCTGATCGAGGGCGACCCTCGCCGCTTCTACTACCCGTTCATGATCGCGCTGCTGGTGGCGATCTCGGTGATCCTGCACCTCGCGGTGCCGGTGACGCTCGTGCAGTTCTCGGCGAACATGTCGAACCTCGGCGCGTTGATCTACCCGTTCCTGCTCATCTACCTCAACAGCAGGCTGCCGAAGGCGGCCCGGCCGCGGCCGTGGCACTACGTGATCCTGCTGCTCAACTTCCTGTTCTTCGGGTTCTTCTTCGTCAACTTCGTGGCCGACCTCCTCGGCGACCCGTTGATCACGTTCTGACCCTCAGAGCAGCAGGTCGGCCAGGTCAGCGGGGTCGGGGCGCCCCTCGACGTCCAGACCTCGGCCGGTGTAGTAGCCCTCGACCATGGACCGCAAGCGATCGGCGGTGAGCGTGGCGGTGCGGCCGGAGCCCAGCTCGAGCGGGGTGTCGAGCATGCGCCGCGGCAGGGTGTCGTCGTCGGTCGTGGCGCCCTCGCGCAGGTTGAACAGCCGCTTCGCCAGCACGATCCGGCGGGCCGCCGTGCGCAGCTCGTCGGCGGTGACGTCCCAGCCGGTGACGGCCCGCAGCAGTGCCGCCCATTCGTCGAAGGGCTCCGTGAACACCCCGCGGAGGAACTTGCAGAGAATCATCGAGTCCATGACGGCGGCGCGGTCCTCGGTGCCGATCGCTGCGGCGACGTGTGCGGAGCCACCGGCCAGCCGGTCCAGGTCGCCCGAGAGGTCGGCCTCGTAGGCGCCGGAGCGGTTGTGGTCGGCGCCCCGGGCGTTGACCGCCAGTCCGAGCGCCATCGACTGCAGCGACCGAGGCTCGTACCCTGGCAGCTCCAGGCCCTTGACCTGCGGCGCGAAGTCGATCGATCCCTGCCCGACGACCGCGGCGGCCGCGCGCGAGCCCATAGCCAGCAGCGCGCCGAGCCCCTCCGTGCGGGAGCCGATCAGATCGAGCGCCCGCAACAGCGCGGCCCCGTCACCGAACCGCAGCCACGGAGCGTCGATCAGGCCGCGCTCCACGCATTCCATGGCCCAGGCGATGGTGCCGCCCGCCGAGATCGTGTCGATGCCGAGCTCGTCGCAGCGGGCGCTGGCGGCGAACACGTCGTCGGGGTCGGACACCCCGCACAGCGGACCCAGCGCGAACACGTTCTCGTACTCCATGCGCTGGCTGCCCCCGCCCTTGCGCGAGTAGATGTGCTCGCAGCCGATGGAGCACGACGCGCAGCTGTTGCGGGCCACGCCGCGCATCTCGTGCAGCTCCTCGGCGGCGAGCCGGGGTGCCTCGGCGAACGTGGCGGCGGTGAAGTTGCGGGTGGGCAGCGTCGACACGGCGTTGAAGGCGAGCAGGTTGGCCAGCGTGCCGAGCTCCCGGTACTTGGCGGTGGCCGGGCCGAAGCTGCGCTCGCGCAGGTCCTTCGCTGCGGCGAGGACGGCCTGCTGGTCGGCCACGTCCACCCTCGTACCGGCCTTGACCAGCACGGCCTTGACGTTCTTCGCGCCCAGCACGGCGCCCAGCCCCCCGCGTCCGGCGTGCCGGCCGTCGTGGCTGATCGTCGCGTACCGGACGCCGCGCTCCGCGGCAGGCCCGACCGCGGCCGTTCGCCAGCCCCGGCCGAACCGCTCGCGCACCGCCGACTCCGCCTCCGCCGCGGCCATCCCGGCCAGCTCCGGGGCTGCCTCGAGGCGCACGCCGGATGCGTCGACCATCACCACCGACAGCTCGTCGGCGCGGCCGCGCACGACGATCGCGTCGTGCCCGGTGAGCTTTCCCGAGATCGCGAACTGGGACGAGGCCAGCGCATCGGTGATCATCCCGGTGAGCGGCGACTTGGCCAGCACCGCGAACTTGGCGCTCGTCGTGAGCGGTGTGCCCACCAGCGGGGAGAAGACGAACGCGAGTGGTGCCTCCGGGGCCAGCGGGTCGACACCCGGGGGAGCGAGTCGGTGCAGCAGCCAGGTGCCGAGCCCGACCCCACCGAGGTACGCGCGCAGGACCCGGTCGTCCAGCTCCAGCGGCGTCCCGGTGGCGCTGTCACCGCGCACGTCGACGACGAGGGCCCGTCCGAAATATCCGCCTGCCGTCATGGTGACGACTGTATGCCGATGTTCGGGGCGCTGCCGCCGATCAGCCGCCGGCGTCGGCCGACAGGAAGGCGACCATGTCGCCGGCGACGAGTGGCATCTCCGCGTCGCGGGTGATCTGGTCGCCGTTCAGGGCGGCGACGACGTGCCGGTCCAGCGCCAGCCCGACGGCGGCTGCGGCTGCGCCGAGGGTGGCCGCCCGGACGGACTCGGGGCCGCGCCTGCCGTTCGACGCGAGCGCGCCGTAGCGCTGGACGGTGATCTCGGGCGCCGGGCGGGCCCGGGCGGCGCGGTAGTCGTCGGGTTCGTTGACGTTGAGCACCGAGTCCAGCCCCGGGTCCAGCGCGCCGAGCCGGGGGTCGGCGAGCAGGTCTGCGTCGTCGGTGCGGTGCACCCGACAGTTGTCGAAGAGCATCGCGGGCTTCAGCTGCCCGTCGGCCAGCAGCCCGGCGACGACGGGCGCGAGCGCCGTGCGGTACGCCGCCGCGAGCGGCTGCCGGTGCCCGTGGGCGTGCGGCAGTACGACGTCGACGTCGGCGTCCAGCGCGGCCAGTACCCGCCGCACGTACGCGGGGTGCAGGAACGGCAGGTCGGTGGAGCAGACGAACGCGACCTGCGCGCGGTCCGCCACCGCGGCGAGCCCCGTGGCGATGCCCTGCATCGGGCCGAGGCCCTCCACCGGGTCGTCGACGGCCTCGACGCCCGCCGGCAGCGCGGGAAGGGGTTGGCCGGGCGCCCGGACGACGACGACCGGACCGTCGACCGCGCGGGCCAGCAGGCCGGCGGTGCGTCGCAGCAACGTGGAGCCGTGCCACTCCAGCGCCGCCTTGGACTCGCCCATCCGCGACGAGCGCCCGCCCGCGAGAACGATCCCTGCGGCCGGACCGTCGCTGTCGGTGCTCACCTGCGCGATCGTAGGCGTACGGGGTCCGGTGCGGATCTCTGATGTCTGAGAGCCTTGTCGGCGGGTAGGGCTGGGCCACCGGGAAGTCCGTGCCACACACGTGCGGCGCCGCCCGGACGAGCAGAGGAGTTGTCGTGACCACGACCGAGCGGCCGCGCCGGGGCCGCGGCACCGCGATCGGCGAGGGCATCACGTGGGCGGCGCGGTGGAGCCTTCGGCTGCTGCTGGTGGCAGCGGGCGCCTGGCTGGTCTGGACGGTGATCGCGCTTCTGTGGTCGGTCGTCTTTCCCGTGATCATGGCGGTGATCGTCTCGACCGTGTTGTGGCCGCCCACGGCGTGGCTGCGCAGGCACGGCTTCCCGCCCGCGCTCGCCTCGGCCACGGTGCTGCTCGCCGGGATGGTGGTGCTCGCCGGGCTCATCGCGCTGATCACCACCTCGGTGGCGGGAAGCATCCCCGAGATCAGCCGCGCCGCATCCAGCGGTATCCAGTCGATCCAGCAGTGGCTGGCCGGGCGGCCGCTCAACTTCGCGCAGGGTCAGCTCGACGCGGTCCTGCAGAACGCGACGACGCAGCTGCAGCAGAGCATCTCGGTGATCACCACGAGCGTGCTCACCGGGATCGGCAGTGTGGCCTCGGGAGTGATCACTGCCCTGCTGACGCTGGTGCTCGTGTTCCTGTTCCTCAAGGACGGCCCCCGGTTCCTGCCGTGGCTGCGCCGGGTGATGGGCGAGGGCGCAGGCGGGCATCTGGCCGAGGTGCTGCGGCGGGTCTGGAAGACCCTCGCCGACTTCATCCGGGTGCAGGCGATCGTGGCACTCGTCGACAGTGTCCTGATCGGGCTGGGGCTGGTGATCCTCGGGGTGCCGTTGGCGGTCCCGCTCGCCGTGCTCACGTTCCTGGGCGCGTTCATCCCGATCGTCGGCGCGATCGTGGCCGGCGCGCTGGGAGTCCTGGTGGCGCTGGTGAGCAACGGGTTCACCACGGCGCTCATCGTGCTGGCGATCATCGTGGCCGTGCAGCAGCTCGAGGGGAACGTGCTGCAGCCGGTCCTGCAGGGGCGCAGTCTCGGGCTGCATGCCGCGGTCGTGCTCCTCGCCGTCACAGCGGGCAGCACGCTGTTCGGCATCGCGGGAGCGTTCCTGTCCGTGCCGGTGGCGGCCGCGGGAGCGGTGGTGCTGCGATACCTGAGCGAACGGGTCGACGCGCGGGCGAGCGGGGAAGCGCAGCCGCCGCGGGTGGATCCGCCGCTGGAGACCGTGCAGACCGTCCTCGCCATGCCGGGCGGACTGTTGCCGGACGGTTCGGCGCCCGACCCTGATGCCCCCGAACCCGCCGGACCGGCCACTCACACCGAGGACGTCGCCCCCGAGGACGAGGACGAGGGCCAGGGCGAGGACAGGGCCCGGGCGGATCGGGCAGAGGAGAGTACCGACGGCAGGACCGAGGACAAGGGCACCGGACGCCGTTGAGACGGCCACCCATCCGCGCGAACCCCGTCGACGCCGGCTACGGATGGCATGCGGCAGTATTTCGTCTCGTGCGTGTCTACCTCGGTTCCGACCACGCCGGCTTCGAGCTCAAGGCCCACCTGGTCGCGCACCTGACCGGTCTGGGCCACGAGGCGATCGACGTCGGCCCCGTGAGCTACGACCCGGAGGACGACTACCCGCCCTTCTGCATCGAGGCGGCCCGGCGGACCATCGCCGATCCCGGCACCCTCGGTGTCGTCATCGGCGGCTCGGGCAACGGGGAACAGATCGCCGCGAACAAGGTGCCCGGCATCCGGGCGGCGCTCGCCTGGAGCATCGAGACTGCGACTCTGAGCCGCCAGCACAACGACGCGCAGGTCGTGGCCGTGGGCGCGCGGATGCACAGCCTCGACGAGGCGGCGGAGTTCGTCTCCACGTTCGTCGCCACCCCGTTCTCCGGGGAACCCCGCCACCAGCGGCGCATCGACCTGCTCGCCGAGTACGAACGCACCGGCACCCCGCCCCCGTTGCCGCCCGGCCAGGTCCCGGCCGCCTCCTAGCGATGCCGGAAGGCCACACCCTCCACCGGCTCGCCCGGCTGCACCGCCGCCGGTTCGCCGGCGCACCCGTGGCCGTGTCGAGCCCGCAGGGCCGGGTCGCCGGCAGCGCCGCGGCCGTCGACGGCCGAGTGCTGGTGCGTGCCGAGGCGCACGGCAAGCACCTGTTCCACTAGGACGGGTGCAGAGGTGCATAGTTGCTGGTGCGAGGCTTGTGAAGCTGACCAAGTCCGGTCCTAGTCCGGCTTCCGCTTCGGAGTGCGCGTCCATCGCGCAGGCCCCGGGTCGGTGGATTGGTCGGTGTTGGCGGGCGCACGCTATGAGTTCCGGGTGACCGAACGGATGTCCGAGCGAGCGTGCAACGCGTTCTAGGAGATGAAGGTCCGCCCGGTCGCCCCCGGAGACCATCATCTACGGTGAGATCCCGACGAGTCGCCCCTGCGCGAGCTGTTGGCGCTGTGCAGTTCCCTGGGTCTCGACGTGGCCTCCCCCAGCAGTTGCGGGCTGAGCTCGTCGTGGGCGCTCGACGGAGCCGGCTGTCACCCGTGGTGGATGAGGCGATCCGAGGCACGGGCGGTGACGCTGAGGACCCTGGTCCGCGGGCGACGTCGGCAACGACTCCCGCGAACTGCGGCTGCTGACGGAGAAAGGGAGAGACATGGCTATCGGACCTGTCCAGCTCATTGTGCTGGGGTTCCAGAATCCCGACTTCCACGGCGAGATCGTCGGGG
>DASRSC010000251.1:0-16195 GCA_035695525.1 Pseudonocardia sp. | reverse complement strand
GTCCGGGCCGCGTTCGCGGGCGTCACCTCGCCGGGCAGGCTCGAGCGGCTGGCCGCAGGTCAGGGCGTACCGACGGTGTTCGTCGACGCCGCGCACAACCCGCACGGCGCCCGCGCGCTCGCCACCGCGCTCACCACCGACTTCCGGTTCGCCCGCCTGATCGGCGTCATCGGCGTCATGCAGGAGAAGAACGCCCGGGGCATGCTGGAGGAGCTGGAACCGGTGCTGCAGGAGGTGGTCGTCACGGCCAACTCCTCGCCGCGCGCGATGGATCCGGACGAGCTCGGTGCGCTCGCCGTCGAGGTGTTCGGCTCGGATCGCGTGAGCGTCGAACCGGTGCTCGCCGAGGCCGTCGAGCAGGCCGGGGAGCTGGCAGAGGAGGGCGGCGAGTCGGGGGTCGGTGTACTCGTCACGGGCTCGGTGGTCACAGCAGGGGAGACGCGAGCCCTGTTCGGCAAGGAACCGTCATGACCGCGCCGGATCCCATGAAGGGGATACGGGGCGTATTCGCCGCCACCCTCGTCCTGGAGTCGATCGTCGTCGCGCTGGCGCTGCTGGTGCTGTCGAAGTTCGGCGCGGGCGCAACTGCGTTGGGTGTCACGGTGATCGTCGTCCTGGCCGCCGCGATGGTCGTCGCCGCCGGGATGCAGCGGCGGCCGTGGGGGCTCGGGCTGGCGCTGGCGCTGCAGGTCGTGATGATCGCCTGCGGCCTGCTGGTACCCGTGCTGGGCGTCCTGGGCGTGGTGTTCGCACTCGTCTGGGGCGGGTTGCTGCTGCTGCGCCGCGACGTCGCCGGGAGGATGGCGCGCGGCGAGCTGCCCAGCCAGCAGCTCCGCGATTCGTGAGAAGAGCGGCGTAACGGACGCGCGGTGGTGCGGCACTGACCTGTATGGCAACTCCCACGCCGCGCCGCCCACTACTTCGACACACGCTGGGCCGCCGCCCCCTCGTCCGCATCCTGATCGTCGCCGGCGTCGTGCTCGTCGCCGCCGCGCTGCTCGTCTTCGAGCCCTGGGCACTCGTCATCGACCGGCGGGTGGACGAGGCTGCCCCCGCGCCGTCCGCCCCGACGGCCCCCCAGGCACCCGCCGCACCGATCGAGCTCGCCCGCGGCGAGCTGATTGCCCACGAGCACGCCAGCACCGGATCCGCTGTCGTCCTGCAGCTCCCGGACGGGTCCCGGGTGCTGCGGCTGGAGAACCTCGACACGAGCGACGGTCCGGACCTCCACGTGTGGCTCTCCGACGCCCCGGTCATCCCGGGCGGAGACGGCTGGCACGTCTTCGACGACGGCCGCCACGTCGACCTCGGCGTGCTCAAGGGCAACCTCGGCAGCTCGAACTACCCCATCCCGGCCGACGTCGATCTCGCGCAGCTCGCCAGCGTGAGCGTCTGGTGCGAGCGTTTCGCCGTGTCGTTCGCGGCGGCCGCCCTCTCCTGAGCGGCGCAGAGGCCGTCGATAGGGTGCGCACGTGACTGAACGCACCCTGGTCCTCGTGAAGCCCGATGGCGTCGAGCGCAAGCTGGTCGGCGAGGTCCTCGCCCGGATCGAGCGCAAGGGCCTCGACTTCGTCGCCGTCGAGCTGCGCACCGTCGACCGCGAGCTCGCCGCCCAGCACTACGCCGAGCACGACGGCAAGCCGTTCTTCGGCAGCCTGCTGGAGTTCATCACCTCCGGTCCGGTACTGGCCGCCGTAGTCGAGGGCCCCCGGGCGATTGCCGCGTTCCGGCAGCTCGCGGGCGGAACCGACCCGGTGGAGAAGGCCACCCCCGGCACGATCCGGGGCGACTTCGCCCTGGAGACCCAGTTCAACCTCGTACACGGATCCGACTCGCCCGAGAGCGCCGCACGGGAGATCAAGCTCTGGTTCCCCCACCTGTGACGGAGGAGCCCTTCAGCGGCCCACACCTGGTGCAGGAGGCGCATCCGGAGATGGGCACGGTGCTGGGCACGCTCTGGCTCGCGGTCACGCGGGCCGGTGGTGCGGTCGGGTTCCCCTCCGACGCCGCTGAGCAGGACGTGCGAGCCGTCGCCGAGCAGGCGATCGAGGACGTGCGGGCGAAGCGGCAGCAGCTGATCGTGATCGGCGCCGACCACGCGCTTGCCGGCACGGTGTTCCTGCGCCGCGGCACGGGCACGGTGGTCGCGCACCGCGCCGAGGTGCTCCGGCTCATGGTCCGCCCAGACCTGCAGGGCCGCGGCTGGGGGAAGAGGCTGCTCGACGCGGCCGTCGCCCACGCTACCGCGCTCGGGCTGGAGCAGCTGCTGCTCTCGACCCGCGGGGGCACCGACATGCCCACGTTCTACAAGCGGCAGGGCTGGTCCGAGGTGGGCGTCTTTCCCGCGTCGCTACGGCTGGGCCCCGACGACATACGCGACGAGCACTGGTTCCAGCTGCGCCTCAGCTGATCCCGCCGCCGGCGGGCTGCGCGGCCCGCAGCTCCACCGGGTCGTGTGCGCTGAACACGGTGACCTCCTCCCCGTGCGAGCGCACGAGCTCACGCAGCCTCTGCTGGTTGGCGAGCCGCAGCCCGCGGGCGGTCTCCACCCGGCTCTGCATCAGGCGCAGTCCCGGCGTGCAGTAGGGCGCGTGGGGGCGCATCTCCCCGTGGAAGAAGTACGCGTCGCCGGCGTGCAGCAGCCAGCGATCGCTCTCGCGCACCGCCACGCCGGTGTGCCCGACGGTGTGGCCGACCAGCGGGACCAGCAGGATCTCGGGCGGCAGCCCGGGGAGGTCGCGCACCGCCTGGAAGCCGAACCACTCCTCGCCCTGCGGGTCGTGCGGGGCCCACCGCGGCCCGTGCGCCCACTGGAGGTGTGGGTAGCGCGTGCGCTCCCAGCCCGTGCGCCCCGCGAGCGCCGCCGCCAGCTCGGTGCGCAGCACGTGCACCTGGGCGTCGGGGAAGTCGCGCAGACCGCCGGCGTGGTCGAGGTCGAGGTGGGTCAGCACGACGTGGCGCACGTCGGACGCGCTGAAGCCCAGCTGCTCGACCTGGTGCAGCGCGGTCTCGGCCAGGTCCAGCACCGGGCGGGACATCCGCTGCCACCATCTGGTCAGGGTGGCGTCCGGGTCGGTGACGTCGCCCGTCCCGAGCCCGCTGTCGACCAGGACGAGGCCGTGGTCGGTCTCGACCAGCAGGCAGTGGCAGACCATCTCGGCGGTGGCGAGGAGGGATCCCGTCCCGCTCACCAGCCTGCCGCCGAAGGGGCGCATGGTGCCGCAGTTGAGGTGGTGAACCTTCATTCCGCACTCCGATCGAGAGCCAGCAGGAGGCGCAGGTGCGCGCCGACGGTGCGCAGCGGAGCGAGGTCGTGCCGGGTGCGCGCGAGCAGCAGGGCGCCCTCGATCGCGGCGAGCAGCACGGTGGCGAGGTCATCGGCGGAAGCGATCCCCGCAGCCCGCAGGTGGTCCGCGATGAGTGACTGCCACGAGTCGTAGGCGCCGACGCAGGCCGTGCGGATGGGCTCGCTGCCGGCTCCGGCGTCCAGCGCGACTGTCGCGACCGGGCAGCCGTCGCGAAAGTCCGACGCGACGAGGTGGTCGCCGAGCAGTGCGAGGACGTGGTCCAGTGCTGTGGCCGGGTCCGCAGTGCTCGCCAGCGCGGCCCTGATCGCGCTGCACAGCTCGGCGCCCGCCAGCTCGATCGACTCGGCGGCAAGCTGTTCCTTCCCGCCGGGGAAATGGAAGTACAGCGAGCCCTTCGGGGCGCCGCTCTCGGCGAGCACCTGGTTGAGACCTGTCGCGTGATAGCCCTGCGCCCGGAACAGCACTGCCGCGGTGCGCAGCATCCGGTCGCGGGCGTCGGTTCGAACTGCCATGACCGAACTATATAGACCGGTCTAGCCAGAACCAAGTCTGAAACGTCCACGCGCTATGTCGGGGCTCGCCGCTAGCGTGCTGTTCGTGGCGGATGGACTGGTTCAGGCCCGCGGGCTGCGCAAGCGCTTCGGCGACTTCGAGGCGGTCCGTGGGGTCGACGTCGATGTCGCACGCGGCGAGGTGTTCGGCTTCCTGGGGCCTAACGGCGCCGGCAAGTCGTCCACGATGCGGATGATCGCGTGCGTGTCGCCCCGTAGCGACGGTGCGCTGCAGGTGCTCGGCATGGACCCGGACGTCGACGGCCCGCGCATCCGGGCCCGCATCGGCGTCGTCCCACAGCTGGACAACCTCGACACCGAGCTCACGGTGCGGCAGAACCTGCAGATCTACGGCCGCTACTTCGGGCTCTCCCGCGCGCACGTGCGGGCCAAGGCCACCGAGCTGCTGGAGTTCGCACAGCTCACCGAGCGCGCCGACGATTCGGTCGAGCCACTCTCCGGCGGCATGAAGCGCCGTCTCACGATCGCGCGCGCCCTGGTCAACGAGCCCGAGCTGCTGCTGCTCGACGAGCCCACCACGGGGCTCGACCCGCAGGCCCGCCACCTGCTGTGGGAGCGGCTGTACCGGCTCAAACGCGAGGGCGTCACCCAGATCATCACCACCCACTACATGGACGAGGCCGAGCAGCTGTGCGACCGACTCGTCGTGATGGATGGCGGCGTGATCGTGGCGGAGGGGTCGCCGGCCGACCTGATCGAGCGGTACTCCACGCGAGAGGTGCTGGAGCTGCGGTTCGACCCCGCCCTCCGCCCCGGCGTCGATGCCCTCGCGCTGTTGGCCGAGCGCGTGGAGGAACTGCCCGACCGGCTGCTGCTCTACACGGCCGACGGCGAGCACACCCACGCCGAGGTCGCGCGCGCCGGCTTCGTGCCGCTCTCGGCGCTGGTGCGGCGCTCCTCGCTGGAGGACGTGTTCCTCCGGCTCACCGGCCGAACCCTGGTGGACTGATGAGAGAGCGTGCGAACGAACCATCAGCACTGAGGGCGAGTGCGAACGAATCATCAGCACTGAGGGAGCTCGCACGCTCCACCGGTCGGGCGCCCGGGCGGTGGCGCGGGGTGCTGTTGGTGGTCGAGCACTTCTGGACCTGGTACCGGCGCAACTGGCGGGCCACCGCGGTGTCGTCGGTGCTGCAACCGCTCCTGTTCCTGTTGGCTTTCGGGGTCGGCTTCGGATCGCTGGTCGCCGGCACCGGCAGCGCCGCCGCGGCCACCGGCGGTGTCGACTACATCGTGTGGCTCGCGCCCGCGCTGCTGGCCGTGTCCACGGTGCAGAGCGCGGCCTTCGAGTCCACGTATCCGGTGCTGTCGGGATTCAAGTGGCAGCGCACCTACTTCGCGATGACGGCGGGCCCGATCTCCCCGGCGCAGGTCGCGCTCGGACACCTGCTCTGGGTCGTGTGCAAGATGGCCGGTGCCGGCGCCATCTACATCGGAGTGATCGCCGTCTTCGGGGGTGTCACCGGCCCCGGCATCGTGGTGTCGTTGATGGTGGCCGTGCTCACCGGAGCCGCTGTGGCGGCCCTGGTAACGGCGTTCTCCGCCACCGTGGAGAACGAGGGCGCGGCGTTCAACGCCCTCTTCCGCTTCGTCGTCATCCCGATGACGCTGTTCTCGGGCACGTTCTTCCCGGTCGACCGGTTACCGGGGTGGGTGCAGCCGGTTGCGTTGATCTCCCCGCTGTGGCACGGCACCGAGCTGGCCCGCTCCGCGGCGCTCGGTGCCGTGCCACAGCCGCTCGCCGCGCTGGGGCACCTGGCCTACCTGTGCGCCCTGCTCGTGCTCGGGCTCGCGCTCGCCACCCGTTTCTTCGCCAGGAGGCTGGCCCAGTGACCGCGCAGGTGCCCGCGCCACCCGCCCCTCCCGCGCTGCTGCGGCTGATCCCGGCCGGAAGCTACGCCGGGCGCAGCCGCGCGCTGCTGCTCCGCTCGGCCACCGCGTCCCGGCGGGCCTGGCTCGCGTTCGTGTCGGGGTTCTTCGAGCCGGTCTTCTACCTGGTTGCGATGGGCCAGGGGCTCGGGTCGCTGGTCGGTGTACTCCCGGGTCCCGACGGCGCACCCATCAGCTACGCCGCGTTCATCGCGCCAGGGCTGCTGGCGGCGTCGGCGATGAACGGGGCCGTGTTCGACTCCACCTTCAACGTCTTCTTCAAGCTCAAGTACGGCAGGCTCTACGACGCCATGCTGGCCACGCCTCTCGGGCCGGTCGACATCGCGCTCGGGGAGATCGGCTGGGCGCTCATCCGCGGTGGCCTCTACGCGTTGGGGTTCCTGTCCGTGATGGCCGGCTTCGGCCTGCTCGTCTCGCCGTGGGCGCTGCTCGCACTGCCCGCCGCGTTGGTCGTGGCGTTCGCGTTCGCGGCCGTCGGTATGGCCGCCACGTCCTACATGCGGTCGTGGCAGGACTTCGACCTTGTCACGCTCGCGATCCTGCCGATGTTCCTGTTCTCCACCACGTTCTACCCGCTCGCGGTGTACCCGCGGTGGCTGCAGCTCGTGGTGGAGTTCCTCCCGCTGTTCCACGCCGTGGAGTTGATGCGTGGCCTCACCACGGGTGCGGTGCACCTCGGGATGGTCGGCCACCTCGCGTACTTCCTGGTGATGATCGTGGTCGGCGTCATGGTGGCATCGCGACGGCTGGACGTGCTACTACTCCGGTGAGACCGGTCGATCTTCCGCTCACCCCGGCGTCCGGACCCGTCGGCGACTGGGCTGGCCGCGGGCCGTAAGCAGGTCGACAATGCAGGGCATGACCGTAACGTTCCAGCGACCGGTGCTCGCCGACCTGATCCGGAACGCCGTTGTGGTGCTGCTCGCAGTGCTCCAGCTTGTCGTGTCCGGTCTCGGCGGGATCGGTCTCGCGGGCGATACGGCCGGGGCGGTGGCCCATGAGTACGCCAGCCCCCTGCTGGCGGCGGGCTGGGCGTTCGCGATCTGGGCGCCGATCTATGCCGGTTTCCTCGCTTATGCCGTCTACCAGGTGCTCCCGGCTCAGCGGGGGCGCCAGATCCACCGCGAGACCGGATGGTGGCTCGCCGCGTCGGCCGTGTTCAACATCGCCTGGGTGCTGGCGTTCGAGGCAGGCTGGCTGCCCCTCGCCGAGCTGCTGATCCTCGCGCTGCTCGTCACCCTCGCGGTCGTGTTCGGTCGGCTCAGCCGGCAGCCGGCCGACAGCGTCCTGGAGCGGGTCGTGCTGCGTGGCACGGTGGCGTTGTACACGGGATGGGTGTCGTTCGCCGTCGCCCTCTGTACCGCGGCCACCGGGGTATGGGTCGGATTGCCCGGCACCGGTGCTCTGGCTGCGATCGCTGCAGTGGTCGTGCTGCTGGCGGTGTCGGTCATCGCGTCGTGGGTGGTGCTCTCGGGCACGGCTGTCGTCGGTTACGCCATCGCGGCGGTGTGGGCGGCTGCCGGCATCGCGCTGAACGACCCGCCCGCCGGAGTGGTCGTCGCCGGCGCGATCGCGATCGTCACCGTGATCGCTGCGGCCACGCGCAGGCTCACCACTGCGGGCAACCCCGTGCGCGCCGCCTGGGGATAGGCGTCAGGGTCGCCGCGGCGAGTATCCGGGCGCACGATCCGCCAGGGGTCGCGCACGGTCGCGTAGCCCTCAGGCGGTGGGGCTACCCTGGATCAGCGTGACCGGCGACGTGCATTCTCCCAGCGGGAGCGGCGGCATCATGACAGTTCCGTCGGTGTATCCCGACCTCGAACCGCTGCTGCCGCGCGTCTCGAAGCCCGTGCAGTACGTCGGCGGCGAGCTGAACGCGCAGCTCAAGGACTGGGAGTCGGCCGCTGTCCGGTGGGCGCTGATGTACCCCGATGCGTACGAGGTCGGGCTGCCCAACCAGGGCCTCATGATCCTCTACGAGGTGCTCAACGAGCGCGTCGATGCCCTCGCGGAGCGCTGCTACGCGGTCTGGCCCGATCTCGAGGCGCTGATGCGCGAGCACGGTGTGCCGGCGTTCACCGTCGACGGGCACCGGCCGCTCGGGGCCTTCGACCTGCTCGGCGTGAGCTTCTCCACCGAGCTCGGCTACACCACCCTCCTCACCGCGCTCGACCTCGCCGGTATCCCGCTGCACGCGATCGACCGCGGGATCGACCATCCGGTCGTGGTGGCCGGCGGCCACGCCGCGTTCAACCCGGAACCAATAGCCGACTTCGTCGACGTTGCCGCGATCGGCGACGGCGAGGAGGTGGTCGGAGAGATCACCGGCGTCGTCAAGGAGTGGAAGGCGGCCGGCAGGCCAGGGGGCAGGCGCGAGCTGTTGCTGCGCCTCGCCGCCACCGACGGCTGCTACGTCCCGTCGCTCTATGCCGTGTCCTACGGCGACGACGGCGAGATCGCGTCGGTCGCGCCGGTGGACGAGCGCGTGCCGCGCTCCGTCACCAAGCGCACCACCACCGACCTCGACGCATGGCCCTACCCGAAGAAGCCGTTGGTGCCGATGGCCGAGACGGTGCACGAGCGGGCCAGCGTTGAAATCTTCCGCGGGTGCACCCGCGGCTGCCGTTTCTGCCAGGCGGGAATGATCACCCGGCCGGTTCGCGAGCGGACCTTGGCAGGGATCGGGGAGATGGTCGACTCGGCAGTGCGCGCGAGCGGGTTCGACGAGGTCGGGCTGCTGTCGTTGTCAAGCGCCGACCACTCGGAGATCGCGGAGATCACGAAGGGCCTTGCCGACCGGTATGAGGGCACGAACACGTCGTTGTCGCTGCCGAGCACGCGCGTCGATGCGTTCAACATCGACCTCGCCAACGAGATCTCCCGCAACGGCCGCCGCTCCGGGCTGACATTCGCGCCGGAGGGCGGGTCCGAGCGGATCCGGCGCGTGATCAACAAGATGGTGTCGGAGGAGGACCTGATCCGCACCGTCAGCGAGGCGTTCGCGCAGGGCTGGCGGCAGGTGAAGCTGTACTTCATGTGCGGGCTGCCCACCGAGGAGGACGAGGACGTCCTGGAGATCGCCGGAATGGCGCACCGCGTGATCCAGGCGGGCCGCGCGGCGTCCGGGCACAACGACATCCGCTGCACCATCTCGATCGGCGGCTTCGTGCCGAAGCCGCACACCCCGTTCCAGTGGGCCGCCCAGGCGCACCCCGAGGTCGTCGACGAGCGGCTGCGCAAGCTGCGGGCGGCGGTCAACAGCAATCGGAAGCTGGGCCGCAACGTCGGGATGCGCTATCACGACGGGCAGCCCTCGCTCATCGAAGGCCTGCTCGCGCGCGGTGACCGGCGCGTCGGCCGCGTGATCGAGCGGGTGTGGCGCGACGGTGGGCGGTTCGACGGCTGGAGCGAGCACTTCTCCTACGAGCGCTGGACGGGTGCCGCCGCGGCCGAGCTGGAGCCGCTGGGCGTCTCGCTCGACTGGTTCACCACGCGTGAGCGCGGTCGCGACGAGGTGCTGCCGTGGGACCACCTCGACTCCGGCCTGGAGCGGGACTGGCTCTGGGACGACTGGCAGGACGCCCTCTCCGGCCGGGAGCAGGACGACTGCCGCTGGACGCCGTGCTTCGACTGCGGTGTCTGCCCTTCCACCGGCACGGACATCGAGGTCGGGCCCAGCGGCACCACCTTGCTCCCGCTGACCGTCGTGAACCCCGTGTCCGGGGGCCCGGGCACGAGTGTCTGATCGCGCCGGTTCCGGTCCGCAGGTCGGAATACGTGTCGCCGACGAGCGCGACGTAGCCGCACTGGCGCGGCTGCGCCGCACATGGCTCGAGGAGCGCACGGGGCGGCCGGTCGAGGACCCGGGTTTCGAGGCCGCGTTCGAACAGTGGTGGCGCGTCGAGCTGCCGCGGCGGACGTTCTGGCTGGCCGAGGTCGGGTCGGCGCGCAGCGGCTTCACCGCGGTCGGTTCGATCAACGTGGTGGAGATCGTGCACATGCCCCGCCCGGGTGCGCGCAGCGGCCGGATCGGGCACGTGGGCAACGCCTTCGTGCTCGCGTCGTTCGCCGACGGGGGCGTGCCTGCCGCCCTGCTGGCCGCGGCGCTGGAGCACGCCCGTGATCGCCGCTACCGACGGCTGCTGCTGGCTCCCACCGGGGGAAGTACCGCGTTCTACCGGCGGGCGGGCTTCGTCCCCGCGGGGGAACAGATGCTGATGCTCGACCCGTCCACCCTCCCGACGCCGCCGCAGTAGGACGGTCAGAGCGGTAGCCCGGCATCGAGGAGGGCGAGCGCCTCGTCGAGCGCCTGCGCGGGATCGCCCCCAGGCTCCTGCGCCGCGTCGAGGAGCACGCGCATGCTCACGCCGAGCCCGGCCCCGGTGAACGCGCGCACTGCCGTGTCCCGCGGGTCGCGGCCCCGTGCGCTCCGCCACCCAGTTCGGCCAGCACCTCGAGGCCCCGGACGACGAGGTGGAGGTTCTCGCGGACGACGAGCTCGCCCACCAAGGGGCTGGGCGAGGTCTCCATGGTCGGCGTCGCAGGCGCCATCGCCAACGCGGTCCACCACGCAACGGGACGCCGGTTCCGGCGCCTGCCCATCCGACTGGAGGACGTGCTCTGACGTTGCGGGCCGCGCGCCGCTCGTTTCGCGGGGTGGGCCGCGCGCGGTCCCTGCCGTCGTCCGGACCGTGCTCCCGGGCTGCCCACGGGGTGGCCGCCAGGCCGGTGCTCGTAGGCTGGCTCCATGGCCCGCGTGCGTCCCGGGGAGGCGGCGAACCCCGCCCCTCCCACCGTGCAGCGCATCCGGCTGCGCTTCGCCAAACGGGGCAGGCTGCGCTTCCTCTCCCACCGGGACGTGGCGCGCAGCTTCGAGCGCGCCGTGCGGCGGGCAGGGGTGCCGGTGGCCCACTCCCACGGGTTCAGCCCGCACCCGCGGCTGTCCTGGATCGGCGCGGCGCCCACCGGCTCGGCCAGCGAGGCGGAGTACCTGGAGATCGGTCTGACCAGGGAGGTCGATCCGGCGGCGCTCGTCACCGCGCTCGACGCGGCACTGCCCGACGGGCTCGACGTGCTCGACGCCGCGGTGGCCTGCGGTACCGCGCTGGCCGAACGGATCGACGGCAGCCGCTGGGTGATCGAGCTGCCCGGGGTGGCGCCGGACGCCCTGCGGGCGGCGCTCGCGGCGCTGCTGGCCGAGGAGTCCATCGTCGTCGAACGCGTCACGCCGTCCGGACGGCGCCAGATCGACGTCAGGGCGGCGCTCGTGCACGCCGAGGTGAGCCGGGACGCCAACGCTCCGGGGGCTACGTCGGGTGGCTCACTGTCGACACCCCCCGATCAGGGGGCAGTCTGTGCGATAATGACGGCGGTTGTACGGCACACGACACCCGCCGTTCGACCCGATGACGTGTTGGGTGCACTCGACGTTGTCGCAGGCCTCAAGTCGCCGGTGCCCGCGAAGGCCACCCGGATGGCGCAGGGCCTGCTCGACCATCGAGGCGACTTGGCCGACCCACTCGGTTCCGACCGGGTCACCACCCGCGCCTGAACGGGCGGGTCGGCTCCCGGCGCACCGGCGCCCCTGCCGGTCACGGCACGCCGTCGAGCAACGAGCCGCCCCCCGGGGCGGAGCGAGACCAAAGGATTGCTCGTCGCGCGCACCGCGCGGAGAGAAAGAACTGCACGTGTCCCTGCGCGGCCGCCTCCCTCCGGAGGCGCCCGGGGGCGGAGGAGCTGAATGTCGAATAACGATTCGCCCGCCGGTACCACCGGCGGGCCGGTCACCGTACCCGTCCTGGACGACCTGCCCGCGAAGATGCGGGTGCATGCGCTGGCCAAGGTGCTCGGGCGCACCAGCCGCGAGGTCCTCGCCGTGCTGGCCGACCTGGGCGAGGCGGGGCGCAGCGCGCAGTCCAGCATCGACCGCAAGGTGGCCGAGCAGGTCGTCACCGCGCTCGTGCCGGCCACCGCGGCTCGGTCGGCCGACCCCGAGCCCGCCGCCGAGCCTGCCGAGGCCGCGGTCGAGGAGGCCCCCGTCGAGGAGGCCGCCCCGCTCGCTCCGGTGTTCGCACCCCCCACCCCGCTGTTCCAGCCGCCCACCCGGCCTGCACGCACTCGCCGCCGTGGAGCCGAGCCGGAGGCGACCCCCGTCTCCGATGAGACCGAGCTGTCTCCTGTCAGTACCGACGCTCCTGTAGAGGAGCGCGTCGCCGAGCCCGCTCCCGCCGCCACCGACGGCGACGACTCCGACGACTCCGACGACGGTGCCCGCAGGCGCAGGCGCCGTGGCCGCCGGGGCCGGGGTCGGGGCCGCGGCAGCGACGGTTTCGACGACGAGAGCGGCGACGACTCCGACGACTCCGACGACTCCGACGAGGCCGTCTCCGTCGACACCACCGCGGCCGGCGCCGCGGGCGCCGGGGCCGAGTCGGGTTCCGACCAGGACGAGGACAGCGACCGCGAGAGCGACGACGAGGCCGGCGGCTCGCGCCGTCGCCGTCGGCGTCGCCGCCGGCGTGGATCGGCTGACGACGGCGCCGATACCGCCGACACGGCCGACGAGCCCGACCCGCCGAACACCGTCGTGCGGGTGCGTCAGCCCCGTGAGCAGCGTTCGGACGACAGCGCCGACGGGGGCGGCGACGGCGTGCAGAGCGTCCGCGGCTCCACCCGGCTCGAGGCCAAGCGTCAGCGCCGTCGCGACGGTCGGGACGCGGGCCGCCGTCGCGTCCCGATCCTGTCCGAGGCCGAGTTCCTGGCCCGTCGTGAGTCCGTCGACCGCTCGATGGTCGTGCGCGAGCGGGGCGACCGCGTCGAGATCGCCGTGCTCGAGGACGACGTACTCGTCGAGCACTTCGTCACCGACCACGGCGGCACCGGGCCGTCCATGGTCGGCAACATCTACCTCGGCCGGGTCCAGAACGTGCTGCCGAGCATGGAGGCCGCGTTCGTCGACATCGGCCGCGGCCGCAACGCCGTGCTGTACGCCGGCGAGGTCGACTGGGACGCCGCCGGTCTGGGCGGCAAGGCCCGTCGCATCGAGCAGGCGCTCTCCAGCGGCGACAGCGTGCTCGTGCAGGTCACCAAGGACCCCATCGGGCACAAGGGTGCCCGGCTCACCACGCAGATCAGCCTGGCGGGCCGCTTCCTCGTCTACGTGCCGTCCGGCGGCGCCGCCGGGATCAGCCGCAAGCTGCCCGACGTCGAGCGCAAGCGGCTCAAGGACATGCTCAAGGAGATCGTCCCCAGCGAGGCCGGAGTGATCATCCGCACGGCCTCGGAGGGCGTCAGCCACGAGGCGCTGGAGCGCGACGTCCGGCGCCTGCAGGCGCAGTGGGAGGTCGTCAAGACCAAGGCCGAGCAGACGGGCCCGAACAAGCCCAAGGCCCCGGTGCTGCTCTACGAGGAGCCCGACCTGCTCCTCAAGGTCGTCCGAGACCAGTTCAACGAGGACTTCACCCGGCTCATCGCCGAGGGCGACGACGCCTGGGACACATTGCAGAACTACGTGGGGCACGTCGCTCCCGAGCTCGCCGACCGGTTGCACCGCCATGTCGGCCCATCGGACGTGTTCG
Source organism: Pseudonocardia sp. (assembly GCA_035695525.1). Taxonomy (GTDB): domain Bacteria; phylum Actinomycetota; class Actinomycetes; order Mycobacteriales; family Pseudonocardiaceae; genus Pseudonocardia. The sequence goes on along the minus strand of DASRSC010000251.1, from coordinate 2,848 downwards.
CCGAGTACCGGATCGACGAGCAGCTGCTCAAGGGGCTGGACCGCAAGGTCTGGCTGCCCTCCGGCGGCACGCTGGTGATCGACCGCACAGAGGCGATGACGGTCATCGACGTCAACACCGGCAAGTTCACCGGGTCCGGCGGCAACCTCGAGGAGACGGTCACCCGCAACAACCTGGAGGCGGCCGAGGAGGTCGTGCGCCAGCTCCGGCTGCGCGACATCGGCGGCATCATCGTCATCGACTTCATCGACATGGTGCTCGAGGCCAACCGCGACCTCGTGCTGCGGCGCCTCACCGAGTGCCTGGCCCGCGACCGGACCCGCCACCAGGTGGCGGAGGTCACCTCGCTCGGCCTCGTGCAGATGACCCGCAAGCGCGTGGGCGGAGGGCTCCTCGAGCACTTCTCCACGCCGTGCGAGCACTGCCGCGGGCGGGGCGTGATCGTCAACGCCGAGCAGACCCTCGAGAAGGGCGACTCTGGGCACGATCGCTCGGACCGCGGCGACCGCTCCGACCGGGACGCGCCCGGCCGCCGGTCGCGCAGCCGGGGTCGGCGCGGTGACAGCGAGGAGCGCAACGGCCACGGCGACCAGCACAGCGGCGGCCAGTACAACGGTGGCCAGCAGAACGGTGGCCAGCAGAACGGTGTGCGGGTCGACACCAACACGTCCGATGCCGAGGTCGGGGTCGGCGCTCCGGCGCCGGTGGTCGAGGCTGCGTACCCCGTGGTCGTGGAGGCCCCCGCCGTGGCCGACGTCCCGGTCGCCGAGGCTCCCGATGCGCCGGTCATCGACGCTCCCGCGGTCGAGCCGGCGGTCGTCGAGGTGCCCGTTCCCACCGGTCGCCGCACCGGTGGTCGCAGGATCGCGCGTCGGGGCGTCGTCGAGACGTCCCCGCAGGCGCGTCCGGTCGACGTCGTCGCCGACGCGGTCGAGGAGGTCGTCGTCGAGCGGTCGATCGCGGAGCAGGCCGCACCGGCCGCCGCCTCACCGACCGCCGCCGCTGTGGCCGACTCCGCTGTGGCCGACTCTCCGGTGGCCGGCTCCGCAGTGGCAGGCCCTCCTGTGGCCGACTCTCCGGTGGTGGCCTCTCCCGAGGCAGGCTCCGCTGCTGCCGACTCCGAGCAGCACGCGCAGCCGCGGCCCCGCCAGCGGCGTGGCCGCGTCACCCGCACGGCGGGCGCGCCCGCTCCGGTCGCCGGGGACGCTCCGGTCGCGGCCGTGGTCACGGTCCCGGCTGCACGCACGGCCTCGAGCGAGCCCGCAACGCCCGTCGCGGCCCCGCCGCAGCCCGCCCCGACCGGGGCCACGCGGCCCCGGCGCACCCGCCGCGCGGCATCCCGCCCGGCCGGCCCGCCCGTCACCGACGGCACCGGGGAGAGCGGGGGAGACCCGGTGTGACCCTCCCCGAAACCCTTCCGTACCCTGGGAGTCCTGCGCCGCACTCCGTTCATCGGCTGATGCGGCCCGCGCAGAGCTAAGAAGAGGACAGAGTTCTGTGCTTCGTCCCCCGAGCTAGGAGCAGTGCGTCGATGTACGCGATCGTCAAGACCGGCGGTAAGCAGTACAAGGTGGCCGTCGATGACGTGCTCACCGTCGAGAAGATCGACGGTAAGCCCGGCGCGGAGGTCAGCCTTCCGGCTCTGCTCCTGGTGGACGGCGACGACGTCACCACCGATGCGGAGGCGCTGGCCGCCGCGTCAGTCACCGCCACGGTCGTCGAGCACACCAAGGGCCCGAAGATCCGTATCCACAAGTTCAAGAACAAGACCGGGTACCACAAGCGCCAGGGGCACCGTCAGCCCCTGACGAAGGTCCAGGTCACCGGCATCGCGAAGTAGGGAGACGCAGCCATGGCACACAAGAAGGGTGCGTCCAGCTCGCGCAACGGGCGCGACTCCAACGCACAGCGCCTCGGCGTGAAGCGCTTCGGCGGCCAGGTCGTGGGCGCGGGCGAGATCATCGTCCGCCAGCGCGGCACCAAGTTCCACCCGGGTACCGGTGTCGGGCGGGGCGGCGACGACACGTTGTTCGCCCTCGTCCAAGGCGCCGTCGAGTTCGGTTACACCCGCGGCCGCAAGGTCGTGAACATCGTGCCGGCCTCGGTCTGAGGTCGGCACCACCCAAGTTCTGAACACGGCGGGCCGCCCTCGGGGCGGCCCGCCGTTGTCGTGTGTGAGGAGAAGTCGATGTCGAAGTTCGTGGACCGGGTGGTGCTACACGCCACCGCGGGGGCGGGCGGCAACGGCTGCGCCTCCGTGCACCGCGAGAAGTTCAAGCCGCTCGGCGGTCCCGATGGCGGCAACGGCGGACGGGGCGGCTCGGTCGTGCTCGTCGTCGACCCCGGCGTGCACACCCTGCTCGACTTCCACCACCGCCCGCACGCGATGGCTCGCAACGGCAAGCAGGGCCAGGGCGGCTTCCGGGCGGGCGCCAACGCCGAGGACCTCGAACTGCAGGTGCCCGACGGCACAGTGGTGTTCGACACCGAGGGCGAGATCATCGCCGACCTCGTCGGGGTCGGCACCCGCTTCGTCGCCGCCGAGGGCGGCCGCGGCGGGCTGGGCAACGCCGCGCTCGCCTCGGCGGCTCGCAAGGCTCCCGGGTTCGCGCTGCTCGGCGAGCCGGGAGAGAACCGCGACCTGGTGCTCGAGCTGCGGTCGATGGCCGACGTCGGCCTCGTCGGGTTCCCGTCGGCGGGCAAGTCCTCGCTCGTCGCGGCGCTCTCCGCAGCCCGTCCGAAGATCGCCGACTATCCGTTCACCACGCTCGAGCCGTCGCTCGGCGTCGTGCGGGTCGACGACACGACGGAGTTCGTCGTGGCCGACGTTCCCGGGCTCATCGAGGGC
>DASRSC010000250.1:0-4491 GCA_035695525.1 Pseudonocardia sp. | reverse complement strand
ACCGGCGACGCGGTAGGGCTGCTCGACCAGCACGACATGTACTCCGGCCGCGACAGCGGTGCCCGCCGCAGCGAGCAGGTCCGGTGCGCCCACCCCACCGCCCGCGCCATGTCCGAGCAGGAGCACGGCCGTGGCATCGCCGTCGGCGTCGTGCCGGGCGATCCGGGCGGGGCCGTGCGGCGTCCCGACCTCGGTGCTCACGGCCGCGCCCCGACGTGATCGGCACGGACCGCACGGGAGCGCCCCGATCGTGGCGCTGGTGTGCGACCTATGGCGATCACCGGGCTCACTTCGGGTTCGGCCCGGCCAGCAGGTCCAGCTGCAGCGGCTCGCGGACGTCCCTCGGCGAGAGCGGGTCGAGCAGCTCGGGGCCGTTGTTGCGCACACTGTTGACCAGCGGCGACACCGGCCGCAGCTCCAGGTTCGCCACCAGCTGCTCCGACGGGGGCCGCAGCAGCGCCGCCACCGCGTCGGAGTCCGCGTGCGCATCCGGGTCGAGCCAGGCGTCCCACGCCGAGGCCGGCAGCACCAGCGGCATCCGGTCGTGCACCTGCGCGAGCGGTCCGACCGCCTCGGTGGTCAGCACCGTGGCCGTCACGAGCCCGTCGGGGTACTGGCCGTCGGGGTCGTCCTTCGGCTTCCAGAACTCCCAGAGCCCCGCCATCGCGAGCGAGCTGCCGTCGGAGTAGTGGGTGTAGTACGGCTGCTTGTGTTCCGGCCCCCGCTGCCACTCGAACCAGCCGTCGGCGGGGATCAGGCACCGCCGCGCGTTCAGTGCCCGGCGGAACGCGGGCTTCGTCGCCGCCGACTCCGACCGGGCGTTGATCATGCGGGCGCCCGCCTTGGGGTCCTTGGCCCAGGACGGCACCAGTCCCCAGCGGACCATCCGGAGCGTGCGCTCGGTGCGATCCGGATCGGGCGTGCCGTCGACGTCGCGTGGGTGCCGCTCCACGACGGTGACGATCTGCTTGGTGGGCGCCACGTTGTAGTCCGCCGTCGCAGCGCCGTCGGTGGCGTCGACCGCCCGGAACTCGTCGGCGAGGTCGGCGGGGGCCTTGATGGAGGCGTATCGGCCGCACATGTCCCCATCGTCGCACCGATCAGCGCGCGAGGTCGGCGTGGTGCTCCAGGAACCGGGCGATGTCGTCGGGGTCCTCGAACGGGAGCGGGTAGACGACGAGCCGGTCGACGCCCAGGTCGGCGTAGCGGGTGGCGGTGGCGGAATCGACAGGCCCCAGCGGCATCGCCGTGATCTCCAGCCGGCCGAGCCGCGCGGGCCGCTCGACCTCCGCCACCGTCCGGCGCAGTCCCGCGATGTCCCCGGCCAGATCCTCGACCGATCCGGTGCCGAAGAACCCGTGGCCGCGGGTGACCGCCCGGCGGTAGGCGGCCCGGCTGCGGCCACCGACGACGATCCGTGGCCCGCCCGGCCGCTCCGGCCGCGGGTGCGCGTCCACGTCGGCGAACCCGACGAAGCGGCCCTTGTAGGCGGGTGCGGGCGAGCCCCAGAGCTCGGTCATGGCGTCGAGGTACTCGTCGGTGCGCGCGCCGCGATCCGCCATCGGGACGCCCACCGCCGTCATCTCCGGCTCCAGGTACCCCGCCCCCACGCCGAGCAGCAGCCGCCCGCCGCTCAGCACGTCGAGGCTCGCGGCCTGCTTCGCCAGCACCACAGGGTTGCGCTGCGGGAGGATGATCACCGCGGTGCCCAGCTCGATTTGGCTGGTCAGGGCGGCCACGTACGCCAGGTGCACGAGCGGGTCGAGCATCGGGTCGCGCGGATCGATCGGTGTCGCCGGCGTGCGCGGGCTCGGAACCACGACGTGCTCGCCCACCCACCACGACCGGTACCCGAGCTCCTCCGCGAGCCTCGCCAGGCGGGCCGTCACCGCGGGCGACACCGCCGCCTTCGCGTTCAAACCGTGGACACCCAGTTCCATCGCGGTCACCCGATCTCGAGTACGGCCTTGCCCGGCACCTGCCGGGCGAGCAGTGCCTCTGCGGCGTCGGCAGCACGGAGCCAGGAGCCGCGCCAGCCGATCTGGGAATCGAGCTGCCCGCGTTCGACGAGGTCGAGCAGCACCGCCAGGTCGGGGCCGATGCCGGACGGGACGGTGAATGGCTCCAGCCGCCTGCCGCCTCCGCGCCTGCGCTCCTGCTCGAAGTCGATCGTGGTCGGTTGCCGGGACGCCTGCCCGATGCTCAGCGCGAGGCCATCCTCGGCGAGCAGCGCGAAGGCCTCCGCGAGCAGCGGACCACCGACGTTGTCGAGCACGCCGTGCACGGGCATCGTCACGTCGGCCAGGTCGGTGACCACCTGCCGCGCCCCCAGCTCGACCAGGCCGCACGCACGCCCCGGGTTACCGACCGCCGCGACGACGTCGGCCCCGGCCCGCGCCGCGAGCTGGACGGCGTACCGGCCCACGCCCCCGGACGCCCCGGTCACGAGCACGCGGCGGCCGAGCAGCGGACCCAGCCGCCGTACGGCGTGGAGCGCGGTGACCCCGGCCGCCGGCAGCGCCGCTGCCACGGCAAGGTCCACCCCGTCCGGCACGACGGCCGCGTCCGCGGTGGCCGCGGCCCGGCGCTGCGCCCACGCCCCGCCCAGAGCAAACGTGACGACGCGACTGCCTGCGGGCGGCCCGGAACCGTCCGCCGCCGGCGCGAGCACCACCCCGGCGGCGTCGACACCGAGCACGGCGCCAGGAGCGAAGAGCTCGTCGTGGTAGGCGACGTCGAGGAAGTTCAGCGCTGCGGCCCGCACGTCGAGCAAGAGCTCGCTGGGGCGGGGATCGGGGTCGGGGACATCGGTGTGCCGCAGCCCTGCGGCGGGATCGTGAACGATGGCTCGCACATCCACGAGCGTTCGCCCCCGACAGACGTGCGTCCAAGACCTGTTGCCATAACCTGTGGCTATGGATGTGCGCCTGCAGGATGTGCGCTACTTCATCGCCGTGGCCGAGGAGCTGAGCTTCACCCGGGCTGCCGAGCGCCTGTTCGTCTCGCAGCCGGCGCTGAGCAAGCAGATCCGGCAGCTGGAGACGCAGCTGCGGGCGGAGCTGTTCACCCGGCGACCCCGCCAGGTGGCGCTCACGGCAGCAGGGCAGGCACTCCTTCCACGCGCCCGCCGACTGATCGCCGAGTGGGACGGTGCGGTCGAGGACGTCCGGGCCGCCGCGACCGCCGACGAACGGATGCTCACCGTCGGCTTCCACACCCGCATCGGCCGGGGGCTCGTCCCGGCCATCACCGCGACGATGGGTGCGCGACTCCCGGGGTGGGGGTTGCAGTTCCGGCAGGTTCCGTGGGACGACCCGGCGGTGGGTCTCGCGGGCGGCGGGGTCGACGTCGCTGTCGCGTGGCTGCCGGTCGCCGCGGGCCTCTCCACGCGGATCATCGCCACCGAGGACCGCTGGGTGACGCTTCCGGTCGGCCACCGGCTCGCTGACCGGCCCGCCGTGCGGTGGAGCGACATCCAGGACGAGCCGTTCGTCGCGCTGCCCGCCTCGGCCGGCCCGATGCGCGACTTCTGGCTCGCTGCCGACCGGCGGACGTCCCCGCCGCGGATCGCGGCCGAGGCCGCCACGGCCGACGAGTCCTTCGAGGTCGTCGCAGCCGGCTGCGGCGTGGTGCTGGTGGCGGCCGGGAACGCCGAGATCTACGGCCGGGACGACCTCGTACACATCCCCGTGCTCGACCTGCCGCCCGCCGAGCTCGCCGTCGCCTGGCGCACCGGCGACCGGCGCACGGCGGTACGGGTGGTCGTCGACACCTGTTTCCAGTGCGCGGCGGCGGGGCCAGCGGCCTCCTGACCGGCATGCTGGCGGCCATGGGGAATCATTGCGGCGTGACCGCCACCTGGCCCGCGCCGCTCGCTCCCGGCCCCGTACGCGGCCGCGTGGCCGTACCCGGGTCCAAGTCCGTGACCAACCGGGCCCTGCTGCTGGCCGCCCTCTCCGGAGGTGCGGCGGTCGTGGCCGGGGCCCCAGCCACCCGTGACACGGCGCTGATGGTCGGCGCCATGCGCGCGCTCGGCGTCCCGCTCGAGGTGGACGGCGAGCGGGTGGCCTTCGCCCCGCACGATGGCCTGCGGGGCGGCGGAGCGGTGGACTGCGGGCTCGCCGGCACCGTCATGCGGTTCGTGCCGCCCGCAGCGGCATTGGCCGACGGCCCGGTCGCGTTCGACGGCGACCCGCGGGCACAGGAACGGCCGATGGGCACGGTGCTCGACGCGCTGCGCGCCCTGGGTGCGCAGGTGGACGGCGACCGGCTGCCGTTCACGCTGCACGGCACCGGTGCGCTCCCCGGCGGCGACGTGGTGATCGACGCATCGGCGTCATCCCAGTTCGTGTCCGGGCTGCTGCTGTCCGGTGCCCGCTACGACAAGGGGGTCACCGTGCACCACGACGGCAAGCCCGTGCCGTCGCTGCCGCACATCGAGATGACCGTCGACATGTTGCGGGCTGCCGGCGTGGATGTCGACGACACGGA